>CAZTMA010000088.1:7422-10362 GCA_964614645.1 uncultured Anaerolineales bacterium
CTGAGGATGCAAACTCCTCTCTTCTTCGAGAGCGCCGGTTCGCATCTGAGGATGCGAACTCCTCTCCCTGGGCGACGCTCGTTCACAACCAAACCGGCTAAAGCCTCTACTCCACTATCACCTGTTCACCTGTTCACCTTGTCACCTCTTCACCTCTTCACCTGTTCTCCCGTCCACCCCGTCACCTTGTCACCTCTTCTCCTGTTCTCCTGTTCACCTCTTCACCCGTTCACCCGTAAATGGCCCAAACGACCGTTCTGAGGTATAATAATGAAGCGTATCGTGTGAAACGCGAGATGGCCTGAGGAACGGTGAATGAATAATCAGATTGAAACTACACCCAGCGCCCTGGGGATTGTCCGGCCGATCAGCATCGACGAGGAGATGCGCGGGTCCTATCTGGACTACGCGATGAGTGTTATCGTCGCGCGGGCACTGCCCGACGCGCGCGACGGGATGAAGCCCGTCCAGCGCCGCATCATCTACGCGATGGATGACATGGGCAACCGCGCCGGCACACCTTACCGCAAGTCCGCCCGTATCGTCGGTGAGGTGCTCGGCAAGTATCACCCGCACGGCGACAGCGCGGTCTACGACGCCATGGCCCGCATGGCCCAGGACTTCAGCCTGCGCTACCCCCTGGTGGACGGCCAGGGCAACTTCGGCTCGGTGGACGGCGACGCGCCTGCAGCCATGCGCTACACCGAGGCCCGCCTGGCCCGCATCACCGAGTCGCTGATCTCCGACATCGAAAAAGAGACCATCGACTGGAACGACAACTTCGACGGCAGCCTCAAGGAACCGGCGGTGCTGCCCGCGCTGCTGCCCAACCTCCTGCTCAACGGCAACAGCGGCATTGCAGTCGGCATGGCCACCAACATCCCGCCCCACAACCTCGGTGAATTGTGCGATGCCATCGTGTTCCTGATCGACCGCTGGGGCGAGGTGGAAGATATTACCGTGGATGAGCTCATGCAGTTCATCCAGGGACCCGACTTCCCGACCGGTGCACTGGTCATGGGCCGCGAGGAAATCAAGCTGGCCTACGGCACGGGCAAGGGCCGCGTCATCATGCGCGCGGCCACGCGCATCGAGGAGATGACCAGCCGCGGGGGCGATAGCGGCCGCGGCGGCAGCGGCCGTCACCGTATCGTCGTCACCGCGATCCCCTACCAGCTCAACAAGACCACCCTGCTCGAACGCATCGCGGAGCTGGTGCGCGAGGGCCGCATCCCCGACATCAGCGACCTGCGCGACGAGTCGGACCGCAAGGGGATGCACGTCGTCATCGAGCTCAAGCGGGGCGCGTCCCCGCGCAAGGTGCTCAACCAGCTCTTCAAGTACACGCCGCTGCAGTCCACCTTCGGCGTCAACATGCTGGCCCTGGTCGACGGCGAGCCCCGGCTGCTCAGCCTCAAGCGCGCGCTCCAGATTTACGTGGACCACCGCATCGACGTCATCATCCGGCGGACGAACTACCTGCTCCGCCAGGCGCGCGAGCGGGCGCACATCCTGGAAGGGCTGCGCATCGCGCTGCAGTTCCTCGACGAGGTCATCCACATCATCCGCACCGCGGACAGCGCGGACGATGCCCGGCATAAGCTCATCGCGCGCTTCGGGCTGAGCGAACGGCAGGCCCAGGCCATCCTCGACATGCAGTTGCGCCGGCTGGCCGCGCTCGAACGCCAGAAAATCGAGGACGAGTACCAGACCCTCCTCGGCCAGATCAAGTACTACGAGGAGCTGCTGGGCGACCCGACGCGCATTCTCGGCGTCATCAAGGATGAGGTGCTCGACCTCAAGGCGCGGTTTGCGGACGAGCGGCGCACGATCATCGTGCCGGAGGCCGCAGGCGACTTCTCCGAGGAGGACCTGATCCGGCAGGAGGCCGTCCTCATCAGCGTGTCGCAGGCCAGCTACATCAAGCGCACGCCGCTGGCTTTCTACCGGGCACAGCGGCGCGGAGGCCGGGGCGTGCAGGGCATGCGCACGAAGGACGAGGACGAGGTCGTGGACCTCATCTCCGCGGACACGCTCGACCACCTGCTCTTCTTTACCAACCGGGGCCGGGTCTACGGGCAGCGGGTCTTTGCGCTGCCGGACGCAGCGCGGGATGGCCGCGGCCTGCCGCTGGTCAACTTCCTCAACCTGGCCGCGGAGGAGCGCGTCACGACCGTGCTCGTCGTGCCCGATTTCGCGGATGCCGAGTATGTGACGCTGCTGACGCGGCAGGGCCGCATCAAGCGCGTCAAGCTCAGCGAGTTTGCGGACGTGCGGCCCAGCGGCATCATCGCGATGAACCTGGAGCCGGGCGACGAGCTGGGCTGGGCCCGAGCAACGCGCGGCGGGCAGGAGTTCATGGTCGTGACCGCGGGCGGCCGCGCGCTGCGCTTCTCGGAGAAGCAGGTGCGCGCGATGGGCCGGACCGCCGCAGGCGTCTGGGGTGTCCGCCTGAACGACGGCGACGTGGTCAAGGCGTTCGACGTCGTCGAGCCTGACGGCCACCTGCTCATCATCACCGAGCGCGGCTACGGCAAGCGCACCCCGCTCGACCAGTTCACCCCGCATTCGCGCAATACGCAGGGCATGTGGGCGCTGGCACACGACCGGCTGGAAGAGACCGGCAAGGTCGTTGCGGCCCGCGTCGTGCAGGAATGTGACCAGGTCACGATCATCACGTCCGGCGGCCTGATCCTGCGGACGACCTGCAAGGACATCCGGCTCATGGCGCGCATGACCAAGGGCGTGCGCATCGTCAACCCGTCGAACGGCGATGCCGTGGCCGCGATGGCCCGCCTCGCGCCGCAGATCGAAGATGAAGCGGGGGCAGCACCTGGAGAGCAGCCGGCGGAGCAGTCAGCAGAGCAGCCCGCTGCGGTTGCGGTCGTGGCCGTTGAGATAGCGGATGCAGACGATGACAGCGCCATCGTGGAGGCAGGG
>CAZTMA010000088.1:10462-21838 GCA_964614645.1 uncultured Anaerolineales bacterium
GGCTGAAGCCCCTACTACAAACCACGCAAACGTTCGTAGTAGGCGCTTCAGCGCCAGCGTGGACGCAGGGGGGCTGAAGCCCCTACTACAAACCACGCAAACGTTCGTAGTAGGCGCTTCAGCGCCCCGTGCGCACCCTGAAAGGACCGGTATAACCCGCACCCATGTCACTCGCTACCCTGTTGCGCCGGGGCATCGGCCTCCAGTTGGAGGTCATGCCCGTGCCCGATGTCAGCCGCCTGGCTGAGACGCTCGTCGCGTTCGCGAACGGTGACGGCGGCTCTGTCCTGCTCGGCGTGGACAGCGAAGGCGGCGTGACCGGCGATGTGACCGTGGAGGATGCCGAGGCCGCGCTGCGCGCCGCGCTGGGCCACTGCCGCCCGCTCGTGCGCACGGAATGGCAGCAGTTCGAGGACCGGAGCGGCCTTGCGGTGGCCATCAGCGTACCCCGCAGCACGGAGCTGCACGCGCTGGCGGACGGCCGGGTGCTCGTCCGCACGAGCGCAGGCAACGAGGCGCTCGACGGCGGCAAGATCAGCCACCTGGCCGCGACCAAGGCGAGCGGCGACTTCGAGGTCGAGACCGTGCCCGGCGCGGACCGCGACGACCTGGACCCCGGCGTCATCGCAGATTACGTCAAGCGGCGGGCCGAACGCCTGGGCCGTGACCTGGGCCAGACCGAAGATGAGCTGCTGACCGCCATCGGCGCGCTGAACCCGCAGGGCCAGGTGACGGTCGCAGGCATGCTGCTCTTCGGCAGGGACCCGCAGTTCTTCATCCCGCAGAGCGGGCTGGTGTACGTGCGCTTTGCAGGCACGCAGCCGCGCGGGCCGGGCGGCCAGCCGGGCTACAGCCGCCGCGAAGAGATCAACGGCGCGCTGGCGCGGGTCATCGAGAACTCCTGGAGCATCCTGCTGCAGGAATTGCGCGGGGAGGCCATCGTGCGCGGGCTGAAGCGGGAGGACAAACACATCCTGCCGCTGTTTGCGGTCCGCGAGGCGCTCGTCAACGCCATGTGCCACCGCGACTACCGGCTGACAGGGCGGCGGGTCGAGCTGCGCCAGTTCGACGACCGGCTGGAAATCAGCAGCCCCGGCGGGCTGCCCGGCTACATCACACTCGACAACCTCGTGGAGGAGCACTTCTCGCGCAACCCGCGGCTGGTCAACGGGCTGTTCGAGTGGGGCTACATCGAGCAGTTGGGCCTGGGCATCGACCGCATGATCGAGGAAATGGTCGCGGGTGGCCATCCCGGCCCGGAGTTCAAGGACGCGCCTTACGCCTTCACGGTGACGCTGCGCCGCGGGTTTGCCCAGGTCGGCGCAAGCGGGGGCCTGCTCAAGGAGCGTGCGCTGCCGGAGTGGAGCGGCCGCCTGAACGACCGGCAGATCCGCGCGCTCAACTACCTGCAGCTCCACACGAGCATCACCAACCGCGAGTACCGTGACCTCTGCCCCGACGTGACCCCCGAGACCCTCCGCCTCGACCTGGCCGACCTCGTTGACAAGGGGTTGATCGTCAAGATCGGGGATAAGAAGGGCACGTATTATATGCTGAAGTAGTGTTCTGTTCCCATCATCATATCTGAGGTGCTTGTATGTCGACCCCCAGCGTATCAAACGCCAATGTCCCTGCGTCCCGGCCCTACCCTGCCTGGCTCGAGGATGCCGTCTTCTACGAAATCTACCCCCAGACGTTCTACGACGCCAACGGCGACGGCATCGGTGACCTGCCGGGCATCGCCGCAAAGCTGGACTACCTGGAGTCGCTCGGCGTCAACGCGCTCTGGCTGAATCCGTGTTTCACCTCGCCGTTCGAGGACGCGGGGTACGATGTCAGCGATTACTACCAGGTCGCGCCCCGCTACGGCACGAACGCCGACCTGGAGGCGCTCTTCGCCGAGGCGCGCAGCCGCGGCATCCGCATCTTCCTGGACCTGGTGCCCGGCCACACTTCCTGGCAGCACCCCTGGTTCAAGGCCTCCGCCCGGCACGAGCGCAACGAGTACAGCGACTGGTTCATCTGGACCAACATGGTCTGGGCGCCGTCGGATGGCCTGCGGGCGATCACGGGCCTGAGCGAGCGGAACGGCGGCTTCATC
This sequence comes from uncultured Anaerolineales bacterium, assembly GCA_964614645.1. Taxonomy (GTDB): domain Bacteria; phylum Chloroflexota; class Anaerolineae; order CG2-30-64-16; family CG2-30-64-16; genus MWBF01. The sequence continues at coordinate 12,564 of CAZTMA010000088.1, forward strand.
ATCAACTTCTTCGCCTGCCAGCCCGCGCTCAACTACGGGTTCGCCAACCCTGAGCCCGGCCATCCCTGGCAGCAGCCGGTGGACGCGCCCGGCCCGCAGGCGGTGCGCCAAGCGATGAAGGATGTCATGCGCTTCTGGCTGGAGCGGGGCGCGGCCGGCTTCCGGGTGGACATGGCCGGCTCGCTCGTCAAGCAGGATGCGGGCCGCCGCGAGACCGCGGCCTTCTGGCGCGAGGTGCGCGCGTGGCTGGACGCAGAGTATCCCGACGCCGCGCTCATCGCGGAATGGGGCAAGCCGGGCGAATCGCTGCCCGCCGGCTTCCACATGGACTTCCTGCTCCACTTCGGCCAGGGCGGCTACACCTCGCTGTTCCGCAAGGGCGGCAGCGATGGGCCATGGGGCGGCCGCTACGGGTGGAGCTTCTTCGACCGCTCCGGCCACGGCAACATCCGCGAGTTCCTGGACGAGTACCTGCGCGACTATGGGGATGCCCACGGCCGAGGGCTCATCTGCATCCCCAGCGGCAACCACGACATGGGCCAGCGCCTGGCGGAGGGCCGCGAGACCGCCGACCTGCTGTGCGCGTGGACCTTCCTGCTGACCATGCCGGGCGTGCCGTTCATCTACTACGGCGACGAGATCGGCATGCGCACGGTCCACGGCCTGCCCTCCAAGGAAGGCGGCTACCAGCGCACCGGCGCGCGCACCCCCATGCAGTGGGACAACGCGCTGCCCAACGCAGGCTTCTCGAACGCGCCCGCGGACGCGCTCTACCTGCCCATCCATCCCGACGCCGCGCGGCCCACCGTGGCCGGCCAGCTCGAGGATGGGGATTCCCTGCTGAGCCAGGTGCAGGCCCTCATCGCCCTGCGCAAGGCGCACCCGGCGCTGTCCGCCAGCGCAGAGTTCTGCCCGCTGTACGCCGAGGCCGGAAAGCTGCCCTTCGTCTACGAACGGCGGACCGCTGACCGCCGCGAGCGCATCCTGGTCGCGCTCAACCCCAGCGATGCCGCCGTGTCAGCGGACGTGCAGGGCGAACCGGGCGGGACGGTGGAGACGTTATACGGCGCCGACGGCGCGGTGACCGCGCAGCCCGGCGGCTGGCAGGTGCGCCTCCCCGCCGTGTCCGCAGGGGTGTACCGGATCGGGTAAAGCCACAACGGATGCAGGCCATCGCGAATAATCGAATCAGCCCGCGAATACGCGAATCGGGCCGCCGCGGCGCGCCCCATTCGCTTATTCGCGGCGCGCCCGCCGGCGCATTTGCTTATTCGCGATGGCCGCACCCCCGCCCCCTACCGATACCCCTCCGCCTGCAGATTGAACAGCCGCGCGTACGCGCCGTCGAGCGCCATCAGCTCCGCGTGGCTGCCCAGCTCGATGATCTTCCCCGCTGACAGCACCACGATCCGGTCGGCCATGCGCACGGTCGAGAACCGGTGCGAGATCAGCACCGCGATGCGCCCCTCCATCAGCTCGCCGAAGCGCCGGAAGACCTCGTACTCGGCCTCCGCATCCAGCGCGGACGTCGGCTCGTCCAGCACGAGCACCTCTGCCTCGCGCATGAACGCCCGGGCCAGCGCAATCTTCTGCCACTGCCCGCCCGACAGCTCCTGGCCCTTCTCCCAGCGCCGCCCCAGCATCGTGTCGTACCCCTGGGGCATCTTCTCGATGATCGGGCTCGCGCCCCCGCGGTCCGCCGCATCCCGGATGCGGGCGAGGTCGTCCAGCGCATCCACCTGGCCGAACCCGATGTTCTCCCGCACCGTGAACTGGTAGCGCACGAAATCCTGGAAGATGACGCCGAACCGCTGGTGCAGGCTGGTCAGGTCGTACTCGCGCAGGTCCACGCCGTCCAACAGGATCTGGCCCTCCGTCGGGTCATAGAGCCGCGTGAGCAGCTTGATGAGCGTGGTCTTGCCTGCGCCGTTCAACCCGACCAGCGCGATGCGCTCGCCCGGCTGGATGTGGAAGCTGATGTCGTGCAGCACCTCGAAGTCGGAGCCGGGATAGTGGAACGACACGTTCCGGAACTCGATGCCCTGGCGGATCGGCGCGGGCGCAATCAGCCCGTCGACGGGCGCCACCAGCACCGGCTGCAGCTTGAGATATTCCATCAGGTTGTCGAGATACAGGTTGCTCTCGTAGAGCCGGTTCAGGCTGTCGAGCAGCGACCGGATGGAGCTCTGCGACTGGCGGAAGATGCTCAGGAACATGGTCATGTCGCCCAGCGTGATGCGCCCCGCGACCGTCCGCAGGACGATCCACGCGTAGCTGCCGTAATAGGCGATGTTCGACAACATGCCCCAGCCGAGACCCGCAAAGGTGCGCCGCCGCGCGATGGCGAGGTCCTCCTCGTAGAAGCGCGTGAACAGCTCCTGGTAGCGCCGCAGCAGCGACTCGCCCAGCCCGAACAGCTTGATCTCTTTAACGGTGTCATTCCCGGTCAGCAGCATCTCCAGGTAATTCAGCAGCCGCGCTTCCGGCGCACGGCGGCTCACCGCGCGAAACGCGCGCTCCGCGTACTGCGACTGCGAGAGGAACGCGGGGATGGCCGAGACGAAGACGATCACCGCCAGCCACGGGCTGAAGCGGATGAGCAGGGCCATCAGCGAGACGAGCGTGATGACCTGCTGGAGCATCTGCAGCGTGGCGTTGACGATGGCCAGCGCGCTCGTGTCCGCCTGCCGCCGCGCGTTCTGCAGCATGTCATAGAAGATGGGGTCCTCGAAGAACTGCAGGTCCAGGCTGATGGCCTTGCGGATCATCATGCTGTTGACGTGGTTGGTGAGCTGCGACTGGAGCACCCGGTCGGACAGGCTGCGCATCTGGCCGGTCACGGACCCGATGAGCAGCAGTGCGAACTCCAGCAGGAGGTAAGGCAGGACGTAGCGCAGCCCGGCCATCGGCTCCATGCCCTGCTGCGCGGCCGCGACCACCGAGTCGATGATGAGCTTCCCGGCCCACGCCTGCGCCGCGGGGAGGCTGGCCGCGACGATCGTGAGCCCGATCCCGACCAGCGCTGCGCGGCGGCTGGCCGACCAAACGAGGCGAAACGCTTCCGGCGTGTTGCGCAGCGCCTCCCAGAACTCGCGCACTTCGTGGCGCAGCCGCGCGGGCAGCCCTGCCGGCCGCGCGTTCGTATGATTGGGTCTGGCAGAATTCAAAGGGTGCTCCGATCTGTTTCAGTGTGAGCGCTTCCAGCGCCCAGCGCCGCAGCGCCCAGCGCCGCAGCGCCATGGACTGACAGACTATAACACAGGCGTCTTACACGACCCATAACACGAGAGATTGGAGTCGAGGCTTTAGCCGGTTAGGTTGCCTGTATGCGTAAACGCCCAGGGTGATTTCATAGTGTGTCAGGTGAACCCACCTGGCAACTGAAGTTGCGGCTACCACTGCAAAACCGGCCTACGCCGGTTATTCACCAGTCTGCGAAGGCAGACTTCGCAACGGTAGCCGCAGTTTCAACTGCCAGGCGGAAGGCACGATTGCAACATGACTTCGCCCAACTGCCGCAACTGGCCAAATCCAAAAAAGTGCGTACAATAACCGGGTGCACTTCCGGCAGCGGAGCGTCTGCCACGCGCCCCCGACGCCGCGCCCCTGCCCATCCTGCCTGATCTTCCAGGTCCACTGGAGACTTCTGCACTATGCGCCCTTTACTTCACGCCCTTCTGCTTGGGGTGATCCTGGTTTCGTCGCTGGGCATCCTCGCGCCCGGAGCGGTCTCCGGCCAGGCCCCGGGGGATCCCGCGCCACTGCCGCCCGTGCCGCAGGTCGACCCCTTCTTCGGCGTCGTACAGGCCATCCATGATCCGCACCACGCGGTCAACGCCGGCGTGCGCTGGGAGCGGCTCGTGGTGTGGTGGTCCAACCTGCAGCCCGACGGACCGGCGGATTGGAACCCTGATGGCTGGTTCGCGCGCAACCTGATCGAGGACAATCGCAGCCGTGGCATCGAGCCGGTGGCGGTCGTGCAGCACACACCCGGCTGGGCCGCGCGTGACCCCGGCTATGGGCCCATCTCGCCGCCCCGCAATCTCGAGCTGCCCTTCGACCACCCCGACAACTACTGGGGCCAATTCCTGACGCGCCTGGCGGCTGAGTACGCCGGCCTGGTCGACGTCTGGATCCTCTGGAACGAGCCCGATATCTATCGCGAGACCTACGCGACCTGGGCGGGCTCGGTGGCGGACTTTGCCCTGATGCAGTCGGTCGGCTACCAGGCCATCAAGGCTGGCAATCCGCAGGCCAGCGTCGTGCTCGCGGGCACCACCTGGTGGTGGGATGTCGAAAACCGCCGCACCCAGTATCTCGATCGCCTGCTGACCGCCCTGGAGGCGCTGCCGGGTGCGGCCGAGCACGATCTCTATTTCGACGCGCTGGCCGTCCACCAATACAACAACCCGCTCAACTGCTTCACCGTGCCCACGCTCTCCCGCGCGATCCTGGCCCGCCACGGCCTCGACAAGCCCATCTGGATGGACGAGTCCAACGTGCCGCCCTACGACGACCCCTTGCGTCCCCTGCCGCGCGGCGGCCTGCGCGCTTCGCTGAGCGGGCAGGCGAGCTACATGCTCCAGTGCGCGGCGCTCGCGCGCGCAGCCGGCGTCGAGCGCTATGCCGTCTACAAGATGCGGGATGAGGAGCCCGAGAACGAGCAGTACTATGGCCTGGTGCGCAACAACGGCGTCCCGCGGCCCGCGTATGTGGCCTACCAGGTCACGGTACGCGAGCTGTCACGGACGACCCGTGCCCGCTATTTCTGGTCCGGTTCCGCGGATCCGCCCGGCGAGGATGAGCTGGCTTCCCTGCTGGCCTCGACCCGCACGCGGCCGCAGTTCGTCTGGCCGGGCGCCCTCAACGGCGTGCGCATGGTGCGCGGGTCCGACCGCGTCACGGTGCTATGGAACGCGTCGATCGCGCCGCTGCGCGTGGCCGCGCCCTCCGGCGTCGCGGCCGCCACGCTCATCGACAAATACGGCGCACGGGTGTCTCTGGCCCGCGCTGCGGACGGCGCCTTCCACTTCACCTTGGCGCCCGCGGAAAACAACACCGACGCCCGCGACCCGAGCCTGATCCTCGTCGGCGGCGATCCCGTAATCCTGGTCGAACCCGGCGCCGCCGAAGGCCGCGACGCGCTGCCCCGGCCGGTCGATGCCTGCTGGGGTGTCCCGGGCGCGCTGGTGCCTCCCGAACCATCGGAGGCCGAGGCCTGGGTCGCGCCGACCGGCTATGCGGTCAGCGGCCCCTGGCTGGACTTCTTCCGCTCACACGGCGACCTGGACTATATCGGCAACCCGCGTTCGCCCGTGGTGGCCGACCCGCTGGACCCGGAGCAGTGCGTGCAGTTCTTTCAGCGGGCCGTGCTCGAGTGGCACGGGGAGAATCCTCCGGAGTACCGCATCCAGCGCCGCCTGCTCGCGACCGAGCTGGGCGGCGAGGCGGCTCCCGAGACGCCCCCTGCGCAACCCAACAGTGCCGACTACTGGTATTTCCCCAAGGGCGACCGGGGCCTCGGTCACGCCGTAGCCAACTACGCGCCGGACGGCTCGTGGATCGGGTTCAAGAGCTACTTCGACCGGCACGGCCGGGAAGACGCCTTCGGCTATCCCATGGGACCGCCTGCCAGGCAGGTCACGCCGGACGGCGTGGAGCGCTGGACGCAGCCCTTCCAGGCCGCGGTATTCGAGTACTACCCTGAGTTCGATCGTGACGGGACCAAGCCGGGCACTGCCCTGCCCTGGCGGACGTGGACCGTGCAGCTGCACCTGCTGGGGGATGCCTACCTGGCCGACCGCCGCCTGCCCTTCGTGGCCGGTGACCCGGCCGAGCACTACGCCGTGCCACCCCAGCCCGCACCGGCAAAATAGGCCCATCTCGCCCGGCCGCCACGGGCAACCTGCTTTACCATCCCGTGAGGGCCGTGGTAAACGTCGTATCGTTAGTTCGCAAGGTTGGTTTCTGTCACCCTGAGTGGTCAGTATAGCGAGGTCCAGCCGTACCGAGAACGCTAGTCTTCAAAGATAGTCTTCAGGATTTCGGGGCAATAGTAAGTCTTCTGCCGCAAATTCGGGACTCTTTCAACGATGCCAGCCTGTTCCAGGCGGGCTATATCGGAGCGTGCGGTTGCATACGTGATGCCGTAGCGAGCGGCAAGAGGCGGTATCTGCATAATTGGCGTTTCGAAGAGCCGATCGATCATGTTGGAGAGCCGCACGCTGCCGCCCTTTTCTGCGATGCGGTCCTCATAGGTTCGTCGCAACTGAAGGAGTTGCTCACAGCGGCGTTCCGTATCGTGGGCCTGCTCAATCACGCCATGCAGACAGAAGCTGATCCAACCCTCCCAATCAGCATGGGTGCTGATACGAAGCAGCGCGTCCATATAGGCGTCCTTGTGACGGTCGAAATAGGCGCTCATGTGGAGCCACGCAGCCGACAGCCGGCAACGCTCCGCGATCATTGCAGAGAGCAGCAGGCGCCCGACCCGACCGTTCCCATCTCGGAAGGGATGGATCGCTTCGAACTGATAGTGCACGACGAAGGCGTCGACGAGCGGGTCGAACGCGGCATTCTCGCAATGCAGATACTTCTCGAAGGCGTCCAGGCATTCGCCCAGCCGGTCGGGAGGCGGTGGCACGTAGCGAGGCGGCACGCCCACATGAACCTGCAGCCGGCGAAAGCGGCCAGGCTCCTTGTCCGCTCCTCGGACACCTTGCATCAGCAACTGGTGGAGATTACGTATGAGGCGTAAGGAGAGAGGCAGATCCCCGTTGTCTTGAAGGTAGAGCCGGAGCGCCTGCGCATAATTGGAGACCTCGCGATATGCGTCGGCCGTTTCATCGGGAAACTCCTCGGGCGCAAGCTCGAATAATGCCTGCTGCATCGGCTGCGTATATGTGCCTTCCAGGCTATTGGAGCGCACCGCTTCGCGGTACTGCAGGGGGCGCAGCAAGAGGGTGGGATCTGGCAGATGTCTGCCGATTCCGCTCAAGCTCGCGAGAGCCACGCGCGCCTCGAGCAGCAAGGGCCAAAGCTCCACCGGCCAATCCCATTTCGGCGGCAGGGGCGCGGGCACAAACGCGTACTCAGCGCCGTAAATGCCGGTGATCGGCACCAACTCGCCAGTATGAGGAGTAACGAAGTCTTCTCTCTTCATTCCTGTATCCCAGTCGCCAATGACAGGTCGGATTATAACCCACCATCAACGCATTGTAAAAAAACCGTGGAAACTACAATAGAAAGGGGTACCGTTGTAATTCTTTATAACACGAGGAAGATACGAGTTCCCACGCCGCCCTCCTCATCGACATCGAGAACGCGGACTTTTACCCCGTCGCGAGCGGGCGTGCGCAGCCAGGCTGCGCCATAAATGGCCGGAGCGCGGGTCCATCTGGAAGAAATTCCAGATAGACCCGCGTCCTCAGATCCGGAACCAGACAGGCGGAGTTCCGCATCCTCAGATGCGGAACGGACCGCCTCCGCTGACTCCCATGATGCCGGATCGATGGCCGGAGCGCCGCGCTATCCGGGGAATCCCCCAGAGAAGCATCATACACATCATACAGTTGATACACATCGTGCTGTCTTCGGCGCCATGTGTATGATGTGTATGATGTGTATCATCCTTCTGCGCACACCTGACAAAACCGGTAGGCGCCACCTGCAGGCGCCTGGCGTACAGCAGCACCCACACGACCGGGTCGTCTCCGCTGATTCCCATGACGCCAGCCAGATGGCAAGAGCGCCGCGCTATCCGGGAGAACTCCCGGATAGACCCACTCCCCCCGGACTGCTGCGCGCAGCGGTTCCTCTGTTGTCCCGGTGCACGGGGAGACCGCAGAGATACTTCTTGTCGATCTTGTGAATATCGAGGCCAGGCGCGGCAAACCCGCCCATCTCACCGTGGGCGACCCGCTGCCGGCCGAGTCCGGCGTCATTCCCGAGCCGGAGGAATTAAAGTGTGTGTTAGCACCCCCTGCTGTACCGGTGCAACCGTGCAACCGCTCGCCCGGCCCTGCGCACGCAGCATCCTGAGCGGGTGACCGGCTCAACGCTGTCGACGGCTGGCGACCAGTCGAAAGAGCGGCCCCGTCTGCAGCCCACCCCGCCAAGGGCCACCTGCGCGAGCGCGCCCGTTTGGAATTCGGGATTGACTACGGCGAAAAGGTAATTCCTTATCCAGTGGTGCAGGGTGTAGCAGGTGTAGCAACTACGCCTATTTTAATCCCTGTCTGTATATTCTCCCCCCTGGAAGAGGGCTCGCGATAGGTTAAGGTTTAAATAGGCCAAGTTGCTACACCTGCTACACTTGCGCCTCCGAAAACCCGATTTAGGCGTGAAATCGTCTTGATCGGGTGTAGCAACTTGCTACTCGGGTGTAGCAACTTGCTACTCGGGTGTAGCAACTTGCTACTCAGGTGTAGCAACTTGCTACTCAGGTGTAGCAACTTGCTCAGGAGTTGCTACACTCAGCAACCCCACGCCGCGCCACCAGGTTAGCCCCCGGATCCTGTCGCGCTCAAAGCCCAACCGACGCCAATCCTCTGCGACCCTGGTAGAGCTCGCGTACTTGTGCCCGTTCTCCTTGCACCAGTCCGCATAGGCCCTGTAGAGCGCGCTGCCCTGCGCCTTATAGGGCACCCCGTTAGCCGGGTTGTTGCCCGTCTTGCAGCACTCCCCCACGAAGAGCGCCGGCACATCGTTTGATTCGCGGAACTGTTGCGTCGCCTCTTGCACCGCCTTGGGAACCTCGAACCCGCCGCGCTGCCGCAGCCGCGCCAGCCCAGCCAGCGCCCAATTGAGGATCCCCGCTCCAGGACACTACCCGGCAACCGGCCGCTTGGCCGCCTTGAGCGTCTGCAGCATCTCCGCCCGCACGATGTCCGCCGCCACAACCGGCCAGACTCCGTCGCGATAGCGCCGGAACTCCCCGAGGCCCCAAGCGGTATCAGGATGATCTTGCAGCCAGCGCTGCGCCAGCTCATCATCGGTCGGCGCCGGCTTGCGCGTGTCGCTCTGCCCGCCCTCCGGCGCCGCCGGCACATCCCCGTCCGCGTCCTGGTCCAGCCAGGCCGGCCGCTCGCCCATGCGGGGTGGGGCGGCTGCGCGGGTGGAGGCCATGGCCTGGCCGGCGGGATCCTATCTGGAAGGAATTCCAGATAGCCGGCCGGCTGCGCGGCGCTGGCGGTTCGTGACACGGACATATCCGGGAGTAGGCCGGTGGGCTCCCCTGAAAAGCATCATACACATCATACAGTTGATACACATCG
>CAZTMA010000089.1:0-21827 GCA_964614645.1 uncultured Anaerolineales bacterium
GGCGAGCCAGTCGGCGGAGACCGCGCCGTCGGTGAGCAGCAGCCGGCCGGGTGCGGCGTGGCCGACCCACAGCACGCAGTCGTATGACCTGGCGAGCTGGCCCGCGACCCCGGCGCGGACCGCGGCCGGGCCGCGCGTGACGGTCATGCGGAGGTCGGGCAGTTCCGCGAGGTTGGCAAGTTCCTCGGTCCAGGCGAGACGGGGCAGCCCGGGTGGTTCGGGGGCGATCAGCAGGAGGCGCAATTGCTCGTCCATCGGCGGGTTCCTTTTTGCCACAGAGGACACAGAGCACACAGAGAAGGGATAGAGCCAATCTCTGTTACCTCTGTGCTCTCGGTGGCTAAAGACGTTAGGTAACGCCTGTGATCTGGCCGTCGGTGACGGTGATGGTGCTGATCTCGTCGGTGCGGAACGTCCCGGACCAGCCGGCCGACTTGAGCGGGTAGCGGGCGTCCGCGGTCTGGCGGTTGAGTGCGTCCGTGTCGGCCGTGGCGTCTCCGAGGTTGGTGATACGGCGGAGTTTCGCGCTGATCGTGAGCGGAGCGAGCTCGAGAACGGTCTGGTTGCCGATCTGGAACTGGATCCGGGCGCTGCCGCTCGTGCCGTAGAGAGTGGTCAGGCGGATGCGCACATTGTCTCCGAGTGAGCCGTCGAGCTCGAGATCGAGGTAGCCCGTGTGACCGCTGGCGGGCCGGGCGACGGCGAGCGCGGCCCAAGGTGATGCGGGCGCGTCGGCGACGGACAGGTGCATGATGCCGGCGCCGTCCGTGTCCACAAACCGCAGCCAGTTGGGGGTGTCGTCGCCGGCGAGAATCGCCAGCCCGGCGTCGTCGATGGTGACCGTTGGGGTCTGCAGATCTCCCTTGACGGTCAAGTCAGTACCGTCCCAGAGGAGCGCCTTCGAGGTGTTGCCGATGTGGAAGCGGGGCACGCCGGCGCTGTCCACGCCCAGCCAGAACCCCGCGCGCGTGTCGTCCCATGTGGTTTTAGCATAGCGGAGGATGCCGCCGGCGACGATTTGCAGGGTCGTGCGGATGATGTACGTGAAGCGGCCGGCTGCCTCTTCGGCGGTCTTCCGCCAGCCGCTGTTACTGCTCGGTGGTCTCCAGGTCATAGCTTACCGTTCCTGATGTGGTGTAGCAGTGTCGCCCAGAGCCAGCCGCCGATGACCTTGGCTGCATACTGCCCGAGTGTCACGAGCGGTTGGAGGCTGGCGAACGCGAGGGTTGGGAAGATGATCGAGTCGACTGCGGCGCTGACAAGGTTTGATCGGTGTACGCTGCGGGTGCGGTGGTAGACCGCGACGTCCGCGATGGCGGCCAGGGTGAAAGCGACGAGAGACGCGAGTGCGATGCGCCACGCGGCAAAGTTACAGACGAGTGTTAGCAGTGCGCCGGCCAGGATGAGCAGGCCCATGTTGCGCCAGAGGTGCCGGCCGTGCCAGGCGTCGTGGAGATGGTCGCGGGTGGTCAGATCCAGGCCCACGAATAGCAGGGCATTGACGATCGTCGCCCATTTGCCGAAAGCTGCAACAGACAAGTTAGCACACACGATCGCTGCAAGATAGGCCAGGGTGTAGGCTGTGCTGGGCCACAACGGCCGTGAGTAGGCGCTTGTAGTTGTCCGGTTCATATATCGGTCCTGTACCATCTGCGCTGTCTGCTCCTGCTGATGCGAAGTAGCGGAATCTACGGATGGAGTTCACGCGGCCGACGTGGACGCACTGACCGCGCGCCTTCGCGGTCTGGATACAAGTGAGTGCGGCTCGGCCGAGCTTGAAAGCGTCTGTGCCTCCGACGAAGAGCCACGCGGCCGGGGGCGTGGGCAGTGCCTCTTGACCGTCCTGGGCCACAAACGCGAGGGGCCAGCCGGCGAACTGAGGCGCCCATGTGTCCCACAGTTGCAGGGTGGCGCGGGCGTCTCCGACCACATCAGGGACGGCGATGAACAGGCAGCGGCTGCGATAGGGCTCCAGTTTGGCGAGGTGCTGCTGAAAGCGGTCAAAGTCGAAGCGTTTCGTGAAACAACTATTGTCCATGGCCCATGAACGGCCTTCCCTGATGCCGAGCGGCACGGTGCGCTGATAGGCGGTCGTGAGCACGCCGAATCCGTTCGCGAAGCTGACCATACTCGAGCTGTTGGGCCACAGATAGAGCATTACAGTCCGATACGCTCCCACTTGGGCGGGGCGGACGGCAGGCGGGAGCTGCCCAGCCAGGACAGGCGGTCCATGACATCGCGATAGCGGTTCCAGGCGCGGCGGGCGGTCTCTCCGAGTTGGGAGAGGGTGATCGTGTCGGCGGAGATCGCGGCGGCCTCCTCGCTTTCGAGCTGCGCCGCGGCGGCGAACGTGACATAGGCAGTCAGTGCCTCGGTGTGCTGCTCTGGCACGGTGATAACGTCGGTGTCGGCGCTCGGAATGGTGTGCTGGCCCAGATACTCGAGCACGGCCGTCTCCCCGGTGGTGACGGTCTCGGCAAAGACGATCGCGCCGTGGGTCGTGTCTTCATCGGCTGCGATGTCGTCCGCGAGGCCACGGAGCGTGTAGCAGCAGGCGCCGTGTGTGAAGCGATAGCTGTCCGGGTGGGCGTAGGGGATGTATTCGGGCGGTCTGCGGCCGGCCGGGGATTCGACCGTGACGACTGCGACCGTGCCGGCCGGCAGGTCGTAAGTCTGTGTTCCGGTCGTGAGTGTGAGCGTGGTATGCAGCCGGCGCGGGTTGTGAGCGGAGTACAGGCGGATTGCGGCGCAGATCCAGGCGTCGACCGTGGCGTTTGGCCATTGGGTTGCGTCCGCGACGGTCAGGCGGATGAGTGCGCGCAGCTCGGCAAGGGTCATGGTGTGAACCTCCGGTTTACCCTTCCTCCGGTGGAATAGAACGCTGATGACGCTGATGTGCCAACCAAGGTTGGCCCTGATTTACGCTGATGTTCTCTGGTTTTGCTGTTACGCAGTCGGGCACGAGACCTCCAGATAGGGCTGCGTTGTGGTACCACGGTGGGACCAAGCTACGGTGTTGGTCTGCAGGTCCTGCAGGAGCACCCAGTCACCCTGCTCCGCCCAAACGGTCAGGACCTGGCCTTTCGCCCACTGGCCGTTGCGGCCGGCGTCCACGTGGGGTGCGGTGCGGCGATAGAGCCCGGAGACGAGCACGCGGGCGGTGCCGCGGGCGCAGATGGGCCAGGCTGCGGCCTGGCCTGAGAGGGTTGCGGCTAGGTCTGGGATGGCCGCGGTTGCTGGTGGCATTTCTGATGCTATTTGCGACGTATTTACGACGTATTACGACGTATTTACGACGCATTTCTGATGGTAATTCTGACGGTATTTGCGATGGGCTACTTGCAAACCGCGTTGACACTGGTTGCGATCGTGTTCAGGGTGGGTGCAACGACGGCGATATGATAGCCGAAGACAGCCGCGAGAGCGATAGCTGCCGTGACCACGATACTGACGATCTTCGAGATGGTTTCCTTGTCCACTGAGAAAGCTCCTTTTCTGCCACGAATGACACGAATCTTACGAATGGACACGAAGGTTCTGTTTTATCCTCCCCCGGTCCACCGCGCGTGAAGGAGGTGGGGGGCACGCGCGGCGGGAGGGTGGGTGACGGCGATCCTGTAGGGTGGCGCCGGTGGTGCGGCGCTTTACCCTTCGAGGAACGTCAGGATCGCGTCGGGGTTGATCATCGAGGCGTGCGTGATGGTGACCTTGAGCACCGTGCCGGCCGCGAAGTGCGGATACTCGGCGCCGACGAAGTCGGAGCGGCCGAAGGTGGTGGGCACGTTGGACGCGCCGAAGTCCTTGCCGTCGAGATAGGCGTCATCGTCGGCGTCGGTGCCGATGTCGATCTTGCCGACTGCGGCGGTCGTCGCGACCGCGCTGACGTGCACGAGGGTGGCGGGGCACGGCAGGGTCACGTGGGCGACCATGTTCGCGGCGAGGGTGCCGTGACCATGGATAGGAACGAGGAAGCGCATTCCGTCCATAACCTTGATTCTCCTGATTCTCTGATTCCCTTGATGGGAGGATGGAACGGGACACTGATTGGACTGATGTGCCAACCTTCGGTTGGCCCTGATCTGGACTGATATCTATTTTTATCAGTTTCAATCAGTTCCATCAGTTGAATCAGTGTCCTATTTTTCGTTACGCGACGTTGGCCTTATACAAACCTCGGTAGTCCATGGGGCCGCAGGCGTAGAACCAGCGGACCTTGATCGGCATGACGTCGTTGCTGAACATCAGGCCCGAGGTCGGCGACGCGATGGAGAAGATCTCGGGGGTCTCGCCGTAGCGGAAGCCGAGGCCGATGGTGGGGTAGAGCCGGGGGTCGGCCACGACGGCCCAATCGTTGGCGTCTGTCCAGAGGTCCACCACGATGATGCGCCGGCGGGCCGCGTCGCGGCGGGCGTCGTAGGTGTTGCCGGAGGCCTCCGGGTTGACGTCGTTGTTCGCCACGCCGGGCAGGTTCTCCGAAGACAGCACCGTGAGGGCGGTGTTCTCCAGGTCGGGCGGGATCAGCAGGTAACGCGGGGACGTGAGCGCGCCCAGCCGCTCACCGCTGTTGACCTCGGTCTGCTTGCGCATGGCCAGCTTGGCCGCGGCCCAGGAAGTGTTTGAGAGGGCGGTCGTGCCCAGGTTGCCGTGGTCGGTGTGGAAGAGCGCCTTGGTGTCGGCCAGGAGCGGGCCGACGCCGGCCGACTGGGTGAAGAGGCTCGACACCGACTTGCCCAGCGTCAGCCAGGCGGCCTGGGCCAGCGCGCGCGGCGCGGTGCGCAGGCGGGCCGTGTCGTCCTTGTCCATGGCCTCGATGGTCAGGCCGAGGTAGCCGCCGCGCTTCTGCCAGGCGACCGACTCGGACGCGTCATCCCACGTGAGCTCGCTGTAGGCCGCGCCCTCGTTCACCGTCGGCAGCTCGCCGATGCCCCCGAGCACGATCCACTTGACCGTCTGCAGGGTGTTGAAGTTCTCGGCGAGCACAATCGGCGCCCACCACCGGGGATAGGTCTGAAACTCAGCGACCACGACCTTGTTGAGCACGTTGGCGACGATGTTGGCCATCGTGGTCGAGTTGACGTTGGCCAGCTGCACGCGCTCGCCGTGGTACAGGCCGGTCATCTCGTAGTCGCCCGAGAGATGGATGTAGGCCTCGCGGATGCCGGAGAGGGGCGCGACGCCGCGGGCTGGCGGCCGGCCCTCGATCAGCGCGGACAGCGCCTCGGTGATCTGGTCGAGGCCGTCGGTCATGGCGATGGGGCCGACCCCGCGCACCGTGCGGTGGCTCTCCTCCTGGCTCCAGGCGGCCTGGACGCGGGCAATGGCGGCTTCCAGGTCGGCGGTGGTCCAAGTGGCAGGGAGCGACTCGCGGGCCAGGCTCTGCAGGTGCGGCGGCAGGTTGGACGCGGCCAGGCGCATATCGAGCAGGTTGGTGCGCAGGCTGTCGAGGACGGCGCGCTGCTCGGCGAGCAGCGTGTCAGCCGCAGAAGGGGTCGAGCCTGCGGCCGGCGGCGGGGCGGGCGGCGCGGCTGCCAGGCCGGTGGGTTCGGGCGGCGGGGCCGGGGGGAGCGGGTCCGGGGCGGTCGGGGCGACCGGCGGGAGGTTGTCGGGCATGGGGTCTGTCTCCTGGATAGGGGTGGGCGGCTGAGCCGCCAGGGGTGTTGGTGCGGCGGATTCGTCTTCGGCCGGCTCCGCCGCCAAAGGTGCTTGGGCTGCCAGGGGTCCCGGCGCAGTCGGTTCGTGTTCTGGCTGCTCGGCCGCCAGAGGTGCTGGCGCGGCAAGCGTTCCTTGCGCGGCAAGGACCTGATCAAACGATCCGCCGGCGGCGGGCCGGTAGACGGCGTCGACCTGGTCGACGGCGTGGATCTCGGCCACGGTGCGGACCGCGGCCTCCGTCTGGCCGGGCTGGCCCGGCGTGGCGCTCAGCCAGAGCACAGCCGACAGGCCGATGTCGGGCACGGCGCGACCGGCGGCGCGGTCGGCCAGGTAGGACTCGAGCAGCGGGCCGATGACGGCGGCGGCAGGGGTGGTTGCCAGCCGCAGCTGGGCGGTGATAGCTTCGTCCTCCTTATCCCACTCGGGTGCTTCGATGAGGCCGACGTAGTCGCGCAGGTCGGGGTAGCCGTGGCCGCCCGCCTGCGGCGGGGGTGGGTTGAGGAAGCAGGGCCGGCCGGCGAAGAGCGGCACGGCGCCGGCCAGCACGGCGGCCGGGCACGCGAGGCGCTTGGACGGCCACAGTCCGGCGCGGATGAGCGTCACGCGGTAGACGTGCGGCGTAGCGGTGGCCTGCAGCTCGGCCGGATGGGTGACGGCGAGTTGTTCGCGGTGCATGGGTGGGTCCTTTTTTGCCACGAATTACACGAAGAAGACGAATTTTCACGGATCTTGCTTTTTATTTCTTGTCTTCGTGTCCATTCGTGTCATTCGTGCAATTCGTGGCAGCTTCGTCGTGGCAGGCTCGTTAGTTGGCGTCGGTCCAGGTGCCGACCACGCCCAAGGGCATCCAGTTGGTGCCATCGGCGGCGACGAGGCAGACCGAGGAGCCGGGGGTGTTGTTCGTGATCTTGTCTCCGGCGGCGTTGGTGAGGCTGGCAATCAGGTCTCCGGTGGCGGGGTCGACGGTGAGAACCTGGGCCGCGCCGACGTAGAAGCAGTAATTGAGGCCGGCTGATGCGTTGGGCAGCGTCATGGTAATGGTGCCCGTGGCGGCGATGTTGGCGAAGATGGCGTTAGGTTCGATGCCGGTCAGCTCGTCGCTGGTGGTCTGTTTGACGACGTAGCGCTTGGTGAGCAGCTTCAGGGAGTTGGCGTTGAGCAGGCCGTTGCCGGCGTCGACGATCAACTCGATGCCGCTGTCTACGTCGCCGAGTTCGACGGTCTGGGCGGTGTCGTCGATCTTGAGTTGGGTGCCGTTGGCGGCCAGGACGGTGTCGCCGAGTAAGATGTCGTCACCGTAGACGTGCAATCCGCCCGAGCCGGTGATCGCGCCGATGGCGTGCACTTCGGTGAAGTTGGTGGGGCTTTGTACGCCGAAGGTGGGCGCGTCCGCGGCGGTGGCGGCGCTCAAGCGGGCAGAGACAGTGCCAGACACTGCGCCGGTGACGGCGGCCAGCAGCAGGGCCAGGGCGCAGACGATGGGGATGGGGTTCTTCATGGGGTGGGACCTCCTATGGGGTGGATTGAATAGAACGCTGATGATCATGATCTTTTTGATTTTTCTTTTTCATCTGCGTCTATCTGCGTCTATCAGCGTCGTATCAGCGTCAATCTGCGTTCCATTCGTCGCGGACTCCTTGAGAATGGCATCGAGGGCGGTGTCGTCGAGCGCCTCGCCCGCGAACTTGAGCACGAGCTGGATCAACTTGCGCCGCCACGTCGGGCCGCTGATGCCCGCGGCGCTCACGGTCTGCAGGGCCTGGGCCAGGGACTGGGCGGATTGGGCTAGCTGGGCATTATCCTCCGGGGTGATGTCTGGGGCGGTGATGGTCACCGCGTGGGGGGGCTGCTCCGGTTGATGGGTCAAGAGCCGGGCGCGGCGGTTGTAGGCGGTCGTGATGACGGTGGCGACGATGTCGGCGAACAGCGTCTGACGGGCGCGCATGAACCGCGCACGCTGCTCGGCCATTGCTTTCGCCGTGGCGAGATTGGCATCCTCCGCCTCGCCGAGGTCCACGAGGCCGATACCGGGCCCGCCTGCGGCAATCATCCAGCGCACGGCCCGGCCGTCCGCGGCCGCGTCGTTGGCGTGGAGGGTGGGTGCGACGGCCTGCCAGTCCTCCTTGTCCTTGTCGATGACGAGGACGCGGCCGGGTTCGGGGGCAGTGGCGTACTCCGCGCGCTTGGCGTCGATCAGGGCGTCGGGCACGCGCACGATCCAGAGGAACGCACGGACGGCCGCATTCAGTCTGACGCGGTCTTCGAGCCAGCGGGTATAGCGGCGCAACCAGGGTGCGACGGGTGCGAGGTCGGACTCGCCGCGCAGCGCGCCGATGGGTCTGTTGACGGCAAAGTGGAGCATCACGGGCGAATAGCGCCCGACTGCGTCGGTCTCATTCGCCTTAGGGTGGTTGGGGCTCAACCAGGTCCTGCCGGCCGGGTAGGTCGGGTCACCCATGGGCACGAGCTGGTGATAGCTGATCTCGGTTTCGTAGTCGTCGGGGTCGGCGTCGACGCGGTCGATCGCGGCGGCCGGCAACGCGCGGACATAGCTCATGCCGTCCGCGGGGTTGTAATGGAGCGTGAGGAATAACTCGCCGGCGCGCGAGAGTTCATCGCACCAGTCCGGCAGGCGGAGGTGTAAGCGGTTCGTCGCGGCGAACTCGGCCACGAACTCGGCCAACTCGGGGTCGTCGGCGTGGATCTGCAGGCCGTCGCCGATGACGTAGGCGGTGATGAGCCCGACGATGCGGCGTGCGAGCGGGTCCCTGCGCCAGGCCTCGCGGGTGTCGGCGAGCTGGGCGGACAGGTCCGACCACGGCGCGTCGAAGGTGGGCAGGGCTGTTGCGGAGGCGTGCATGCCGTCGCCGTCGCGGCCTGGTAGGACGGCGGTGACGTTCGCGAGGCGCAACAGGAAGCGCTGCCAGGCGTTGAGGGTAGGGGCAGCCGGGCGGGGAGACCCCGCCCCTACGAGTTGCATCACCATGCGTCAGACCTCCAGGGGGCGCGGTCGGCCTCGGCGATCGGGTCGCGCGGCCGGGCGGCGAGGGCGGGCCGGGCGGTCAAGGTGGGCGGATGGAAGCGCAGGGCGCACAGCGCGAGGCAGTAGGCCAGCGCACGGTCGTCGTGCTGGCCCATGGGTGCGCGGAGTGTGGCACCCTCGATGCTGGCGAGCTGCTCGGCGGTCGTGCGGTCGCGGATCGTGGTGGCTTGTTCGCGCAGCGCGTCGGCGGCGGTGTCCAGGCAGAGGGCCTTGCCGCGGCCGGATTGCAGCCAGCCGGGTTTGTCGTCGTAGCCGGTCAGGAGCTGGGCCTTGCCGAACTCCCGCAGCCACAATAGGACTGCGTGCCCATGGTTGTTCCGCTCCACGAGCACGCCGGCGCCGTTGTATCGTACGCTCAACGCGTCCACGTGGGCGGCGAACACGGCCGGGTCAAAGCGGCCGGCCAGCACAGCGACCTGGTGCCCATCGGCGTCGAGGACCGTGGCGGCCGACTCGTCGCTCTGGGGGTTGCCCTCGGCCGGGTCGGCTCCGATGACGTACCTTGATTCGCTTGATTTACATGATTCGAAGATCGTCAGGCCCGGCAGCGCTGCATCGTTTGTGGCATCCGCCTCGATGCCGGCAGCAACGGGCGTTGCCTGCAGGTCGCTGCACGCGGTCAGCCACTCGACGGCAAAGCGGCGGTCAAGCGTGCGGGCGGCGAGGGCCTCGAGGGGATCGGCCGGATACTCCTGGTGCAGATCGTCGAGCGCGCCGGTGCGGGCAAGGACATCGGCACGCTGCTGCTCGTACCATTCGGATGTCCTGCCGGGCCGGGCCGACCACGGCAGAAATATGTCGTGATATGTCGTGTTGCCATCCTGCGCGGCGCGAAAGATGCGCTTGAACGGTGATTCGGGGCGCGACTTGTCGGCCGTGGACAGCAAGATCAGCCGGCCGCCGGCGTCGATGGTGGGCTTCACGGCGTTCAGGAGGGCATCGAGGTCCTGGGTGTGGTCGGCCTCGTCCACGATCGCCAGACTGGCGGTGTAGCTGCGGCCTCCGGTCGTCGGGAACGCGAGTGCCGTGGATCCGGATTCCAGCCGCAGCTCGTGGGCGTTGTCGACGATGAGGGGCGACTGCATATAGGCGGGGATCCGGTCGAACATCCCGCGCACGCGGAAGTTGAGCAGGTGGGTGGCCTCGGTGTCGCGCTGGCTGAAGAACAACACGGTGGCAGCGGGCTGGAAGAGCATGAGGTACAGAGCCCAGCCGCAACAGAGCCAGGACAGGCCGAGCTGGCGGGCTTTGAGGACGACCGTGAGCGGGTGCTGCTCGAAGCGCGCGAGCGCGTCGGCCTGGGCCGGCCACAGGTCGAACGGCCGCCAGTCGCGGGCGGTGGCGTCGTAGACCTGGCCGTGCGCGCGCAGGAAGTGCGCGGGGGATGCCTTACAGGCCTTCATCTCCGCCTGCTGCTGCGTCGTCATCCCGGGCTTCGATGGCCTGGAGAAGGACAACGGCTTTATCGGTACAAACCCCGTGTAGGACGGCAAGATCTGCCGCGGATTGGGTCTTGAGCCACTCGGCATCCGCGAATAGCTGGGCTTGCGCGCGGAGGGCATGCACTTCCTCTCGGAGAAACTCGAGCACGAGCTGGCCGAACTCGGCGCGTTGATCCTGGGCGACGGTGGGGGTGAACTGCATATCGCGCAGCTCGCGGGCCTTCCACGCGCGCACCGTGGCAGTGGCGACGGAGTATTTGATCGCCACCTGCGTGGCGGGCGTGCCGGCGGCGAGGGCCGCGATGGCGGCGGCCTTGACTTCGGGCGGGTAGGCGGTGCGGGTTCCCATGGCAGTTCCTGAGTTATGGCTGGGTCACGGCTCGATGATGCGGAGCTGGATGGCGAGCGCCACCGCGTGCGCCGTATGTGCGGCGCCGAGCCGGTCGCGGGCGCGCTGGAGGTGATGGTGGACCGTGACCACGGAGATGCGCAGCAGCCGGCCGATCTGCTTATCGGTCGCGCCGCGCGCAATCAGGGTCAAGGTCTCAAGTTGCCGGGGCGATAGCACGGCCTCCGGTGCAGCCGGAAGCGTAGCCGGCGACGGCTCCGGGAGAGTCGGCGGAGCCGTCGCGCGGGTGCGGGTGCTACGGCCGGGTTGGGTAGCGGCGTTGATGGCCAAGATGTTCCCCCAGCGAGTCCCACGTACTAGGGGGGAGTATAGCGGATTGTGTCACGCGTTGCAATAGTCAAAAGTGCCAGTGCGCGGGGCGAGGAACGTGGACAAACGCGCGACAGGCGGGGGCTGTCAGGGGGCGCAACCGGTCATTCGGTTTACCATAAGCGCCATAGTGTGAACGTTGTCGGTCGTGCAGAGGGGGTGCAGGGGTGGTTTTGGGGCGCCAAAGGGCCGTTTTGCGCTGGTTTTGCGAACTATCCCATGATGGTTTTGCGAACTATCTGGCGATGGTTTTGCGAAATATCCGACGCGATGCAACGCGTTGCAGCGACAGTAAGGCGCGTCAGCAGTCCGCGCGCCTTACTGGTACTGCCGTCCCTATGGTGAGGGGCTATCGGATGAAGGAGCTCTATTTGGCGATACCCTACCTGAGTATACTGGGTAGGAAAACCCACACCCTGGTAGCGCGTGCCAGCTCGCTGAGATTGCCTGCACCGTCCCTGAACTGGGCTAATACGATCACGCCTCCAGCTGGGATGCTGACTAGCTGGATTGCCTTGCTGGGCGCAAAGGGCTCCCAAGACGTTTGGCCGAAGGAATCAGCTAATCCTACTCGCATCGCTTCTACACCGGAGAGATGGTCCGGATCGGTTGCCGTCAGTCGAACCTTGACAGCCCCCAGTCCAACAGACTCAATGCTGACACTGCCTAAAGGTGGCACGGGATCGTAAATAATGTCATCGGAATATGGGGCAGAAGCGATACCATCGGTTCCTCGTGTCCGCACATAAACCATGCGTGGAATCGCGTAGCTGCCATATCCCGATATTGTCCAGGACGGCCGAGTGTCGAATGGCTGCCAGAGCGCGTCGCTGAATCCTCCATCGTTGCTCACCTGCATCTCCGTGGTCCCGGCTGGTGCTCCTATGATGAGCGTCACGACAGTATTATTGACCCACAGCGCACCGCGATTGATCGAAACCAGCCTATCTGTGCTCGCGTTCTCGTCCAAACGTATGGTGTCAGCGACCACAGTGGATATATTCCCGGCTTCGTCGCGATATTGACCGTAAACAACCTTTTCGCCATCCCCAGGACCTACGGTGTAGCTCACATTTGGCACGTATTGGGTCCAATCTGCCCATGAGTTATCGCCAGATCGTAAGCGCATTGCCACAACCTGACTCAACTGGTCGCTACCCGCCAGACTGAGGACGACATCGCGTGTGGTGGTGGCCAGTGCCGCAGAGTTGATGCTCAAGGTGCCGACCGGGGACTCAGTATCCACCAGGGTGAACGTGTCATAGGGAGTGTGCCAGCTCCCTACGTTTCCTGCGTTATCCTTCGCCCGAACTCTAAAGTAGTACGTGGTGCCATTTGCGCCGCTGTACACGGTGCTCGTGGCGATAGTATTAGTCAAGATGTCTAGCCACTCGCCGGCCGTTCCGGCGCGCACCTGTAAATCATAGGTTGCCACTCCGCTCACGTTATCATGTGCGGACCAGGAAAGCGAAATGGGGCTCCGAGAGATCCGAGGAAGAGCGGCCAGCGATGAAGTTGGTGGCGTCGTATCCACAGCCACCGTCCCGGTGACGACCTCAGCAATCTGACCATTAGAGTCTTGCAGGCGCACACTAACTAGCTTTACTGGACCATCGAGTCCCAAATCCCAAGAGATTGCCTGGAATGACCCCCCTACCGCAGGTATCCAGTCTCCCCAATCCCCATTATCATTGCGAAGGGAGGCAGCGTGGACGGCGGCCTGCTCGGTAATAGCAGAGAGACCAATCTCCGCGATTCGGCCGGTCCACCCGGCCGGGAGACGGAGCGTGGCAGTAAAGACATTGGCGGGAAGATAGGTGCCCACTTCGGCGCTGCCGATGTGGCTTGGGTCGCCGCCTGCTACCAGGATGCTGCCACCAAGTAACGCGACTGCTGTGTGAGCCGTTCGTGGTCTGTTCAGGTCCCCTGTTCGTGTCCAGGTCCGTGTGTCGGGATGATACATCTCGGTGCCTATGTCGTTCGGCTCGTCACCCCCTATTGCCAGGACCTCGCCCGTTAGGAGCAAGTTCAGCGTCGAGTGATAATGAAGATCAATCATTCCGCTGGTCAGCGTCCAAGTACCTGTAGCGGAATCATAGGTCTCAGCGGTTGTCTCGGCAGTGCCACCTGCTGCCAACACCCGCCCGTCTGGCAACAACATTGTGGCGAAATAGCCTCGCCACGCATTCATGGAGGCAGTTGGGTTCCATACACCCGTGCCTGGATCGTACACTTCAGCGGTATTTGTATAGCGGTCTCCACTGCCTCCGCCAGCTACCAAAACCCGGCCATCTGACAGTGTCACTGCTTCGTGACCCGTACGCCTGACTCCCATCCGCCCAGTCAGACTCCAATTACCACTCGCCGGGTCGTATAGCTCGCAACTGGTTAAGTGGATCGAGCCACTACCAGTTCCTCCAGCCACGAGAACTTTGCCGTTTGAAAGCAGTGTGGCCGTGTGACTGCCTCTGGCCTCGCTGAGTGAGCCCGTTTTGCTCCATGCATTCGTAAACGGGTCGTAGATCTCGACGCTCGATAGTGCGGTGCTACCACCGCGGATTCCGCCCACAACTAGCACCCTGCCATCTGCCAGCAGGGTGGCCGTGTGAAGGCGTCGGACTGAGGCCATGGGGCTCACAGTTCTCCAGGATTCTAGGGCCGGGTCATACTCCTCAACACTTGCGATGTCTCCTGAAGCCCCATATCCACCTGCTACCAGCACCTTCCCGCTAGGAAGAAGTGTCATGGTATGCAGCCATCGCCCGGAGTTCATCAAGCCGGTAGGCACGAACCTAACGGTGCCGGCCACGCCTATCGTGCCTGTGAAAATGCTGGTAACTGTCGGTATGACCCAAGTGCTTTTTGTGGATAGCTCCGTCTGACTCGAGCAATCCAGGGGGGCTGCTGAGAAGTTGGCAGCAAACGCCGCCAGTTGCGGGACAAACAGCCCAGTGAGGGCTACTGCGCACAGAATGGAAGCGATGGCGAGGAGTTTTGCCTTGCCTATCATGTTGCACCTCGTACTCTCGTCGGCGAGAAAGGCTAATTGGATCGAAGACACGCTTACACCGTGATGAGCTGCCCCTATCTCTCGCATCCCACCCCATCATGATCCCCGTCGAACCGGTGCGGGTCGCTCCCGATCACCCGGAAGCGCCGGAACGGGATTTCCGGGCAGTCCAGATCCGGCGGCGGCGACGGGATGCAGACATCGGGATATGATGGGTGACAATCAGCACTGACGGCTGGTGCTGGCTGCGCCGGCGCGGCCGGCTGCGCGAGCGGCTGCGGCCGGGCCACAGGCGGCGCAGGGATGTTCTGGGCGACCGGCACATTCGGCGCGCCGTTGACCAGGCTGCCCGAGATCCACGCGCCGCTGGTCAGCCTGAACCAGTTGCCCGCCGCGTTGCGCTCGGTAATCTGTAGCGCCTGTCCCGCGCGCACGCTGCCGATGACGGGGTAGTTCGTGCCCGGCCCGCCACGTAGGTTGGCGTTGGAACGGGCGGTCGGCCCGGCCGGGGTACGGGTGGGCGTGGGCGTTGGCGCGTTGGCCCACAGGCCGCGGCCGGCCGCCTGCGCCTCGCGTTGCAGGGCCGCCAGCAGGTCCTGATACTTCACGTCCGGCGGGTAGGTGGACGCGTACGAGAACCCCTGCCGCACGAGCTCAGCGTTGACCAGTGTATCGCCGACCCAGACGTAGCGCAGCAGCCGGCTGTACCGGTCGGTCTCGGAGACATCCTTCTCGAGGCCCACAGTCTGGCCCGCGACCAGCTGCCGGTTCGCCGCGGTCGCTTCCGGGCCGAAGGGCTGCCGGCCGGTCGTCGGGTCGTTGGTCTCGGGGGCATCGATGCCTATGTAGCGGAGGCGGTAGTAGCGGTCGTTGATGAGCACGCCGATGGTGTCGCCGTCGATGATGTCGCGGACGGTCGCGCGCACGAGGCCGGTGGGCGGTGCGGGTAGGGAGATGGTGGAGCGAGCGACGGGCTGGACGGTCACATACTGCGCGCTGACCCAGCCGGTCGTGCCGTTCGCGAGGCGGACGTTGAGCCAGTCGCCGGCGGGGCTCTGGCCGACCACGGTGACCTGCGCGCCGCGGGAGAGGGTGGCGACGATGGGCTGGGCGGTCGAGGGACCGGCGCGGACGCGGAGGGTGGCCGCGGTGACGGTGCCGGTCGGGTCCTGGGCGATGGGAGCGGCCGAGGCATTGGCCGCGGCACGGGGGGTGGACACGAGAAGCATGGTCGCGATGAGCAGGCCTAGGAGTGCGAGTGCGGCTAACCGAGTATGGTACAACGTTGTCCCTCCGGTGTCGTGGGGCGGCCGGTCAGTGCGTGGTGATTCGTCGAGTGGTTACACTTCGTCCTGCGCGGCGACCGTCGAGATGCGCTTCAGCGGGCATTCCGACTGCAGGTTGACGCTAAGGGAGCGGAAGCGACCGTGGTGATTGGTCATGGGCACCTTCCGCCGAGTCAGGTCTCACGAATCTGGCATCCACTCTTCCCACTGCCTTACAGCAGCCAACAAGTCATCGCTAACAGCCTCCGAAGTAAAGAGGGTAAAATCCGTAATCCTGAAAAGCTGAAGCTCACTTTGTGTGTTAGTGTTTTTCCTGCCAACGAAATCACCCATCGGGAGAATGCCTTGAGCAAAACGCTTTAGTGTCGTCACGATTGCTTCTAAACTACCGTCAACGCCAATCCACTTACGTTGAAGGTCAGAGGCAACAGCAAGTGTTGTGCCTGAACCTGAAAAGCAGTCAAGCACCAGATCACCAGGGTTTGATGATGCTTCAACTAAGCGAGAAAGAAGCGCAGGATTCTTTTCGGTAGGGTATCCAGTGATCCTAATGTTCTGGTTATGTGCATCACGAAACCCAAGCCAGATATCCTGCACTGGTACACCAACGCTATCTTCAAGGTATATTTTCCGTCGAGGATTTCCATTTGGAGACCAGTAGATTTCCCCCCGCGCGTCCATCTCATCAAGAACCCTAGGAGGATACTGCCAATGCTTGCCGGGTGGCGGTGACTTACCCCGCCACAGCAAACCCGTTTCTCCGTTTCGCACACCTGGTGCGTGGACCGGCACCTTCTTATAGCGCCGACCATCACTATCAACATACTCGTATTCCTTACGAGACCTCTCTTCTGTCCACTTCTCTACCGGCCGATTCCATATATAGTTATCAGTCTTGGAATAAAACAGAATGTAATCGGCAACGTTGCCATACTGCTTACGGGTATAGTTCTTAGGATTGCATTTTTTCCGGGTAATCCAATTACGAAAATTGTCCCTGCCAAAGATCTCATCCATTATGACTTTGACGTAAAAAGCCATCTTATCATCAAGATGAACATAAATTGAGCCATCCGGCGCCAACAGCTCGCGAAGCAATATCAAGCGTTCGCGCAAAAACTCAAGATAGTGTGCTCCGACACGCAAATCAGTGTACGCTTCCCGTTGTGAACGTGAGTGAAACACGCTTTTTGTGGAAAAGGGCGGATCAATATAGATTAGTCTTACCTGGCCTGCGACAGATGGCTCTTGAAGGAGTGACGCCAGTATAGGTAGGTTATCTCCAAAATAGAGTCTGTTTGGCATTACCTCATTTTCGGGCCACAACTGAACTATCTTCGCAGGATCGGTACTCAAAATCTGATCCTTACTTTGCTTACCTGCGTAAGTTAGCTGAACGTCATCGTAGCCGTGAGGTGTGTCATTCACTTGTCCATTCCACTGAGTCTTTGGTACACCCGTCGCCACCTTACCCCTCCGTGTCTTCCTGAGAAAGCAACCATGCAGTTGATAACCGCTCCGGGATCATCCGCAGTGTCATTACTCGGATATTCGCGTAATCCATTTCCTCAAGCCCTGCATAGTCGTCCCACATCGAGCCTGCCAGAAGTCCTGGGCCATCATTTATGAATACTGCCTTTAACCGCTTGCCCGTCTGAGTATGGTAGCGCTGTAACTCGTGGGCGAAATTATAGTAGTTGCCTGTTCGATCATCTTCCTGACCACCGCCCCGGTCCGAATCATAATGCGCATAGCCCAAAGCAACTACACCAAACCCATCACTGTCAAATACCACGAAATCAACCTTCCGCTTGTCATTAGGATACTCAGGAAGCAGCTTGACGACCAAGATATCCTTGCTTGAGTTGGTAGAACCATCAATCTCCAACTCAGGACACACCTTCGCAAACAAGTCAAAAAACTTCCTCGCTAACTCATATCCACTTGCTCCTCGAGTCTTTCCTTCCCACAAGAGCGCGCAAATCGCCTCATCCTTCTCCGGCCTCGTCTCATACGCTGCCTGTACCTCCTGGATCGGACGCATTTCATCCCGAAAAAGAACAAGCATTTGCTCAAGCTTTGCTTTCCTGCGTGTGTTCTCAACATTCGCGCTCGGAGAGACATACCGCTTGAAAACGCGCAGCAGCTGGACGCGCATCCACTCACCTTTCAACCCAACGATCCTTCGAAACAATGCCTCTGATGATTCTGACGATTTGACTAGCATCCCAAAGTTAACAATTACCGGCGTATAGAAGTCAAGCGCCTCAGGGAGATAGTCAGGATAGTACACTGCTGTGTCGAGAGTAATCCAGAGAGAGGCCTCTGCCTTGTAACTGGCAAATCTGTTCGGAACTGGCATTATCTGTATCCTTCGATTTGGTATGTTCCCCTCAGGCGAAGTCGGCTCTTGGATCAGTCAAGGTTCGGTTCTGATTGCGTCGTGCGACCGGCTTTCCTGCGGAATAGAGGTCGCGGGCAAACATAAAAGCCGCCCGCGGTCTTGACCGGGGCGGCTCAACATGCTAGACTGACGTCCGTCAGAGCGCCCCTCGCTCTGGCCATCGCCCCGGCTGTTGGTAGCAGTGCGGGGCGGTTACGTTGTGGGGATATTAGCACAGACGGCGCGTTATCGCAATTGTGTTGCCGTCACGGGCTAGGGCAATCGCGTCTTATTTGAACAGCGTTGCCAGTACAGTACGCATGTAGTCCAGGTCCCAAGCGGCTTTGAGGCGTTTGTTGAAGACCCCCACTTTGCAGGTCGTTTCCTGTTTGAGCAGGTTGAGGGCGATGTGGCGCAGGATCGCCAAGTTCTGGGCGCCGTGGTCTTTGCGTACGCGTGATTCATCCTCCCGAAAGGCGATATCCAGAATCCAGTGCAGCGAATTCTCAATGCGCCAGTGCCGCCGTTTGTGGCGCAGCAGGTGGGCGGCGCGGGTATGGGTACTCGCAATGTAGTAGCGCGCCTCGACCGAGGTCTCGGCGCCGCAGCGCCGTTCATGCCGCACCAGCATGACCGTCGTCAACCGGGCGAACTGGTTGGCGTGACGCAAGTGGGTGAGCACCTGCGGGGCGCTGATGGTCCAAGCTTCGCGCAGTTCGATGCGGCCATGGCCTTTGTGCCACGTTTTGGCGTAGTCGTACGGATAGGCCTGGTACTGGCTCGCAGCCAAATCCGCAAAGAGCAGCGCCACATCGTCGTAGAGTTGGCCTTGATTGGCCTTGAGCGCCAGCAAATAATCGGCGCCTTGGTCGACAATGAGTTGCGCAATAGCCGTTTGGCAGCCGATCGCGTCAATCGTAACCAAGCAACCCGTCAAGTCGAGCGCCCGCAACAACTCGGGGATGGCGGTGATTTCGTTCGACTTATCAGCCACCTTCCGTTGACCCAGGACGAGGTGATTGGCCGTGGCCCAGGCGCTGACCATGTAGATCGCACTGCGGCCGAGACCCTTGTCGTGCGACCGCCGCAACTGCTTGCCGTCAATGGCGATCACTTGCCCGTCGATGAGCGGGCTGGTGGCCCGGATCCAGTTCAGGAAGCAAGTCTGGAACTGATCGGGGTCGAGGACCCGGAACACCCGCCAAAACGTGTCGTGCGACGGAATGCCGTTGGCCAAATCGAGAAACGTGGCAAACCAGGCCCGTTTGCTGCGGCCAAACTCGGCTACGGCGACCCAATCATTGGCGCCTCCAATGATGGCGCAGATGGCGACCGCCAAGATCGTCAGCAGATCGTGCGCTTTCGTGCGCTCAAGTCGGGGATCCCGCAAGTCGCCAAAATGGGCCGCGATACTGACACCGGGCTGGCCACTGACCAGTGGATGCAAACACACAGCAGAACCTCCCATGGATCATGATGCCAGAACCATAGTCCATTTCGGTTCGGCGTCAAAGAATAAGACGCGATTGCCCTACGTCACGGGCTTCCTCGTTGTTTCTACCTGTCGATTGGCATCCATTCACTGAGCCCAAACCAGTACTCAAGCGGCTGCACCGGCGTAAGTTCACCGGTCTCCAGGTCCTGCACGCGCCCCTGGCCACCCCGACGCAGAAGCAGCCGGCTGCCCTCCCGGCCCACCGGTAGCCACGCGTCCACCAGCAGCTCCTCGAAATGCCGGCGGGTCTCAGCATCCAGGAAATACACGAACGTGCCCTTCATGCCGCGCGTCAGTAGCACCCGATAGATGTTGCGCAGCCGCTCGGTGGGGTCGCTCCCGCTCGCCTTCAGGTCGCGCTTGAAGACCGGATCCTGGTTCTTCGTCATGTCCGCAACCCAGCGGCCGTCGCGCCACATCAGGTCCTCGCCGACGATCAGGCCGATGTAGTCGAACTCAAAGCCCTGCGCCGAATAGATCGAGCCGACCTGGGAGTAGTAGCTGTCATCCGTGGCCCACTTGGTATAGCGGCTGTCGGCCGGCGCGGCGTGCTGGTCGGTCTTCTCGATCCAGGGGGCACTCCAGCCACCGAAGCGCGGGTCAGCTACATCGTGCGCCAGCGTGCCGTTGCCGTTGGGGACCGACCAGCGCCAGCAGAAGCCGGCGACTAAGCGCGCCTTGTTGCCCTCGGCCCGCAGCGCATCCAAGCGGGCCTGCATATCGGCCACCGAATCCATGATCTGGAAATCATAGCCGTCGTAGTCGCGCCAGGCCAGCGACTGCGGCGCGGGATAACTCAGGGCGTGGTCGACCCAGTCGATGTAGCTGCTGCTGCCGGAACAGCGGAACTGCACGTTGAGGTCCATGACATCGTGCGCGATACCCAGGTGCTGCAGTTGTTCGACTAGATAGGCCACCGAGCCGATCTCGTCGACCCGCACCGACTGGTTGTCGTCGATGAAGAGCACCGTCACCCGGGAGGCTGCGACCAGTTCCTCGATCATCGGCGTGTTGGATAACACCAGGTTCATGCCCTGAAACTTGCGGCGCCGGAAATCCCACAGCCGGTGCGCTTCGTCCGCCACGACCAGATCGAGCTGATCGGCGGCCTTCGCCCCCATCGCCGCAATATCGGCGAACGTGGAGAAGAGGTGCGCGACCGGAATCTGGTTCTTGTAGCGGGCGTTGTAGACGCGCTTGAGCAGAGCGTCGGCGAAACTCTGCGTGCTGGCCTTGAGCACGTCGATGAACGCCTTGGAGCCGGTCGCGTGGGCCACGCGCCAGCGCTGCCGGGCCCCGTAGGCCAGCAGCTGGATGGCCAGCACGCTCTTGCCGGTGCCGGGGCCGCCGCGCACGATCAGCACGTACTTGCTGCCGGCGAGCCGGGCCTCCTGGACGCGCGACACGACGGTGTTGAACACTGAGAGCTGGCTGTCCAGGAGGCGCCACTCGAAGTTGCCCTGGACCGCCTGGTCCACCACGTCCAGCAGCTTGGTGGAAGGCGCGATCGCGGCCGAGCGGAGGGCTGCGATGGCCGCCGGGCGGGTCCCATGGCCGACCTGATCCTCGAAGTAGCGCGTCAACTCCGCTGACTCCGCCCCCGTGTAGATGGGGTACTCCATGGGGAGGGTGCCGTAGACGGCTGGATTGCGCAGCAGGGCGATTGAGCGCCGGTCGGTCAGGTTGTGCAGGTAGGCGCAGCCGGCGATGCCGATATCGTCGGTCGTAAAAGCCCGGTGGTAGAAGCGCAGGTATTCGCAGTAGGCGCGCACCTGGGCGGAGGGGTGCAGGTGGTTCGTGTTGCCGATGGCCACGTGGTCGCGCACCGCGGATGCGCCGACGGCCTGCCACTGCTTGAGTTCGACGACGAGCGCCTGGGCTGCGCCGCCGGCGTCGCTGCCGAGCAGGATCACGTCCGCCCGGGCCGAGGTCAGGGGCATCTTGTATTCCAGGAACACCTGGAGCACGAGGTGCACATCCGCCAGGGTGGGCGTGTCGAGCACCTGGGCCAGCGCGGCCAGCGAGTTGGCCCACGAGGTCACTTCCTGCGGGCTGGGGTTGTACTCGAAGACATCGACGAAGCGGTTCTGCAGCAGCGTTGCAATGCTGCCCCCTTTGGCCAGGGTGATGAAGTCAGCCACCGGGGAGTCGTAGAGATGCGTCATGTCCCGTCTTGCCTTCCTCACACTGCGCTGCAACCGGGCGTCGATGCCAGGTCATCAGCGGCGTTTGCCAGTCTGCTACGTCGCAGATGCCGTCACACTCAGGACGGCTAGGTAGCCGCCGACCGCCCCTCATGCAGCTTCAGCGCCGCCGCGTACTCGCGCGCCAGGTCAAACCCGATATCCATGTGCGGCGCGACCTGCTTGAACGCCACGTACTCCAGGCACACCAGGTGCAGCCCGGAGAACTCGCCCGGCAGGCTGCGCAGCCGGTAGCTGGAATCCGGGTTGTTGACGTCGATGCCCTGCATGCCGAGGATGGCGATCTCCGCGCCGACCTGGTAGACCTGGTCGGGCGTCATCGGCGCAAACCGCTGCAGCGCGCCGAGGCAGTACATCACCGCGTCCATGCGCGGCATCCCCGGCGTGGCGTCCCGGAACGCCTGGCCGGCGATCTTCCGCCGGGCCGTGCGCGCCAGCTCCGCGATATCGCCGACGTCGGCCAGCTCGATGACTTTCTGATAGGTCGCATCGGCGCCGGCCACATCGCCGGCCAGCTCCAGGGCCTGCGCCAGCCCGTACCAGGCGCGCTCGTCCGTGGGGTTCAGTTCGGCCGCCGTCCGCAGATGCTCCACG
>CAZTMA010000090.1:0-21810 GCA_964614645.1 uncultured Anaerolineales bacterium
GGCGCGCCCTCCGCTTCGCCTGCATCGTACAAGGTGACAATGTTTGGGTGGTTCAGCCGGGCAACGGACTGGGCCTCGTGAAGCAGACGAGCGCGGCCTTCGGTGCCCAGGGCCGAGCGGTTCAGGACCTTGACTGCGACATCGCGCTCCAGCAATAGGTCGTGGCCGCGGTAGACCACACCCATCCCGCCCTGTCCTACTGCGTCGTCCAGGCGGTACCGGCCGTTTAGGAGGACTTTATCCATCTGCTACCCTATTCAGCGGCCCACTCTCTTCAGCGCCACCAGTGTCACATCGTCGGCGGGCGGCACGGGTCCGACGAAGGCACGCACGGACTCTTCAACCGCGGTGACGAGGTTCGCTGCAGAACCCTGACGGCATAAGCCCACCACCGCCAGGAGGCGATCTTCGCCGTACATATCGTCGTCGCTCGCCGCGTTTGCTGCCCCCGCGGTAAAACCGCGCGCCTCGGTGACGCCGTCCGTGTACAGTAATACGCTGTCGCCCGTCACAAGTTGCACGATGCCTGTCTCATAGATTGCGTCTTCCGCCATGCCCAGGACGAGACCGGTTCGCGGGAGCCAGTCCTGCTCGCCCGTCGCGTGGCAGAGCAGGGCAGGATTGTGTCCCGCGTTCACGTAGGTCAGACTGCCCGAAACCGCGTTCACCTCGGCATAGAATAGGGTGACGAACATGCCGCCGGCTGCATCGGCGCAGATGAGCCGATTGGCCTGGCTGAAGGCATCCACCGGAGTGGAGGTCGCGATGAGGCTGGCGCGCACGATGCTGCGCGTCAGGGCCATGAACAACGCGGCAGGCATCCCCTTGTCCGCGACGTCTGCGATAACGATGCCGAGGCGGTCGCCGCCGAGCGGGATGAAGTCGTAGTAGTCACCGGCGACCTGGCGCGCGGGATACCACCGGGCGGCCAGTTCCCAGTCAGGCAGGACGGGTGCTGACTGCGGCAGCAGGCCAGCCTGCACCTCTCGCGCCATCTGTAGTTCGCGCTCCAGCCTGCCTTTCTCGACCGCGGCCTGATACAGGCGCGCATTCTCGATGGCGATGGCCGCGCTGGACGCAATAGAGACGAGCAATTCCAGGTCAGCCGGGGTGAACAACCCCGCGTGGAGCCGGTTGTCGACGTAAATGACGCCAGTCACCTGGCCGCGCGCGACAAGCGGCACGCAGAGAATGGCGCGCAGGCCGAGCGTCATAATGCTCTGGCGCATTGAGAAGCGGTCATCCTGCTGCGCATCGCTGGTCAACACGGGCTGGCCGTCGCGGGCGACCTGCTCAGTCACCCCGCGTGAGACCTGGAAGCCAGGTGCGGCGATCGTGCGCTGGTCCATCCCGCGCGCGACGCGGAACGAGAGCGTGCCGTCGGGTTCCTTAAGCATGACGAAGCCGCGCTCCGCACCCACCGCCGCGATGACCTCATCCATGACCCGGTCGAGCACCTCGTCCAGGTCCAGCGAAGAACTGAAGTGTTGTGATAGGCGCGCCAGGAGCGCCAGCCGCTCCGTGGACTGCGCCCCCGGGAATAACGAGTCGGGTTGGGTCAAGTTGGCTCCTGTGCGAGAGGCAAGCGTTGGCCGCCTTGTATTACATCTGTATCATACCACTGCGATGGGGTTCTCACAAGAGCCACAACAATGTCTGCCATGCCGCGCACACCTGTGCTATAATTCGCGCATGACCAAACCAGACACCTTCGCAACGCCACTACGAGATTATCCAGTCTTTAGGCATCTGCTCGGGCCGGCTAACACCGCGAGCGGCTCACCGGTCTGGGCCGGGATCCTCGGCAGCATGCTGGTCCGATAGCGGCAGCGTGTCATGTTCAGGACTGCCGGTGGGCGGATCTCCACTTGGGCTTGCAGGCACATGCCTGGCATGGTAGCATGGCCCGCATGACTCTGCCATCTCTCCGTATCGCCTTGGTCGCTCCCTTCGGCCTGCGCGCCAAAGGGACGGCGCGTGCCCGCTGCCTTCCGCTCGGCAAGGCGCTTGCGCAGCGCGGGCACGAGGTGGCACTCTTCGTTCCGCCATACGACAGTCCAGCAGACGACGGGCTTTGCTGGACCGAAGACGGGGTCGCCGTGGTCAACGTGAGGCTGCCGCCGGGGATGGAGCGGGGCGGCTTGGGATCGGCCGTCGGGCACGCCTGGCTTGGCTGGCGCACCTATCGCGCTGTGGCAGCCTGGCAACCGCAGGTGGTGCACGCGTTCAAGCCGAAGGGCCCCTCCGGCCTGACTGCAGCCTTGCTGTGGCTGGCGCGACCGTTGGCTTCGCGCACCCGTCTTCCCTCCCTGGTCGTGGATAGCGATGATTGGGAAGGGCCTGGCGGCTGGAACGACGATCCGCGCGCCGCGTATTCGGCCATGCAGCGTCGCTTTTTCGCCTGGCAGGAACGTTACGGTCTCTCCCACGCGGACGCCTGGACGGTCGCCAGCACCTGCTTGCGGGAGCGCGCGGTCACGTTCGGGGCTGATCCCGCCCGCGTGCATGTGCTTCACAACGGCCTGTCGGACTTCGGCCGGCTCCTGCTTTCGGTTGAGGCGAGTGGACTGGAGTCCGGTCCGGCTGCGCTGCTCTACACGCGTTTTGCGGGGGTCGAGCCGGAGGGGGTCGCAGCGCTGTGGGCAGAATTGCGCGCGGCACTGCCGGAGGCCAGGCTCACGGTGGTCGGTCGTGGTGTCGGCGGAGAGGAACGGACATTATGCGATGTACCGGGCATCACCGTGGCCGGGTGGCATGAACCGGCTGAGTTGCCCGCGCTGTTTGCTCGTCACCGGCTGGCTATCGCGCCCTGGGCCGACACACCGGCAAACCGCGCGCGGCACAGCGCGAAGGTGCTCGAAATGATGGCCGCCGGGCTGCCGGTGGTAGCGTATGGGGTAGGCGAACTGCCCGCAACACTGGGCGAGGCAGGGGTCATCGTCCCGTCCGGCGACCGGAGAGCATTCGCTGGTGCAGTGACGGCGCTGCTGCGGGACCCGGCGCGCGCTGCACAACTCGGTGCGTCGGCACGTGAGCGCGTCGCCAGGCACTTCAACTGGGATATACTAGCCGATATTGCAGTGTCCGCTTACAGGCATATCGAATGACGCGGGAGACCCTAGCCGGCCGCGACCTCGCGTTGCGCTGGGCGTGCGTGATCGGTTGGATGGCCCTCATCTTCGTGCTGTCGGCGCAGTCAACCTTCCCGCTGCCGCGCATGGTGTGGGATGACCTCTATGACATCGCTGGGCATCTGGGGGCGTACGGGGTACTGGCGCTGCTGTTGCGGTGGGCACTGGCCGGAGCCGGGGTTCGTCGTCCGGGCCTTTGGGCGCTCGGGCTGGCCGTGCTCTACGGCATCAGCGATGAATTTCACCAGAGCTTTGTGCCGGGCCGCCATCCGGACATCTTCGACGTGGCGACCGATGCTGTGGGCGCATGGGCAGCGCTGCGGCTGGCGGACTTCATCGGACCCAGATCGAAACACTGAGGATGGGCCAACCTTCGGTTGGCCCTGATCAGACAGATGATCATCCTCAATGTCTGGCAGCCTGCTATTCCGCTTCTCCTTCGGCTTCTTCATCCTCCGTTTCGTCCATCGTACCTGAGCCTTCGATATAGATCTCGCCGAACGGCTCGTCCTGCACTACGTGGATGCGATTGCGCTTGAGCAGTTCGAGCACCGCGAGGAGTGTGACGATGATTTCCAGCCGGTGATGGGCTTGGCTCAGGAGCGAGCGAAATACGACACGCTGCCCGCGGGTGGTTGTCCGCCGGATGAGGTGTATTTGGTCCTGGATCGTCAGCGTGAACGGGATGACCATGCCGTCGGGAATGTCGACCGGCAATGACAAAGCAGCGCTGAACGCGCTGCGCGCGGCCGCGAGCAACTCGTTGAGGGCCGATGGATCTGGGTCCAGATGGCGCTGGAGCTCGGGGGGAGGTGCCGCGCGACCGTAAGTGTGGTGGCCTTCGGCCTCAATCGCGCGCAGTGAGTCCGCAGCTTCCTTAAACCGCTTGTATTCGCGCAGTTGGCGGGCAAGCGCCTCGCCTGGGTCCTCTTCGATCTCCTCGGCGGTCTGTCGCGGCTGAGGCAACAGCAATCGCGACTTGATCCACACGAGCCGTGCGGCCACTGTCAGAAACCCGGCGAGGATAGTAGCGGGCACATCCGGCAGTCCGCGCACGTGGCTGAGGAACTGGTCTGCCACCTGGGCCAGCGAGACGACGCTGATATCGAGCTTCTCGCGTTCGATGAGCTGGAGGAGGAGATCCAGCGGGCCTTCGAAGACCGGCAGGTTGACAACGTATGCGTCGTCGCGCTGGAGTGTGACCATCGTGTGCGCCTCTCTGTGCTGCTTAACCCCGTTCCCGATGGTCAGCCAGGAGCTTTTGCAGTGCACGCAGCAACTCGTCAACGGGCCGGTTCTCGACCTGTTCCAGCCGTAAGTAAAGCACCAGGTGTGGCGACCGTCTGCGCACGGAGAGCCGTTCGATATCGCTGCCGTACTTTTCGACGAACGTACCGATGGGTCCCGGGACTCTGGCGTCGGCGCTTGATTGCGTGCCCAAGCCCAGCCCTGCCGCCAGCGGCTGCCACGCCAGCGCCCGGTCCTCTGCACTATCCAGTGTGGCGCGCAGTTTGCCGTTCAGGGGCACGACCTCGTACTCGCGTGCAGGGAGGCTGCGCAGGTCGGCCTTGACCAGGAGTAGGTCGCGCTTCTTGCGCAGCAGCTCGATTACCCACAGAGGGGCCAGTTCGCGCGTGAGCAGGAAGTAAGTGAGTTGGACGCTCTTGAAGGGCGGCCGCGTCTCGACGACAGTGACCTCCGCGCCCGCACTCATGGACTTGAGCCAGCGCCATGCAACGCGGCCGCCGAGCAGCCCGATTCCAGCCTGCAGCCACTTACCGATGGCTTTGCTGCGCTGTCGATTCAACCAGGTGCCGCCCAGGTAGGATGCTACCAGCAGAATCAGCACAACCCAGAGGATGCCCTCGATTGGGCCGACCGGATCCGCAAAAATGCTCATACATCTCCTTGTGGGGTGTAGTGCAGAGATGCAGTATAACATACCTGCGCCGAATCATTGACACTCTATAGGCCCTATGATACACTCGCAGCTAACGATATACATACATAGCTGGATGAACAGCGCGAGAGAGTATGTGTTCTCAACTGGAGAACCCAACACCGAAGGGGCACGCCGCCGGATACCGGGCCCGGCCGGCCAATCTCTCAGGTTCAGGCATCGCGCTGGGACAGCACTCTGGAAAGTTCGGGTGCACTGCGACCCGACACCGATGGGGCAAGCCGCACTTCACCGCGGGAGCGCAAGAGGTGGGCAATCTCTCAGGTCAGCAAGACAGAGACGGGAGCCGGGCGTTCACGCCCGCGGCTCCCGTCTTCTTTGTATTGTTCGCTCAATTCAATCTCACAGACCAATCAGCAGGAGGCAGTCATGGCTCACAAGTTCGATTCACAGGTCAAGTACGCGAAGACGCATGAATGGGTGCGCATGGAGGGCGATGTGGCCGTCGTCGGCGTGTCAGACTATGCCCAGCACTTGTTGTCCGATGTCGTCTACGTAGAATTGCCCGAAGTCGGCGATACGCTGACCAAGGGCGAGAGCCTTGGGACCGTCGAATCGGTTAAGGCTGCGGAGGACGCCTACGCGCCAGTCAGCGGCGAGGTGATTGAGGTCAATACCGACCTCGAGGACAACCCCGAATGGATCAACGAGGACCCCTACGGTAAAGCCTGGCTCGTCAAGGTGACGCCGAGCGACGCGGGTGAATTGGATGACCTGATGGATGTGACGGTCTACGAGAAGTACGTCGCGGAAGAGGAAGAAAAGGGCGGCCACTAAGGTTGCAGGTTCATAGGTTGCAGGTTGAGAGTTACAGGTTCGCTCACACCTGACAACGTGAAACCTGCAACCTGTAACCGTTGTGTGGGAGGACATACATGAATTTTATCCCCAACACCGACGCGGACCGGGCAGAGATGCTCAAGGTCGTCGGCGTCGAGTCGGTGGCAGACCTGTTTTATGACGTACCGGATAAGCTCCGCTTCCCGAAACTCGACCTGCCGCCGGCCCTGTCCGAGATGGAGATTCTACAGGAGTTGCAGGCGCTTGCTGACGAAAACGATGACCTCAACCACGTTGCCTGTTTCCTGGGCGCCGGGGCATATAACCATTTCGTCCCGCGCATCGTCGACTTCCTGATTCAGCGATCGGAGTTCTTCACGGCATACACGCCTTACCAGCCCGAAATCAGCCAGGGCACGCTCCAGGCGCACTTCGAGTATCAGTCCATGATTGCTGCATTGACGGGCATGGAAGCGTCGAACGTCTCGCACTATGACGGCGCAACCGCGGTCGCCGAGGCGGTCATCATGGCGCTACAGGTCGGCCGGAACAAGCGCAGCAAGGTCGTGCTCAGCCCAACGCTGCACCCGCAGTATCGCGAGGTAGTCCATACCTATACGCAGGGCATGGGCGTGCAAACCGTAGGCGAGAACGCAGCCCTGGGCGACCTCGATGCGCTGGCCGCACTTGCCGACAAGGACACGGCGTGCGTCATCGTGCAGAACCCTGATTTCCTGGGGCGTCTCTATACGCCGGCTGAGATGCAGGCGCTGGCCGACACAGTTCATGCTGCCGGCGCACTGTTTGTGGTCTCGGCTGACCCCATCAGCTTGGGCCTGTTCGTGCCGCCGGGCGAGTATGGCGCGGATGTGGTCTGCGGCGAGGGCCAGCCCATGGGCAACTCGCTCAGCTTCGGCGGGCCGTATGTCGGTTTCTTTGCCATAAAGATGGGCGAGGTTCGGCGCTCTGCGGGGCGTATCGTCGGCCAGACGGTGGACGCGGACGGGACGCGTGGCTACGTGCTGACGCTCAGCACGCGCGAGCAGCACATCCGCCGTGACAAGGCCTCCAGCAACATCTGCACCAACCAGGCGTTGAACGCGCTCGCCTCAGCCATCTACATGGCGGCGATGGGTAAGTATGGACTCCGCGCAGTGGCCGAGCTGAGCTATCACAAGGCGCACTATGCTGCGAAACTGATCGATGACCTGGAGGGCTACTCGGTCAAGTCGGATGGGCCGTTCTTCAAGGAATTCGTCGTGCAATGCCCGTTGCCCGTCGCGGATGTCAACCGGCGCCTGCTGGACGAATATGGGATCCTGGGCGGCTACGACCTGGGCAGTGACTATCCGGAACTCAAGGATCACATGCTCGTCTGCGTCACCGAGATGAACAACCGGGCCGATATAGAGGCGCTGGCGGATGCGTTGGCAGAGCTCCGTGAATTCGTGGCGGACCCGGTGGGTGAAGCGAGTGACCTGGAGGAGGTGGCGTGATGGGCGAGCCGCTGATTTACGAAATCTGCCGTGCAGGCCGCCGGGCGGTAGGCCTGCCGGACTGCGATGTGCCGGAGACGGCACTGCCTGAAGGCATGCTGCGTGCGGACCTGCCGCTGCCCGAGGTATCCGAGATCGACCTGACGCGGCACTACGTCCGGCTGAGCCAGCTCAACCATTCGATCGATACCGGCTTCTACCCGCTCGGCTCGTGCACCATGAAGCTCAACCCGAAGGTGAACGAGTACGCGGCGCGCCTGCCGGGTCTGGCTACACTCCACCCGCTGCAGCCGGTGGACAGCGTGCAGGGCGCGATGGCGCTCATGTATAACCTGCAGGCAATGCTGGCAGAGATTGCCGGCTTTGCGGCCGTCACCTTGCAGCCGGCCGCCGGTGCGCACGGCGAGCTGACCGGCGTGCTCATCATGCGCAAGTACCTGTACGACCGCGGCGAGACGCAGCGCAATGTCATTATCGTGCCGGACTCGGCGCACGGCACAAACCCCGCGACGACCAGCATGTCTGGGCTGAAGGTTGTCGAGGTGCGCTCTGACCCGCGCGGCAACGTGGACCTGGCGATGCTGCGTGAGCTGATTGCACAGCATGGCCCCCGACTCGTCGGCCTGATGCTCACCAATCCGAACACGCTCGGGCTATACGACGAGCATGTCGAAGAGGTGCTGCGGCTGGTGCACGAGGCGGGCGGCCTGGTCTACGGCGACGGCGCCAACTTCAATGCCATCCTGGGCATCGCCAAGCCGGGCGCGGTCGGGTTCGACGTCATGCACTACAACCTGCATAAGACCTTCTCCACGCCGCACGGCGGCGGCGGGCCGGGCTCCGGTGCAGTAGGCGTGGCAGCGCACCTGGCCGACTACCTGCCGGGGCCCATCGTCGCGCGCGATGCAGATGATATGTACGTCTGGCACATGCCGCCGCGCTCCATCGGGCGGGTCAAGGCCTTCTGGGGCAACTTCGGCATCCTCGTGCGGGCGTACACATACATCCGCATGCACGGTGCGGAGGGCCTGCGCCAGGTCAGCGAAAACGCGGTGCTGAACGCGAATTACCTGCAGGCACGGCTGCGGGGAACTTACCCCATCCCGCATGGCGACCGGACCTGCATGCACGAGTTCGTGGCCCAGGGCATCCTCAAGGATGCGCCAGGGATCCGCACCATGGACATCGCCAAGCGGCTGATGGACTTCGGCATGCACCCGCCGACGGTCTACTTCCCGCTCATCGTGCCGGAGGCATTGATGATCGAGCCGACGGAGACGGAAAGCAAGGAGACGCTGGATGTGTTTGCAGATGCGATGATCCAGATTGCAGCGGAAGCGCGCGAGCAGCCCGATCTGCTCAAGACCGCGCCGCATCATGCGCCGATGAAGCGGCTGGACGAGGTCCGCGCTGCGAAGGACCTTCAGCTCTGCTACGCGCCAGGGTGCAGCTAATACCTGACCCCGTGCGGCCTGCGGCCACCCACCCCTCTCCCGCTGTACACGGCGGGAGAGGGGGAATGCGTAGCCGTAGCTGTTTCTTTTTGTCCGCTCATGAAGTTCGGGGCAATAAATTGCTGTAGTTCTTGATAAGCCTGGAGCGACGGGCATCCACCTCGCGAATTGTGTCCATTTCGGTCAGTCGCTTTGTGTAATAACCGAGCATCTGATTGACGACATGTTTGGGGAATCCACCTCCATAAAGTCACACATATAAGGGCTAGATGCGCTATCCTGTAACGCCAGATGGACGCTACTTTGTCGTACGCGGCAGACTCTGGCGCTGCACCAACCCTACGTTGTCAGAAGATGAGCGTCATCGTCTCACACGCGAATTGATGCGTCATCGCTCTGAGGTAGGCCGCGCCAAGCGAGCGCGTGACGCGGATGCAGAAGCAATTGCCCGGCGGCAGGTAAACGATGTCAAAGTGGCGCTGGGCGAGCGAGGTCCTGTCTGGTGGACTGACGGAGCGCCAGACTACAACCGGCGGATGGTGGTGAACACGCCGTATGTAGCCTGGTACGAAGCCTTGGGTCTGCCGTCGGGCAACGAGTCACCTGCTGAAACTTAACGAAACAGAGAAATCGGTAATGAGCTGTCTTGAAGGCGAGAGCTATGCCCGAACTCCCTGACCTAGAAATCATCCGTCAGTACCTGGCTCCGCGGCTCGCGGCGGTGCAGATTGCGTCTGCAACGGTGCTGCGACCGATCATCGTACGCAACTACTTCGGGGATGATGTGGCCGCGCGGCTGGCGGGCCGGCGCTTCACTGGCGTCGCGCGCCGCGGGAAGTACCTCCTGCTCGGCCTCGATGATGGGATGACGCTCGTCTATCACCCCATGTTGATGGGGCGTCTCCGCTACGGCACACCCCTCAAGAAGCCGCGGACGCGCGATGCATTTGTCCTCGCGCTGGCCGACGGCACGGAGCTGCGCTATCACGACGCGAAGGACATGGGGAAGATCTACCTGGTGTCGGATCTGTCGCAGGTGCCCGGTTTTGCCAGCCTGGGACCGGAGGCGGACGACCCCGCGCTGACACTGGAATTGTTCGCGGAGCGGCTGAGGCGACATAACGGGGAGATCAAGGGTGTGCTGACCAACCAGGAATTCGTGGCGGGCATCGGCAACGCGTATGCCGACGAGATTCTCTGGTGCGCGGCGATCTATCCCTTCCGCCGCCGCGCCAGCCTGAGCGCGGACGAGATCGCCCGGCTCTACGGCTGCATGCGCAATGTGTTGGCGAAGGCAATCGAGGTGCTGCGTGAAAGGGTGGGGGATAACATCGACGTGGAAGTGCGCGACTTCCTCGCGGTGCACGGCAAGGCTAACGGCGAGTGCCCCCGCTGCGGCGGCCGCATCAGCGAGATTACCTACGAGCGCATCTCAACACACTTCTGCCGCTCGTGCCAACCCGGGCTGATGGTCGCGAAGGGTCGGAAGCTCTAGCACCTTACCTCTGTCGATGCTATCCCTGGGCTTGAAGCCATTGCTTGCCGCTACTCACCTAACGTACTTCTGAAGAACCCCACCATCCGCCGCTCGAACTCCTGCGGATATGCGGCGGGCGTCTGCACGTGCTCGCCGTCATCCGGGAACCACGTCGTGACGTTTACCCCAGCGGCCTGCGCGGCCGCGGCGAGCTGTTCGCTCTGGCTGATGGCAATGCGCGAGTCTGCGCGGGTATGGACGATGTAGACCGGGCGGCCGGCGGCTTGGCGGATAGCCTCCACCGGGCTGCGTGCGAACAGACTCTCGCCCGTGAGGATGCTGCCCATGAGCAGCGCGCCGGGCGCCAGGAAGACCGGGTAATTGTTGCGCGTGAGTTCCGCGCTGATGATCTCTTGCAGGTTGCCAAAGGTGGATTGCAGGAACAACGCCGCGATACGCGGCTCCGCAGCGAACGCATAGTTGGCGTTCGCGCCGCCCAGCGAATTGGCGAAGAGACCGATCTTCCCAGGGCCGAAGCCCTTCTCGTTGACCAGCCAGTCCCATGCACCGAGTACGTCGCGATGCTCCTCGTTGCCGATGGTCGAGCGGCCGTCGT
Source organism: uncultured Anaerolineales bacterium (assembly GCA_964614645.1). Taxonomy (GTDB): domain Bacteria; phylum Chloroflexota; class Anaerolineae; order CG2-30-64-16; family CG2-30-64-16; genus MWBF01. The sequence goes on from CAZTMA010000090.1 coordinate 10,915, forward strand.
CCAGGGTTGAGTCGCCGGTGTCACGCAGGTCGATCATCAGCACGTTGAACCCGTTGCGCCACAGCATCCCGGCGGGAACAAGCACGGCAATGGAGTTCTTGCAGCCGCCCAGCCCGTCCACCAGGATGACGGCGGGGGCGTCAGGGTCGGTGGGCATCCACCAGCCGGCGACCTCGATCTCAGGGTCGCGGCTGCGGAATGTAACGGCCTCGTAGGGAGATAGGTAGTAAGGCGCGACATCGAAGCCGGCCGGCCAATCGGGATGGAGGGCGAAGTTGTCGGGACGGTTGGCAAGGTGCTCGTCGCATGACCCCTTGACGTTGCCGAGCTTATCGTAGATGACGTACCCCATGCCGAGATAGGCGATAATGAGCAGGACCGCGACGCCGATGAGGATGATTAGCCAGAGTTTCATTGCGTGCCTCCTGGGCCAACCTGTGTTGGGCGACCGCTGAATTACCGGACACAATGAAAGAGGAACTGGCCTCAGTATAGCACGAAATATGCGAGAGCGAACAAGCAGTTGGGCCGGAAAACCTCAGTTGAGGTCGAACAGGCTGGGTGTATCTGAGGGGGAGGTCGCGTTGTCGGACTGGTGCTGCACGGCGTCGGGGTCCAGCAGATCCAGCCGCATCTGCATGGCGCGAACTGAAGCGGGGGAGTGGCCCTGGTAGTGATTGTTGAAGTAGCCGTAAACCGTAACGTTGTTGCGCAGGTAATCGCCGATGAGTGCAGCCCAACGGTCAAGCTGGACATCCCGATTGATGCGGACCTTCGAGAAGTCGTCGTCAGGGATGTCCTCGCGACGGCCCAGCCAGCGGACATAAGTGAACGGCGCGGTGAGGTTCTCGAGGGCGGGCATCCACGCGTGCTGCACGAGGCAGAGCGCGACCCCGTGCCGCTGCAGCAGGTCCAGCAGCCGCGGGAAGGTCTCTGCGGCCAACCAAGATCTGTGCCGCACTTCCAGAGTGAAGCGCATCCCGCCGGACGGCAGCCCGGCCAGGAAACCCGTGAGCGCGTCCATGCCGCTTGCAGTCCACGAGGGCGGCATCTGCAGGAGCAGGGGGCCGAGCTTGTCGTCCAACCCGGCCATCGCGTTCAGAAAGGCGGAGGTCTCCTCGCGGCTATCGACAAGCAGCTTCTCGTGGGTAATGACCTTGGGAAACTTGGCGGCAAACTGGAAGCCCGCAGGCGTCTTCTCGCGCCAGCCCTCGATCGTGCTCAGCCTCGGGATTGCGTAGAAAGTGGTGTCCAGCTCGACCGTGCGAAACTGCGTGGCGTAGTGGGGCAGGTAGGCTGTGCTCTTGGTTCCGGCCGCGTAGAATGGACCTACCCATGACGGATAGGTCCAGCCTTGCGTGCCCAGATAAAGCGAGCCAGCCACTAAAAGAACCCCAGTTGGTCCTTGGCTTCCTGGGTCATCATGTCGGGATTCCAGAGCGGACTCCAGACGACATGGACGTTGATCGCTTCCAGGTCCGGATACTTCTGGTGAATGTAGGTCTGCACGCCCGCGATAATCTGCGGGCCGACCGGACAGCCCGGGCTGGTGAGCGTCATCTTGACGTCCACGCTCTTGCCCTCCGGCACCTTGACATCGTAGATTAAGCCCAAGTCCACGATGTTTAGTCCGATTTCCGGATCAAACACGTTCTGCCGGATTACTTCACGCACGTCGTCTTCGGTTGGCGTTGTCATAACATATCCCTCTCAATACGACTCGACGTAGATGTCGCCGTCTTGCACGCGGACTTCGTAGATGGGCGTCGGGTCCACCGCGGGCAGCGACAGGGCTGCGCCGGTGCGGATGTCGAAGCGCGCCCCGTGTCGCGGGCAGATCAGGTGGCCGTTCTGCATCTCGCCTTCGCCCAGCGGTCCTCCGTCGTGCGTGCAGGTGTCCTCAATAGCATAGAACTCACCGTGCAGGTTGACGAGCACGACTAGAATTCCGTCGACCTCGTAGATTCTCTTCTCGCCCGGCTGGATGTCATCGACACGGGCGACCTTCACGAATTTCGCCACAGTTATTCCTCAACCTCATCTGCCAGGCCCCAGACCGCGGCCTTCATAGCCTTGAGGGGCAGCAGCGCGCACTTCATGCGCACAGGCCCCACTTCGATGCCGAGCAGGTCGAGGACTTCGTCCTTCGACCACTCCTTGAGCTCCGACAAGGGTTTGCCGATAATCTCCTCCGTCATCATCGAGGCAGCTGCCCGGCTGATAGCGCACCCGTGACCGGAAAAGGCCACATCCACGACCTTATCATCCTCGATCTTCAACTCCAAAGTAATCTCGTCGCCACAGAATGGATTGCTGTCGTGGTAGGTCAACGTTGGATCATCCAGGTGCCCGAAGTGGCGCGGGTGCTTATAGTGATCGATGATTTCTTCTGCGTACAGGTCCATGATTCTTCCTCTTTGACGGAGTCCGTGTATCAGACTCCGAAATACTCGACGACTTTCTGCAGGCCGGCCACCAATGCATCCACTTCTTCCCGCGTATTGTAGATGTAGAAGCTCGCCCGTGCGCTCGCCGGAAGGCCATAGCGCTCGTGCAGCGGTTGTGCACAGTGATGGCCCGCGCGAATGGCGATGCCCATGCTGTCTAGTGCGGCCGCAATATCATGCGGGTGAGTGTTGCCCAGGACGAAGCTCACCAGTCCGCCGCGCTCCTCCGGCCCCGGCCCCAGGATCTTGAGGCCCTCAATTTCAGCCATGAGCTCGTACGCGTACTGAGTTAACTCGCGTTCCATGGCCTGCACCGCGTCCATGCCGATCTCCTGCAGATAGTCCACGGCCGCGCCCAGGCCGATAACCTCGGCAATCGCGGGCGTGCCGGCCTCAAACTTCCAGGGAATCTCGTTCCAGCGCGACTCGCGCAGGTGGACCTCGCGAATCATATCGCCCCCGCCCATGAATGGCGGCATGGCATTCAGTAGTTCACGCCGGCCCCACAGCGCGCCTATGCTTGTCGGCCCGAGCATCTTGTGGCCGGAAAACGCCATGAAGTCGATGTCGAGGTCCTGCACATTGACCGGCATGTGCGGTACAGCCTGACACGCGTCCACAAGGACCAGCGCACCGGCCTTGTGCGCCGCCGCCGTCATCTCCTTGACGGGATTGATGGTTCCGACGACGTTTGACGCCGCGGTGAACGCAAAGAGTTTCGTGCGGGGCGTGAGCAGCTTGTTGAGCAGTTCCAATCGCAGGAAACCGTTGTCCGTCACCGGCACAAAATCCAGTTCCGCGCCGCGCTCTGCCGCGAGAATCTGCCAGGGCACAAGGTTAGAGTGGTGCTCCATCTCGGTCAGCAGGATACGATCCCCGCGCTGGATGTTGGCCCGGCCCCAGGAGAATGCCACGAGATTGAGGGCCTCCGTCGCGTTGCGCGTCCAGACGACCTCTTTCGGGCAGCATGAACCGATGAAGGCGGTGAGCTTGCCGCGCACCGCTTCATACTGGGCGGTCGCTTCCTCGCTCAGCGTATGGACCCCGCGGTGGACATTCGCGTTGGTATTGCGGTAATATCGATCCATCGCATCCAGGACCGCGACCGGCTTCTGCGAGCTGGCCGCGTTGTCCAGGTAGACGAGCGGCTTGCCTCGGATCTGCCGCTGCAGGATCGGGAAGTCCGCGCGGATACGCTCGACGTCGAGTCCGCGGCCGTTCTGGCGCATGGCTGGCAGCGTCGCTTCAGTTTGAATCATGCTAACCCTCCTGGCTCCGCCGCCGCACTACGCGCACGGCTTCTTTCGTCGTGTTCAGGCCCAGCGTCGCGCACTTGAGCCGTGTGGCGGCAATCTCGCGGCCCAGCAAGTCGAGGATGGCATCGCTCGATGTGGCTTCAACATCAGCCAGCGTCTTGCCGTGAAACAGCTCGGTCACGATGGACGATGCCGCCTGGCTAATGGTACAGCCTTCGCCCTCGAACGAGATGTCCTCGATGCGCCCATCGCCGTCCACCTTCAGATAGAAGGTCACGATATCGCCGCAACCCGGGTTGCCGCCCTTCTGCATCACAGTGGCTTCTGGCAGCGCGCCGTAATGCCGCGGGTTCTCATAATGATCCAGGATAAAGTCGATCTGCGCTTGTCGGTCCACGCTGGCAAATCCCTCCACGAACGCTCAGTATAGCGCGGTCGGGTGCAAAAAGGAAGATTGGCCCTTACCGCTCGATCGGCACGCCGACCAGGTTGCCCCACTCCGTCCAACTGCCGTCGTAGTTGCGCACGTTGGGGTAGCCGAGCAGGTACTTCAGCACGAACCAGGTGTGGCTTGACCGCTCCCCGATGCGGCAGTAGGCGATGACGTTGTCGTCCCGCTCAAGGCCCTGTTCGCGCTCGTAGATGGCGCGCAGTTCCTCGGCCGGCTTGAAGGTGCCGTCGCCCGGATTGGCGGCGCGTGCCCACGGCACGTTGACTGCACCCTTGATGTGGCCGGCGCGCAGCGCACCCTCCTGGGGATACCCTTCCATGTGATAGAGCTGGCCGGTGTATTCGCCGGGGCTGCGCACATCCACCAGGGGGCGGTTGGCCGCAATGTGAGCCAGGACATCCTCTCGGAAAGCTCGGATCTTGTAGTCGGCCCGGTCCTGCGCATGGTACTCGGTCCGCGGCAGGCTCGGTACTTCCCGGGTCATCGGCCTGGCTTCTTGTTCCCACTTGAGCCGTCCACCGTCCATGACCGCTGTCTGCGTATGGCCGAACAACTCGAAGATCCAGAGCGCGTAGCAGGCCCACCAGTTATTCTTGTCGCCGTAAAAGACGACGAAGGTGTCGTTGGCGATGCCGTTGCGCCGCATCAGGTCTTCGAACTGCGCGCGATTCAGGTAGTCACGCGTGATCGGGTCGTTCAGGTCCCCAACCCAGTCGATCTGCACTGCGCCCGGAATGTGGCCGCGCGAGTAGAGCAGTAAGTCCTCGTTGGATTCGACGATGCGGACGCCGGGATCATCGAGGTGATCCGCGACCCACTGCGTCGTGACGAGCTTATCCGGATGGGCATAGCCCTGGCTCATGTGTACCTCCACGTAACGGTTTCAGGTTCTATAGTTGCAGGTCGAAAGTTGGTGGCATGGAGACTGACGCCTCAACCTTCAACCTGCAACTTACAAACCTGTAACCCGCTAAAGTCCCAACTTTCGCGCGATCTCGGTTTCGAGCTTGTTGCGCACGCCCTCGACCGGGATGCGGTTCAGGACTTCTTCGAAGAAGCCCTGAACGATCATGCGCTCGGCGTTGGTGCGGTCGATGCCGCGCGACATCAGGTAGAAGATGTACTCGGCAGGCACCTGGCCCGCGGTCGCGCCGTGCGTGCAGCGCACGTCGTCGGCCTCGATCTCGAGGCCGGGAATGCTGTCGGCACGCGCGGTTTTGCTCAGCATCAGGTTGCGGTTAGCCTGGTACGCATTGGTCTTCTGCGCGCCAGGGTAGACCTTGATATACCCCTGATAGACCGAGCGCGAGCGATCTTTCAGCGCGCCCTTGATGAGCAGGTCGCTGGTAGTGTTCTGCGCGACGTGGAGCTGGTTCGTGTGATGGTCAAGGTGCTGGCGGCCGCCGGGGAAGTACAGCCCCAGCAGTTCACCGTGTGCACCCCGTCCGCTCAATTCCATGTTGATCCACGCCTTGCTCAGGCGGCTGCCCCACGAGCCGATGAAGTAGCGCACGAGACTGTCCGGCTGCAACTGCATGCGCTGCGTGCTGAAGTTCCACGCGCTCTCGGCCAGATTCTGCAGGTGCAGATAGTGAAGCTGGCTGTTCGGCCCCGCAGCCAATTCAACAACGTTGTTACTCAGGCCGCTCGCCGCGCCCAGGTAATCCTCCACGAGGGTGACAACCGCGCTTTCCTCGGTCAGGACCAGCGTGTGGTGGAAGCCGGCCTGCTTGCCCTCGCTTTGGTAGACCACCGTCTGCAACGGCTGGTCAATTACCACATTGCGCGGAACATAGACGAATGTACCGCTGTTCCACAGGGCATAGTGGAGCGCGCTGAACTTGTTTTCGTCGGTCGCGACCACGCTGCCGAGCGCCCGCTGCACCAGTTCCGGGTGCTGTTGGACGGCCGTCGCAAGGTCGGTGAAGATGACCCCGCGCTGCGCCAGCTCGTCGCTCATCCGATAGTGCCGACGCGCGCCGTCCACGAGGGCCATATCGGCAACCGCCGCCACTTCATGCAGACTCTGGTCGGCTTCCTCTGGCAACCTGTCGCCCGCGACCATGCCATCCAGGGGTCGGTAGTCTTCCAGTTTGAAGCCGGTGAGCTTGGTGCGCCGCCAGGTCTCCTCTGCGCCGGTGGGCCAGGGGATTTCCTCGAAGAAGCGCCAGGCTTTAAGCCGTGTTTCAAGCAGCCAGGCCGGTTCTCGGCGCAGCTTGGAGTGGGCTTCTACGCTTGCCGAAGAGATGTTTTCCGCTACTGCCAGGTTTGGACTCGTCGTCATGTTCGTCACCACTCCCTTAACCAATCGAGCCTTCCATCTGCAACTGGATCAGCCGGTTCATTTCGACGGCATACTCCATCGGCAGTTCCTTGACCATCGGCTCGATAAAGCCGGAAACGATCATGGCGCTCGCCTCGTCCTCGCTCAGCCCGCGGCTCATCAGGTAGAAGAGCTGCTCCTCACCGATCTTGCTGACCGACGCCTCGTGACCCACCGTCACATCCTCTTCATCAATCTCGATGTAGGGGTAGGTGTCTGACCGGCTCTGCGCATCCAGCAGCAGCGCGTCACAGACGACGTTGGATTTTGCGCCCGTCGCGCCCTTACTTACCTTGAGCAGGCCCCGGTACGATGCGCGGCCCCCACCCTTGCTGATGGATTTCGAGATCAGCTGGCTGGTCGTGTCAGGCGCGGCATGGACAAGCTTGCCGCCCGTGTCCAGGTGCTGCCCCGGGCCTGCAAAGGCCATCGAGAGAATCTGCCCCGTCGCGCCCGCTCCGAGCATGTAGACCGACGGGTACTTCATCGTGACCTTCGAGCCGAGGTTCGCGTCGACCCACTCCATCGTGCCGCCGTCGTAGACGAGCGAGCGCTGGGTCACCAGGTTGTAGACGTTGGTGGACCAGTTCTGGATGGTCGTATAGCGGCAGCGCGCGTTCTTGCGCACAATGATCTCGATGACGCCGCTGTGCAGCGAGTCCTCGGAGTAGGTGGGTGCAGTGCAGCCTTCGACATAATGTACGGTCGCGCCCTCGTCAACAATGATCAGGGTGCGCTCGAACTGCCCCATGCTCTGCGCGTTGATGCGGAAGTACGCCTGCAGGGGGATGTCAAGGTGGACGCCCTTCGGCACGTACACGAACGAGCCGCCCGACCAGAAGGCCGTGTTCAGCGCAGCAAAGACGTTATCGGTCGAGGGTACGACCGTGCCGAAATACTCACGATAGATGTCCTCGTGCTCGCGCAGACCGCTGTCCGAGTCCATGAAGATGACGCCGAGCTTCTCCCACTCTTCTTTGAGCGAGTGGTAGATGGCTTCGCTCTCATACTGCGCGCCCACGCCGGCCAGGAACTTGCGCTCCGCCTCGGGAATACCCAGCTTGTCGAACGTTTCCTTGATGTCCGCGGGTACATCGTCCCAACTCTTGCCCTGGGCCTCGGTCGGCTTGATGTAATAGTAGATGTCCTGGTAGTCGATGCCGCTGAGGTCCGCGCCCCACGTGGGGATGGCTTTGGACAGGAAGATGTCCAGCGCCTCATGGCGCAGCTTGCGCATCCACTCCGGCTCGCCCTTCATGACGCTGATCTGGTCCACGATCTCGTGGTCGAGACCCTTGCGCGACTTGAACGCGTAGTTCTCCGGCTGGCTCCAGCCGTATTGGTATTCGGTCTTGAGATCACCGAGAATCTGGTGATCGGAATTTGTAGCCGACATAACTCTCTCCTCGATCCAGCAATCCAGCCCGCTCAGGCCACTTCCTGCCCGTTTACCGGTTCACCGAACTGCTCGCGAATCCACTGGTAGCCCTTTGACTCCAGCTCATGCGCCAGCTCCGGCCCGCCTGACATGACAATCTGGCCGTTATAGAAGACGTGCACGAAATGCGGCTTGATGTAGTTCAGCAGCCGCTGATAGTGCGTAATCAACAGGACACCGAGGTTGGGACCGATCACGCTGTTGACGCCCTCGGACACCACGCGCAGGGCGTCGATGTCCAGCCCGGAATCGGTCTCGTCGAGGACCGCGAACTTCGGCTCCAGCATCGCCATCTGCAGGATCTCCGCGCGCTTCTTTTCGCCGCCGGAGAAGCCTTCATTCAGGTAGCGGCGCGCGAAGGCCGGGTCGATATGCAACCGATCCATCTTCTCCATGAGTTCCTTGCGGAACTCGCGCATCGGCATCAATTCGGAGCCGATGGGTTTGGCCGCGCCGCCGTCTGCCACCACCTGTTTGGCCTTCTCGGTGTACCCGCGCACGGCACTGACGGCCTGGCGCAGGAAATTCGCCATGCTGACACCCGGGATGGCCGTGGGGTACTGGAAGGCCAGAAAGACACCCGCCTTGGCGCGCTGATCCGGTTCCAACTCCAGCAGGCTTTGCCCGTTCATCAGGATATCGCCACCCACCACCTCGTAGTGCGGGTGGCCGGCGATGGTGTACGCCAGGGTGCTCTTGCCGGAGCCGTTCGGCCCCATCAAGGCATGGACTTCACCGGGCCGGATCGTCAGGTTAACGCCCTTCAGAATCGGCTTGCCCTCGACATTCACATGGAGATCCTGGATGACCAACTCGACAGACATACGTATTTTGCTCCTTCAGGCTGGATTTTCTGTATCAGTCTCAAGTTTGAATTTGCAGCCATGATGCCCGTCCAGGGTGCACGATACCAGCTCGACCGGCTGGTTGACCACCTGGGCAATCATGCCTTGTTCCATATCGCAAATCGCCCGGTACTCGCGTGCCAGCTCGTAGTACGGGCAGGTGTATTCCCTGAACACGACGCCGTCGGCTTCGATGTGCACTTCCGACATGATGCCCTTCGCGTTGAGCAGCTCGCTCAAGGCCACCATGCGCTCGGCAGGCGCCTCGCTGCCGATCTGGCGGGCATATTGGTCGGCCATGCGCTTGCTCAGGCGGGCCAGGAGTTCCTGGACCTTCTGCGGCCCTTCGGTCAGCAGGATCTCGCGCAACAGGGAATTAGTGAACTCGTCGTAGTGGTGCGGGAAAAGTGCCCGGCCTTTCGGCGTCAGGTTGTAGACGTGCTTCGGCCGGCCGCGGCCGATATTCTCGGCACGCTGCTCGATGTAACTTTCCGCCAGCAGACCGGTAAGCTGTTGGCGAATCGCGTTCGCGGTTACGCCCAACAGGTCTTCCAGGTCCTTGACCGTGGCAGTGCCCCTGCGCTGCAGGATGGTCAATAACTCGCCTGCAGGACTGCCGGTTAACTGCTTCTGTAACATCTCGTTTCCTCACATCCTTCGGCAATTCACAGGTGCGATAATATCACGTTATGTGATTTTTGTCAAATACGTATGTGTAAATTATCGAAATTAAGCAGGCTATGGACATGACAATCCACTTGCATCGGGAGTATAATCGCTTTGCAATAGGGTACGCCATGCAGGATGGAGGAAGGGAGCACTAATGAACTTACAGGGCAAAGTCGCGCTCGTTACGGGCGGTGCAATCCGGGTTGGCAAGGCCATCAGCCTTGAGCTGGCGGCTGCAGGTGCAGACATCGTGGTGAACTACAATTCCTCTGCGGGGCCGGCGGAGGAGACGGTCACGGAGATTCGGGCGCTGGGCCGGCGGGCTATCGCGCAGCAGGCCGATGTTTCGCAGGGCGACCAGGTGCAGCGGCTGATTGACCGGGCGGTCAGCGAGTTGGGCCGGCTGGACGTGCTTGTCAACAGCGCGTCCGTCTGGCAGCGCACGCCGTGGGCAGAGTTGGGTGAGGCCGAATGGGACCGGCAGATTGCGGTGGACCTGAAGGGGCCGTTCCTTTGTGCGAGAGCCGCCGCACCGCACCTCGCTGCACACGGCGACGGTGCGATCGTCAACATCGTGGATCTCTCTGCCTTCACGCCGTTTCCGAACTTCCTGCCGCATTCGGTTGCGAAGGCCGGGCTGCTGAACATGACCTACTCGCTCGCCATGGAGCTGGCGCCCGCGGTGCGCGTCAATGCGATCGCACCCGGCCCGGTCCTGCCGCCGCCGGAGTATACGGAGCAGCAACTGGCGGCCAGCGCGAAGCGGACGTTGCTGAAGCGTTGGGGCACGCCCGAGGATGTGGCGCGCGCGGTGCGTTACCTGGTGGAGGCGGAGTACGTCACGGGCGCGGTGCTGCCGGTGGATGGCGGCGAGCGTCTGATATGAAACATCTGTCAGTGGGCGACATTGCCCCGGATTTTACCTTGCCTGATCACCAGGCAACACCATTTACCCTATCAGAAATCTGTCGCTCGCACAACGTTCTGGTGGTCTTCAATTTGGGATTCGTCTGAAGACATTGTGTCAATCACATGGCGCAGTTGCGCCACGATTATCCCAAGTTCAAGGAGCTGAACGCAGAGGTGCTCGTGGTGGTCCCGAACGGCCCCAGAATGATTTCCAGGTATGTCAGCGAAAACGGCAACGGTTATCCGATCCTGAGCGACAAGGGTGCAGTGGTAGCGAAGCAGTACGGGATCGACGCGCGGCGCGCGCTCTTACAATCGTTCATGGTCTTTACTCCGACCGTGATCCTGGTTGACCGGTCGGGCAGCATCCGCTACAGCAATTACACAACATCGTATATCAGGCAGCCCGATAACACTGAGCCGCTTGCCGAATTGGCACGAATGGTGAGCTGAAACGTCCGCTTGACGGCAAGGTGCCGAAGCTTTCTGCCACTCATTTAGACTACCGTGATTGCTAATTTGCCAGCATCTGGCTGTGCCAAAGTGCAATCAGTGATG
>CAZTMA010000091.1:0-21795 GCA_964614645.1 uncultured Anaerolineales bacterium
GGAGGAACTGGCCCGCCAGCCCAAGCCGCCTGGTCCCGCCACCGCCTGACCACCACACGATGGCCTCTCCATCGCTCCGGCCGCCCGCAGTGTCAGCGGCGCGGTCCCCTGGCCGCGTCCGACAGCCGCCCATTCCGCCTGCCCCTGGCCCCCCAGCCACGCCTCAGACATCCCAGCCGCCGCTGCTGCACCCCCGAGCTCCTGCGCAGGCTCCAATTGGCGCCAATCCCTCGATTATGTTTTGTGCCGTTCCGCGCCGACCCATCCCCACTGATTATGTTTTGTCCTACCCTCTACCTGTACAACAAGACCGTATTCGAGCTGCTCGAAGTGGAGCGCGGGGTGGGCGAGGCGGCAGTCTTTGCGCGCTCGGCCACGACCGGTGGCCAGCAGTTCCCGGTGCACTGGGGCGGCGACAGCACCGCGACCTTCGAGTCGATGGCCGAGAGCCTGCGCGGGGGCCTGTCGCTCGGACTGTCGGGGTTCGGCTTCTGGAGCCATGACATCGGGGGGTTCGAACAGACCGCGTCCGCAGATGTGTACAAGCGCTGGTGTGCGTTCGGCCTTCTCTCCTCGCACAGCCGGCTGCACGGCAGCAGCTCGTACCGCGTGCCGTGGCTGTACGATGAGGAAGCGGTCGATGTGCTGCGGCATTTCACGAAGCTCAAGTGCCGGCTGATGCCCTACCTGTTCGGCCAGGCCATCCGAGCACACACGACCGGCACGCCCATGCTGCGCGCGATGGTGCTGGAATTTCCGGATGATCCCGCGTGCGATACGCTCGACCGCCAGTACATGCTCGGCGATGGGCTGCTTGTGGCCCCGGTCTTCACCGCAGACGGCGCGGTCAGCTACTACCTGCCGCCGGGCCGCTGGACGCACTTCCTGACCGGCGCAGTGGTGGAGGGCGGCCACTGGCAGCGCGAGACGCACGACTACCTCAGCCTGCCGCTGATGGTCCGGCCCAACACGGTCATCCCGGTCGGCGCAGCTGACGCGCGGCCCGACTATGATTATGCGGATGGCGTGACGTTCCACGTGTTCGCCCTGGACGACGGCGCGACGGCCGCCGCGACCGTGCCCGATGCACAGGGGCAGGAGGTGCTGCGCGTCGAGGTGACGCGCACGGGCGACACGGTGACGGCGCGCACCACGAGTGCGCAGAAGCCGTGGCGCCTGTTGCTGCGCGGGCTGCCCGGCGGGGATGTGTCGAGCGGGATGACGACCGGTGCGGAGGTGAGGGTGCACGTAGGGTAGGGTGTGCGCGCGGCCGTCAACGAATTACTCAACGAATAAGCGAATTGTCGTCGGGTCCGACGATTCGTTTATTCGGGCGTCATTCGCGTATTCGTGGATGGCCGCGCACCTGCCCAACATATCCTAAAAGGAAACGGAAATGCTTGAGGATATCGTGAAGCCAGGCTTGATGCTCATCGTCTGTGGCACTGCGGTCGGCACTCGATCAAGCCAACGTAAGCACTACTACGCAGGTCCGGGGAACAAGTTCTGGCGCGTGCTTGCAGATGTCGGCCTTACACCACGTCAACTGGCCCCGATTGAAGCCCCGTTTCTGCTTGATTTCGGCATCGGCCTTACCGATCTGGTCAAGGGTCAGTCCGGCTCCGACACCTCGATCCGCTTTGACGGGTCGGATGCCGCACGCCTGCAGGACAAGATCGCTAAACTGAAACCCCGATATCTATGCTTCAACGGCAAGCGCGCCGCACAGGAGTTCTTCGGCACCAGAGCAATCGTCTATGGGCTCCAGGCCGAGCGTATTGGTGTGACCGAGTTATTCGTAGCACCATCGACGAGCGCCGCTGCCAACCGCTTTTGGGAGCTCTCGTGGTGGCATGATTTGGCAGAACGGGTGAAGGAAACCGCATAACAGCACCATCCACGGATGGCATTTCGCTCGCTCCGCACGGGCACGCATCAACGAATCTCCGTGCCCGGCCACGATTCGTTCAATTCGTTGAAGTATTCGCTGACGGCCGCGCGCACAACCCTCAACCATGCCCTTCCCGCGGCACGCGCGCCAGGATCGCGGAGACCACCTCGTAGTTGATCGTGCCGAGGCGGCGGGCGACGTCCTCCGCGGTGATCGCGGCGTCTCCCTGCCGGCCGATCAGCACCACCTCATCGCCCTGGCGCACGCGGTCGATGTGCGTGACGTCGATCATCGTCTGGTCCATCGACACCCGGCCCACGATCGGCGCGGCCTGGCCGTGCACCAGCACCTCCCCCCAGTGCTGCGGCGCGCGGCGGAACCCGTCCGCATATCCCACCGGAATCACCGCAATGCGTTCCTGGCCCGCAGTGCAGTACGTCGCGCCGTAGCCGACGTAACTGCCCGGCGGCAGCGTCTTGACCTGCGCAATCTGTGTCTTCCAGGCCAGCGCGGGCCGGAAGCCGTCCGGGCAGCGCACGCCGGGCGACGGGTCGAGCCCGTACACGGCAATCCCTGCCCGGACGATCGTGTGTGCGTCCAATGGCGCACCGGCCGCTTGGCGCGCGGCGACCGCGTTGCGCAGCCGGTCGCTTTGCGCGGCCAGCAGCCCCGCGCTGTTTGCAGCATGAACGAGCGGAATGCCCATGCCCGCGGCAGCCAGGCTGTCCAGCAGGGCATGGAATGCCGCCAGCTGCTTGGCCGTATACTCGACTTCGAACTCCGTATCACCGTCCGCCACCGACAGGTGCGTGAAGATGCCTTCGACCGCGACGCCGGGCAGCGCGGACAGCGCGCGCACGAACTCCAACGCCGCGTCGGGGAACACGCCGAGCCGGGCCATGCCCGTGTCCACCTTGACGTGCACGCGCGCCGGCCGTTCGAGCGCCAGGCTAGCGCGGCTCAACGCGGCCGCCACATCCAGATCGAACACCGTCGCGGTCAGGTTGTGGCGCAGCAGGTCGCGCGCCTGCCACGCGGGCGTGTAGCCGAGCACCAGGATGGGCGCGTCGATCCCCGCGCGTCGCAGTGCGACGCCTTCGCTGAACGTCGCGACACCGAGCCAGGTGGCGCCGTTGTGCAGCGCGGTGTGCGCGACCTGGATGGCGCCGTGGCCGTACGCGTCCGCCTTGAGCGAAATCAGCAGTTCCGCCGCGCCCGCGAGAGCCTTCAACTGCCGGACATTGCCCGCAATCGCGCCCAGGTCGATCTCCAGCCAGGTCGGCCGCTGCGACGAAACGGTGACGACCGCCTGCCAGCCCGCGTCCTGGCGGACGAGATGCGCGGGCGCGTCGGTCGGCTCGGCCAGCAGCAGCGCGACGACCTGCTCCATGCGCGCGGCCAGCGAGCCCTTGACCAGCACCACATCGCCCGGCCCCACCCGCTCGCGCACGGCGCGTACGGCATCCTCGGCGGTATAGGTAATGAGCGCCTGCTCGGGCGGCAGGCCCGCGGCGCGTGCGGCCTCCGCGATGTGCCGGCCGCGCTCCCCGCGGGTGACGAGCAGGTCGACGCACGTCGCGGCCTTGCGCCCCACCTGCTCATGCCCCACGGCCTCGAAATCGCCCAGCTCGAGCATGTCGCCCAGGACCGCGATCTTGCGCCGGCCATCGACCGCGGCCAGCGTATCCAGCGCGGCCTCCGCAGCCGCGGGGCTGGAGCTGTAGGAGTCGTCCAGCAGCAGGCTCCCCGCCACGCCCGCGAGCGGATACAGCCGGCCCGGCACGCGCGGCAGCGTGCTCAGCCGTGCCACCGCGACATCGAGAGCGATCCCACGGTGCAGCGCGACCGCGAGCGCGGCCAGCGCGGCGTAGACCTGGTGACGGCCCAGGAGCGGGATGTGCAACTTGCGCCGGCCGGCCGGGGTGTACACCACGAAATCCAGGCCCTCACGCGATACGACCAACTCCCGCGCGCAGATGTCGGCGCGGCCGCCGCAGGTCTCCGTGCCGAAGGTCACGACCGGCGCGGCGGACAGCGCGGCCATCGCGGCCACGCGCGGGTCATCGGCATTCAGCACGGCCAGCCCATCCGCGGGCAGCGCGGCCACCAGCGCCGACTTCTCGCGGGCGATGGCCTCCAACGTGCCGAACGTCGCGAGGTGCGCCGGCTCGACCGTGGTCACCACGCCGGTGCAGGGCGGCGCAATCTCGCACAGCCGCGCGATCTCACCGAAATGGTCCGCGGCCATCTCGAGGACCGCAATGCGCTGCTCCGGCTGCAGCTCACCGAGGGCCAGCGGCAGCCCATACAGCCCGTTGTAGTTGGCGCGGTTGCGGAAGATGGCCGCGCCCGCGTCGCCGTCGAGCACGTGTGCGATGGCTTCCTTGGCCGTCGTCTTGCCGACGCTGCCGGTGATGCCGATGACTTCGACCTGCTGCCGCGCCAGCGCAAAGCGCGCCCACGCCTGGACTGCGGCCCGCGTGTCGGGCACGACGCCCACTGCGACGGTCTGCGGTGGGAGGTCAACGGGCCGTTCACACAAGACGCCGGTCACGCCCTGCGCGTGTGCGTGGCGGATGTAATCGTGCCCATCCGCGCGCTCGGTCTTGACCGCGACGAAAAGCTGGCCCGGCTGTGCGAGGCGCGAGTCCCAGCAGAAGGACGTGAAGGCGGCTGCGAGGCCGCTGAGGTGCAGTGCGCCGCCGGTTGCAGCGAGCAAGTCAGTCAGTTGGATCATGGGCCTCATTTTAGCACATCACCCCGGCATCTTGTCATTGCCTTGCGCTTGTGCTATATTCGTCAACTGCATGATGGGACAGGGGGAGGCAGGGTATGTATCGAAGACTCAGATTCGTCTTGGGGTGGTTGGTATTGGTGGCTCTAGTCGCGGGCGGTGCAGCAGGTTGCACCCCGCCGGCGGCAACGGAACGCTCGTTGAATGTCCTCTGCTCTCCGGCGGAGGAGTGGTGCCAGGGCATGGCCCAGGAGTTTGAGGCGGAGACCGGCATCGAGGTCAGCTATGTCCGGATGTCCAGCGGTGAAGCGCTTGCACGCATCCGGCTGGAGAAGGACGATCCGCAGTTCGATATCTGGTGGGGCGGGCCGCTGGACGGCTACATCGCCGCCAAACAGGAAGGGCTGCTGGAATCCTATGTCTCACCCAACGTCGCCAATCTGCTCGACGAAGCCAAGTATCACGATCCCGACAACACCTGGGCGGGCATCTATGTCGGCAGCCTCGGTTTCTGCACGAGCCAGGCCTGGCTGGCCGATCACCCCGGCGTGGCAGCGCCAACCTCCTGGAGCGACCTGCTCAGGCCTGAGTTCCACCGCGAGGTGGTGATGGCCCACCCCTACACCTCCGGCACGGCTTACACCGCGCTGGCAACCGTCCTGCAGCTGAGGGGTGAGACCGACGGCTGGGCTTACATGGCAGAGCTGCATGGGCAGGTGCGGGAGTACACACGCAGCGGCGCGCTGCCCGTCGATTTGGTTGCAGACGGCAAAGGCGCGGTGGCCATTGCGTTTTCGCACGACATCGTCCGGCTCATGGAAACGCACGATGCCGCAAGCGGAAACGACGATGCACTGATCCTCACCTTCCCGGCCGAGGGCGCGGGTTACGAAATTGGCGGCATGGCCATCCTCAAGGGCGCCCGTCACCTGACGGAAGCGCAGCGCTGGTATGACTGGGCGCTGACCGCGGAGGCCCAGGCGCTTGGCCCGCGCTACGGCGCGTTCCAGGCCCCCACTGTAACGGGCGTCGAGCTGACCCACCCCGGCCTGCTCAACGTGCGGCTGCTTGACTATGACTTCGAATGGGCCGGCAGCCACAAGAAGGAATTCGTCGAACGGTTCACCGCCGAGATCTCCGCAACAACGAATCTGAAAGAGTGACGGCGGGGAGGGCCTGCCAGCCAAACACACAGCATCCGTTGCATTTTGCACTATTGACAGCCATCCCCGACTGTGCTACAGTATTGACAGCGTTGACAGGGAGTAGCCGCGACGTCTGTGACCTTCCTCTCCCGGCTACTCTCATTCCAAAGCGAACGGTGTTATTTCCATAACCGGCAATTCCAGGCTCACAGGAGTGTCCCTGTGCCAGTTACGATGCGCGATGTGGCGCTGCAGGCCGGTGTCTCCATCAAGACCGTCTCCCGGGTGGTCAACCACCAGGCCGAGATCTCCGATGTCACCCGGCAGCGTGTCCTCGCTGTCATTGATGCCCTGGGCTATCGACCCAATTTCCTTGCGCGTGCGCTTGTCACCCAGCGCACGCAGATTGTCGGCCTGGTGGTCGTCACCCTGGACAATCCCTATTTCACGGACATCGCGCGCGGTGTGCAGGCTGCCGGCCGCGAACACGCGTACCAGACATTTCTCGCGACCAGCGACGAAGACCCGCATGAGGAACAGCACATCCTGGAGTCGCTGGTCGCTTACGGCGTCGATGGCCTCATTGTCTACGCCACCTCGTACAGCGACGGGTACTTGGCGGAGTTCGCGGAGCGCTTCCGCCCGCTGGTGCTCATCCACGGGCTGGTCGAGCATCCCAACATCAGCCATGTCCGTCCCGACTTCGAGGGCGGCGCGCGGCTGGCCGTCGATTATCTGGTCGGCCGCGGCCACCGGGCCATCGGTATGCTGGCCAACATGGAATCGCCGCCCGCGCGGCGCTGGCGCGAGCGGGGCTATCTGTCCAGCCTGCGTGCGCACGATCTGGTTGTGCAGCCGGACCGGATCGAGCGCGACCTGGCGAAGATCGACGGAGGCTACGGCGCGACCCGGCGCCTGCTGGCCCGGCATGGCGAACTGACCGCCATCTTCGCCTACAACGACATGATGGCGATCGGCGCGCTGAAAGCGTGCCGCGAGCTGGGTCATCGGGTGCCCCAGGACTGCGCGATCGTCGGGTTCGACGATACCGACCTGGCGACCATCGTGGTCCCTAACCTGACAACCATACGCGTGGACAAGCGCGAATTGGGCCGGCAGGCCTTCCTGCGCCTGCTGGAGCACCTGCACCACCCGGATGCAGTGTATCCGCCGCTCGTTTTGCCGCCGGAGCTTGTGATCAGGGAATCGGCATGAGTGAGAACAGCATGAACGCACAAATCCCAGAAACCGCCATCCTCGAAGTCAACAATCTCAAGACCTACTTCTTCCTCGAACGCGCGACCGTGCGCGCAGTGGACGGCGTCAGCTTCGTCCTGCCGCGCAAGAGCACGCTCGGCCTCGTGGGAGAGAGCGGCTGCGGCAAGAGCATCACGGCCATGTCCATCATGCGGCTCTATGCGGAGCCGCCGGGCAAGATCGTAGATGGCCAAATCTTCCTGCGACTGGAGGAAGGGCAGGCCGTCGACATTACCACACTGGACCCAAAGGGCCAGGAGATGCGCCACATCCGCGGCGGCGAAATCGCGATGGTGTTCCAGGAACCGATGACATCGCTCAACCCGCTGTACACCATCGGCCGGCAGATTGCGGAATCGGTCGAAATCCACCAGAAGGTCGGCCGCAAGGAAGCCATGGAGCGCGCGCTGGAGATGCTGCACAAGGTCCAGATCAGCGCGCCCGAGCAGCGGCTCAACGAGTTTCCCCACCAGATGAGCGGCGGCATGCGCCAGCGCGTCATGATTGCCCTGGCACTCTCCTGCAACCCGGCCATCCTCATTGCCGACGAGCCCACCACCGCGCTGGATGTGACCATCCAGGCGCAGATCCTCGACCTGATGCGCCAACTGCAGGCCGACTTCGATTCGTCCATCCTGCTCATCACGCACAACCTGGGGGTCGTCTCGCAGTTGGCCGACCATGTGGCCGTCATGTACCTCGGCAAGATCGTGGAGTATGCCGCGGTAGGCGAGCTGTTCCACCATCCGCTCCACCCGTACACGGTGGGCCTGCTGAACTCCGTGCCCGTGTTCGGCAAGAAGAGCGGGCAGGTGTTGGTGCCCATCAAGGGGATGGTGCCGCCCGCAACCCTGCAGGTCACGGGGTGTGCCTTTGCCCCGCGCTGTCCCCATGCGATGCCGATATGTTGGGAACAGCAGCCGCCCCTGCGTGAAATCGCGCCGGGGCACACGGCTGCCTGTCATCTGTATTAGAGGAGGTGCCATCCGTCAGTCTAGAACTGTCTTCGAAACCCGGTCCGTTTTCTCATAGAGGAGGAATACACAATGAAGTCCCGTAAGTTGATGTCGCTGCTGGCGCTGCTCATGATCTTCTCGATGCTGGTTTCCTGCGCTGCGCCGGCCGCACCCGCCCCCGCGGCCCCGGCAGCGGAAGAACCTGCGGCAGAAGCGCCTGCAGCCGAAGAACCCGCCGCTGAAGAACCGGCGGCCGAAGAGCCCGCTGCACCGCCCGCCGAGGGCGAGCTGCAAGGCCCCATCCCCTACCCGGATCCGCCGGAGACCGGCCTGGGCGTGGTTGAGGTCGAGCGCAAGCCCATCGACCAGATCGTCACCTACAAGGCGCTCCCCGAATACAAGGAACCCGCCTGGGTGACCGAGCTGGTGGAAGCTGGCAAGCTGCCGCCCGTGGCCGAACGCCTGCCTAAGGAGCCCCAGGTCGTCCTGACCGAGGGCATGTCTGACGGCGTGGGCGTCTACGGCGACGTAGGTCGCTTCTTCTCCGCCTGCCCCACCGCAGGCTGGAACTACATGGCCGGCACGACCGCCGGCTGGTTCGGCATCGAGCACTATACCTATCACCATCAGTCGCTCGTTGTGACCGGCCCACTCTGGCGCGCCGACCAGGACATCGATCCCTTCCCGCAGATTGCCAAGAGCTGGGAATGGTCGGAAGATGGCACCCAACTGACCATGCACCTCATCGAGGGTGCGAAGTGGTCCGACGGCGTGCCGTTCACCGCGGATGACGTCATCTTCACCTGGGAGGACTTCATCCAGGACCCGAACGTCAACTCCCCGCGCAAGGCCGACGCGTACGAGTACAACGGCGTCCCGGCCACGCTGGAAAAGGTCGATGACTTCACCATCAAGTGGACCTTCGGCATGTCCAAGCCGCCGGATGTCCTGTACAAGATGGACATGGGCGACTTCAACGTGTTCCCGGCCCATGTCTTCAAGCCGCTGCACCCGAAGTACAACACCGACACCAACTACCAGAACTTCGCCAACCAGCCCGGTCCGCAGGACCTGCCCCTGGTCACCATGGGGCCGTACGTGGCCACCGCCTACAAAACCGACGAGCTGCTGGTCCTGCGCCGCAATCCCTACTACTGGAAGGTGGACGAGACCGGCCAGCAGTTGCCGTACGTCGATGAAATCCAGTACCAGAAGGGCACCGCGGGCACCGGCCGCACCCTGTGCGTGATGGCCGGCGGCTGCGACCAGGACAACCTGGAGAACCCCAGTGTCTTCGTCGAGGCGTTGAGCAAGGCGCAGGAAGAAGGCGCGCCGAACGTCATCACCTGGGGCCCCGAGACCCTGGGCTATGCGCTGCTCATCAACCAGTCGATCGACCTGGGCGTCAAGGACGACTACAACCTGGGCCTGCGCGAGTTGTTCCGCGACGTGAAGTTCCGCCGCGCGCTGAGCCAGGCGATCGACCGCGAGGGCGTCACCCAGGCCATCATGCGCGGCCCGCTGCTCCGCCCGTGGGCCGGCGGCCTGTTCCCCGGTTCGCCCGAGTTCCAGAAGGAATCGGTCGTCTACTATCCGTACCATCCGGAAACCGCCAAGGCGCTGCTCAAGGAGCTGGGCCTGGAAGATACGGACGGCAACGGCATCCTGAACTTCACGACCGGCCCGGCGGCCGGCCAGGACCTCATCGTGGCCCTGCGTGTCGCTGAAGACCAGGTCGAGGCCGTCAATACGGGCGAAGTGCTGGTGAACCAGTTCGCTGCGGTCGGCATCAAGGCCAACCTGCGCCCGATGGCCTCCACGGCCGGCTCGGCCGCGGACCAGAGCGGTGAGTGGGATATTATGGTCAACCGCATGGGCAACGACCTGGCCCTGCCGCACACGAACTGCACGGCCCTGGCCCCCATCACCAAGAACGCGCCCAACTACCATCGCGAGGGCGATAAGCCGCGCGAGCTCCGGCCGTTCGAAGAGGAACTCGTCACGATCATGACGGAATACTGCGCGACCCTGGATGCGGAGCGCCGCCATGAGCTGATGTTCGAGTACAACAAGGTTGCCACCGAGAACCTCTACTTCGTCGGCATCTTCGTCGGCCGCTACGGCGAGAACCTGGCCAAGCGGTTCAGGAACGTGCCGGAAGGTCTGCCCGCGTTCCTGTATGACTGGACCGAAGGCAACATGATGTTCGAGCAGGTGTGGACGCCTGTCGAGGAACAGAAGCCGCAGGTGCAGCCGAACACGATCGCAGAG
Organism: uncultured Anaerolineales bacterium; assembly: GCA_964614645.1. GTDB lineage: Bacteria > Chloroflexota > Anaerolineae > CG2-30-64-16 > CG2-30-64-16 > MWBF01. The sequence continues at coordinate 10,255 of CAZTMA010000091.1, forward strand.
TACGAGGGCTCGGCCCTGTATAAGCTGATCGGGAAGTAAACTCTAGCTGTGTTGTGCCGTGGGCCGTCAACGAATGACGGATCGAATAAACGAATCGTGGTCGGGTGCGGCCATTCGTTCATTCGTTGACGGAATTCGTTGACGGCCCCGCCAGGGGGTGATGTCCATGCTCAACTACATCTTGCGCAGACTCTTCGTTGCCGTCTTCTTGTTGCTCGGGGTAGCCATCGTATCCTGGGTTGTCATTCAACTGCCCCCCGGCGACTTTGCGACGACCTACGAGACCTTCCTGATGAACCAAGGCGGCATCACCCAGGAAGAAGCCCGGGAACGGTCCGACAAGCTGCGCGAACAACTCGGGCTCGATCAACCCCAGTGGAAACAATTCTACGATTGGATCAAGGGCATCGTTACCGAAGGTAAATTCGGCTACTCCTTTGCCTACCGGCGGGATGTCGGTGAGCTGGTGGCCGAACGCCTGGGGTACACGATCATCCTGGCTTTATCAGCACACTTTATATCCACCGTCGTAGGCGTCTTGGTGGGCATCTATGTCGCACAGCGCAAATACAGCCTCTCCGACAATATCGCGTCGGTGATTGCGTTTGTGCTGGCATCGGTGCCCCGCTTTTGGATCGCCCTGGTCATCATCTACATGCTGGTCTTCACCTTCAACCAGCATCACGTCACGTCCTTCTTCTCACCCGAATATGTGCTGGAGCCCTGGTCCTGGGCGAAGGTGTGGGACTTCATCAAGCACACCTGGCCCATCGTGTTCATAGCAGGGCTGGGCGGCGTCGCGCGCAACATGCGTGTGATGCGCGGCAACCTGCTCGACGTCCTCGGCCAGCAGTACGTTACCACCGCCCGCTCTAAGGGCCTGGAGGAGGGCAAGGTCATCAACCGGCATGCGGTGCCCAATGCGCTGCACCCGATTGTCGCCTACCAGGGCACTGTCCTGCCCTACATGCTGCAGGGCGAGATGGAGGCGGCCATCGTCATCGGCATTCCCACGCTGGGGCCGCTGTTCTACTCCTCACTGGTGACACAGGACATCTTTATCTCGGGTGGCCTGCTGTTCATCTATGCGGCATTGATTGTCATCGGCAACCTGATTTCCGATATCTCGCTGTCGATTCTCGACCCGCGCATCCGCTATACATGATGGGGACAGGCCATGCAAGACAATAATACGCTCCTACCGCCCGATGAGACCGCCGCCGAGCCTGCGCGCACGCAGACGATCGTGGCGGAAACCGAGCCGCACGAGGGCTATTTCCAGCTTGTCTGGCGGCGCTTCAAGCGCAGCAAGGCGTCCATCTTTGGCGGCCTGCTCGTGCTGGCCCTCGCCATCATGGCCCTGTTCGCTGAATTCTTCTCGCCCTACCCGCTCGAAGGCGTCAACCTGACGGACACCTTCATCGCACCTTCGGTCGTGCGGCTGATCGACGAGGACGGCAACTTCCATCTGCGCCCCTTTGTTTATGCGCAGGAAGTCACCCTGGACCCGCAGACCTTCGCGCCGACCTGGACCGAGAACCCTGACGTCATGTACCCCATCCAGTTCTTCGTCAAGGGCTTCGAGTACAAGCTCCTGGGCCTGATCCCATGGGACCGCCACCTGTTCGGCGTCGAGGGCGAGGGACGCGTGCACCTGATGGGCACGGATAAGTTCGGCCGCGACCTGTTCGGCAAGTCGTGCGAGGCCGGGCGCATCTCGCTGACGATGGCGCTGTTCGGCACCATCATCAGCGTCACCATCGGCTCCGTCCTCGGCGTGACTTCCGGCTATTACGGCGGCAAGATCGACAACGCCATCCAGCGGTTCGTCGAGTTCGTCAACTGCTTCCCGCAGCTGCCGCTGTGGATGTCGCTGGCCGCCATTGTGCCCCGCACCTGGGACTCGTTCAGCATCTTTGTCATCATGGCCGTCATCTTCGCGATGCTGTCCTGGACGACGCTCGAACGCGAGGTGCGCGGCAAGGTGATGGCCTTCCGGTCGACCGACTTCGTGCTGGCCGCGAAGGAGATGGGCGCGTCGGACCGCCGCATCATCTTCCTGCACCTGTATCCGAACAGCCTGAGCCACGTGCTCGTCATCCTGACCCTGACCGTGCCGTCCATCATCCTGGCGGAAGCCTTTCTGAGCTTCCTCGGCATCGGCATCCAGGAGCCGCTGATTAGCTGGGGGCTGCTGATGCGCAATGCGCAGAACATCCAGACGCTCGGCCAGTATCCGTGGATGATGACGCCGGTGTTCTTCATCATCGCAGCGGTGCTCGGGTTCAACTTCCTGGGCGACGGCCTGCGCGACGCCGCCGACCCGTATGCAGCCATGTGACGGCCGATTCCGCCACGAATTGCACGAATGAAACGAATTGGACTAAGAGATGACCAATTCGCCTCCATTCGTCCCATTCGTGTAATTCGTGGCAAAAAGAGCTTATCAGTATGATCTATCTCATCAGGGCCAACCGAAGGTTGGCACGTCACCAGCGTTCCATAATGCGTGCAATTCCGCTCGCCTTCGTTCTGCTGCTCCTGGTCGGGGCCGCAATGGCCGACGGGCCGGTCACGCTGACGGGTACGGTGACCGACGAGAAGGGGCCGGTGGCGGGCGCAACGGTGCGCGTTGCGCTGACCGATGACGCGACGACCAGCGCACCGGACGGCACGTTCCGGCTGGTCGACGTGCAGGCGACCGGGCCACTCACCGTCACTGCCTGGGCCGAGGGCTATTACATCGGCACGGTCAAGCTGGCGGCGGACGCACCGGAGATCACCGCAGGGCAGGCCATTCAGATCAAGCTGCAGCGCCACTTCATCGGGGACAACGCAGAGTACAATTGGTTCTCTCACGAGGGCGTCACCGGTTCGGCCGCGTGCGGCGAGTGCCACACGCAGAACGGGGAATGGGAGGCCGACGCGCACAGCCAGTCGGCGGTCAACCCCCGCTTCCTGAGCCTGTACACGGGCAGTGACGCCGAAGGCAACCAGAGCAGCCGGACCAGGTTTGACCTGGGCGTGCCGGTCGAGCGCGACCCGGCGGAGCCGTACTACGGCCCAGGCTACCGGCTCGACTATCCCGACCGCAACGGCAACTGCGCGGCCTGCCACACGCCGCTGGCGTCGAACATCCCGAACAACACGAACTGCGGCTGGTCGGGCTGCCACACGAGCATTACCGCCGAGCGGTCGCCAAACGGCATCGTCCCGCCCGCGCCCTCGCCCATGTATCTGACCGACGTCGCAACCGAGGGCATCACGTGCGAGTTCTGCCACAAGATCGGCGACGTCTTTCTGAACGACGAGGGCCTGCCGCTGCCCGATATGCCCGGCATCATGAGCTACCGGCTCTTCCGGCCGCATGAAAACGATCACCAGCTCTTCTTCGGCCCGTTCGACGACGTGGACGGCGAGGACACCTACCTGCCGCTGCAAAGCGAAAGCGCATTCTGCGCGCCGTGTCATTACGGCGTGTTCGGCGGCGTCGTCGGTGTGGGCCACGTGGCCGGCGGCACGCTCATCTACAACTCCTACGGCGAATGGCTGGACAGCCCGTACAGCGACCCGGAGACGGGCCAGACCTGCCAGGACTGCCACATGCCTCCGGCCGATTACGAGTATTTCGTCTATCCGGAGCAGGGCGGCCAGCCGCGGCCCGGCCAGTTGAACATACACACGATGCCCGGCGCCGCAGACGAGGCGCTGCTCCGCAACGCGGTGACGATGACCACGACGGCCACCCTGCGCGGCAGCCGCGTGGTGGTGGATGTCAGCGTGACGAACGACAAGACCGGCCACCACGTGCCGACCGACTCGCCGCTGCGCCACGCCATGCTCGTCGTCACGGCCAGCGATGGAGCGGGCCGGCCGTTGGCCCTGCGCAGCGGGCCGCTGCTGCCTGCGTGGACGGGCGATTACGCGGGCCAGCCCGGCCGCACCTATGCGAAGGTGCTGCGCGACGACTGGACCGGCGAGCAGCCGACCGCGGCCTACTGGCGGCCCGTCACGATCGTGGCCGACACCCGGCTCGCGGCCTATGCCACGGACCGCAGCCGCTACACCTTCGACCTGCCGGCCGGCGCGGCCGGTGGGGAGGTGACGGCACGGCTGGTCTTCCGCCGGGCGTACCAGGAACTGATGCAACAAAAGGGGTGGACCGACCCCGATATAGTGATGGCGGAAAGTGTGGTGCGGGTGGGGAAGTGACCTCACCCCCCGGCCCCCTCTCCTGAGCCACCGGAAACCGCGCCGGTGGCTCAGGAGAGGGGGAGATATAGTACGCACTTCGGACGATTTTTCCCCCTCTCCTGAAGGACATCTTTCTGTCCTTCAGGAGAGGGGGTCAGGGGGTGAGGACGCATGCCCATCAAAGATAAGACCATCCTTGAAGTCAAAGAGCTCAAGCAGTACTTCCCGATCACGCGCGGGCTGCTCCAGCGGACGGTCGGCCACGTACGCGCGGTGGACGGCGTCAGCTTCACCGTCCAGGAACAGGAGGTGCTGGGCCTCGTAGGGGAGAGCGGCTGCGGCAAGACGACCACCGGTCGTTCCATCCTGCGACTGTACGACCCGACCGGCGGCGAAGTATGGTATCGCAGGGCGAACGGCGAGCGCATCAACGTTGCCGCCATTTCGCTGAAGGAAATGAAGCCGCTGCGCCGCGAGATGCGCATGATCTTCCAGGACCCCTTCAGTTCACTCAACCCCCGCATGACCGTCAAAGACATCATCGGGGAGCCGCTGGTCATCCACAATATTGCACGCGGCAAGGAGCTCGAGGATCGGGTGTCGAAACTGATGCGCGAGGTGGGCCTGGAGCCCAACTACATGAACCGTTACCCCCACGAGTTCTCCGGCGGCCAACGCCAGCGCATCGGCCTCGCGCGCACCCTGTCGCTCAGCCCGCGGCTGATTATCGCGGACGAGCCGGTGTCGGCGCTGGATGTGTCCATCCAGGCACAGGTGCTCAACCTGCTCCAGGGCCTGAAGGAGGAGCTAGGACTGACGCTGGTCTTCATCGCACATGACCTGTCCGTCGTAGAGCACGTATCCGACCGCATTGCCGTCATGTACGTCGGGAAGATCGTGGAGCTGGCGAATACCTCTGAGCTGCTGGCCAAGCCGCTGATGCCTTACACGGAGGCGCTCGTGTCCGCAGTGCCGCCGGCGGACCCGAACCTGAAATATGTGCGCATCCCGCTGCAGGGCGAGGTGCCCAGCCCGGCCAATCCGCCGCCCGGCTGCATCTTCAACCCGCGCTGCCAGTATGCGCGCGACGTCTGCCGCCAGGTCGAGCCGGCCCTGCTCGAACACCTGCCGGGCCACTGGGCGGCCTGCCACTTTGCCAAAGAACTTAACCTGCGCGGGGTCGGAGCGTGACCATGAATACACCGAATCGAGGGCTGGCTTTCATCGCCTACCTGCTCAGCGTCGTGGGCTGGCTGGTCGTCCTGCTGGTGGGCCGCCGCGACCGGTTTGCGGCCTTTCATGCGCGGCAGTCGCTGGCGCTGCTCCTGTTTCTTGTGCTGGTCACGGCGGGGTGGTATGTCATCTTCTGGCTGACCTCGTTCGTCCCCTACCTGGCCATCATCGGCCTGTCCTTGTTCGGCCTGGTCATCGCCGCGTATGCCTTTGCCATCTTTGCCTGGGTCAAGGGCATGTCGAACGCGTTGAACGCACGCATGACCGCGCTGCCCATCGTGGGCAAGCTGGCCCAGCGCCTGCCGCCTGCGTGAGGGCTGGCGCGGCAACGGATAGAGGCGAACCTGCGGTTCGCACCGGATAGGCGGATAGGCCTTGTGCGCGGACAGCCTCTATCCGTTTATCCGTTTTTCATCCGTTGCGTTGCGCCCAGCTCGCGGCCTAGCCGCACCACCTCGCTTACCAGCAGGTCAAAATCCTCCCGCCGGCTGCGATGATTGGTGATGGCCGCCCGCAGCGCATAACGGCCACGGAGCGTGGTATATGAGGGTGCAGCCACCCCGCTCTCGTGCAGCCGCAGCAGCAGCTCCTGGTTGAGCGCATTGAGTGCCTCGTCATCGCGCCCGCCCGGGTTGAAGCGAAAGCAGACGATGTTCAGGTCGACCGGCGCGATGAGCTCCAGCCCAGGTGTGGCAGCCACCAGCTCCGCCAGGTAGCGCGCCTGCGCCGCATTCTGCGAGATGAGCCGGCCGTACTTCGCCACCCCGTGCTCGCGCAACGACATCCAAATTTTGAGCGCGCGGAAGCTGCGCGTCAACTGCACGCCGTACTCGCTGGGCCAGCGCGCGCCCGCGGCCAGGCCGCGCTCAGCGTGCTCCAGGTATTCCGGAGTCAGGCTGAAGGTCCCGCGATGCGCGGCCTCGTCGCGCACGAGCACGCAGCCCGCCTCGAATTGCACGTACAGCCACTTGTGAAAGTCCAGGCCGATCGAGTCGGCGCGCGCCAGGCCCGCCAGCCGGGGTCGGAGGTCCGGCGCAAGGACCGCCAGCGCGCCGATGGCGCCGTCCACGTGGAACCACAGTCCTTCGCGCGCGGCAATATCGGCCAGCGTATCGAGGGGGTCCAGCGCACCGCTGTTGACCGTGCCCGCATGGCCGATGAGACAGATGGGCTGCATGCCCGCGGCGCGATCCGCGGCCAGCGCGGCCTCCAAGGCAGGCACGTCGATCCGGTATGCATCGTCCACGGGAATCAGGCGCAGGCTCTCGCTGCCCAGCCCCAACAGCTCGACCGCCTTCTGGATGGAGCTGTGCGCCTCGACGGAAGTATACACAGTCATCCGCGCACGACACTCCTGCAGTCCCATCTTGCGCACATCGAAGCCGGCATGGGTGTTGCGCGCCACCGCCAATGCGACAAGATTCGCCATCGACCCGCCGCTCACGAGCAGGCCGCTGGAGTCCGGCGGGAAACCCATCAGCGCCTTGGTCCAGTCGATGACCTGACGTTCGACATAGATCCCCACGTGCTCGGCTCCGCCCATGTTGGGATTCAGCCCCGCGGCGAGCATCTCGGCCAGCATGCCCAGGGCGGTGCCGTTGCCCATCACCCAGCTCCAGAAGCGCGGGTGAACGTTGCCCATCTGATACGGCAGGATGTCCCGCTCGAAATCCGCGTAGATGTCAGCGGGGGAAGCCGGGTCCTGTGGAACGGGCTGCTGGAAGCGCGCCTTGACCTCCGCGGGGACGGGCTGCCAGACCTCCCGCTCGCGCGCAGACGCCAGCCAATCGAGCATATCATCGACCATCCGGTGACCGAGCGCGGCCATCGCACCCCAGTCTTCCGGGTCCAATGTCTCTTCCGTCGTTACAGTGTCGTTCATAGGTGGCTCCTCTCCGGCAAACCTCAAATGCCGCACCAAAATAGCACAAACGATGTACCGCGTCAACCATTTCCACGGCTTTCCAGGAATTCCAGATGTAGGCGGAGTCGAGGCTTTAGCCGGTTAGACTGACTGTGCGCGTACAGACCCAAACCGGCTGCAGCCTCGACTCCGATCTTAAGCATGGCGACGCTCTCGAATTAGTGCTGTCCTTCGTCTTTTCACCCCACCTGCGGTATACTTTCTTTCACAAGCCGTAACCGACCTATCAATCACTATCAACGGAGATAAGCCATGCCAAAAATTACCTTCCTCGGCGCAGGCAGCACTGTCTTCGCCAAGAACCTGCTCGGTGACATCCTGTCGTATCCGGAGCTGGCAGATTCGGTCATCAGCCTCCATGACATCGACGCGGAGCGACTTCGTACCACCGAAGTCGTCGCGCACCGCATCGCGGACGTGCTGGGGGTTCACCCGCGCATCGAGGCGCACCTGGATCGCCGCGCGGCGCTCAAGGGCGCGGACTACGCCATCTCCATGTTCCAGGTGGCAGGGTATAAGCCGGGCACCGTCGTTGACTTCGAGATACCCAAAAAGTATGGCCTGCGCCAGACCATCGCGGACACGCTTGGCATCGGCGGCATCATGCGCGGGCTGCGCACGATCCCCGTGTTCCTCGACATGTGCCGGGACATGGAGGAGCTGTGCCCCGACGTGACCCTGCTCAACTACGTCAACCCGATGGCGATGATCACCTGGTCCATCCTGCGGGCCAGCAGCATCAAGACCGTCGGCCTGTGCCACAGCGTCCAGGGAACGGCGGAGCAGCTCGCGCGCGATATCAACGTGCCCATCGAGGACATCAACTACGTCGCTGCGGGCATCAACCACATGGCGTTCTACCTCAAGTTCGAGCGCCAGACGCCGGACGGCGCGGAGAACCTGTACCCACTGCTGCACCAGGTCGTGGCGGAGGGCCGCGTGCCCGACTGGAACCGCGTGCGCTATGAGATGATGACCCGTCTCGGCTACTTCGTGACCGAGTCGAGCGAGCACTTTGCGGAGTACACGCCCTGGTTTATCAAGCGCGACCGGCCCGACCTGATCGAGCAGTTCAACATCCCGCTGGACGAGTACATCCGCCGCTGCGAGGTCCAGATTGCCGGGTGGGAGGCCACCCGAACGGTCCTCGAGCACCCCAACGCGCCGGTGGACGTCGCGGCCATGCGTGCCAAGCTCGCGGCAGCCGGCGCATCCGAGGGTGAACTGCGCTGGGTCAGCGCCAGCCTGGAAGGGTTGAACAAGGTGGAGCGCTCGCACGAGTACGGTTCCGGCATCATCGAGGCGATGGAGACCGGCACGCCCGCGGTCATCTACGGCAACGTGCTCAACCACGGGCTCATCGACAACCTGCCTGCGGGCTGCTGCGTCGAAGTGCCCTGCCTGGTGGACAAGAACGGCGTCCAGCCGGTGCGCATCGGCACGCTGCCCGTGCAGCTCGCCGCACTGATGCAGACCAACATCAACGTGCAGGCGCTCACCGTCGAGGCCGCGCTGACCGGCAAGCGCGAGCACATCTACCACGCGGCCATGCTCGACCCGCACACCGGCGCCGAGCTGAGCCTGGACCAGATCTGGCATCTCGTCGATGACCTGATCGAAGCCCACGGCGACTGGCTGCCGAAGTATCACTAAAGGTCTTCGCCACGAATTGCACGAATAGGACGGATTGCACGAATCTTTTATGTTCTTCGTCTAATTTGTCTCATTCGTGTAATTCGTGGCGGAATCTGCTTCTTCCACCCCACCACAGAGGAGCCCCTACATGCGACCCGTGACCGCGCGCCAGGTTCACCTGGACTTCCACACCTCCGAGCACATCCCCGGCGTCGGCAGCCGCTTCAGCAAGGCCCAGTTCCAGGAAGCGCTGCGACTCGGCCGCGTCGATTGGATCAACATCTTCGCCAAGTGTCACCACGGTTGGAGCTACTACCCCACCGAGGTCGGCGCGGTGCACCCGACCCTGAGCATCGACCTGCTGGGGCAGCAGATTGAGGCCTGCCACGAAATGGGCGTGCGCGCCCCCATCTATTACACCGTCGGCTGGTCCGTCCACGATGCGGAGACGCACCCCGAATGGTGCGTCCGCAAGCCGGACGGCACCATCAACGCGACCAACTGGGATCCCAACGCGGGGCCGGATGACCCCAAGCCCAACTTCTCCTGGCAGTTCATGTGCCCGTCGGGTGGCTACCTCGACCTGATGTTGCGCCAAACCGAGGAAATCTGCCGGCGGTTCGCAGTGGATGGCCTGTGGTACGACATCACTGCGGGCCCACCCTGCTGGTGCGAGACGTGCCGCGCGGGGATGCGGGCCGAGGGCATCGACCTGGCGGACGACCATGCGGTGCAGCTTTACAACGTCGCCAAGTGGCGGCGCTTCTCCGAGCTGACCAGCGCAATCGTTGCGCGCTATCACCCGGAGGCGAGCGTCTTCTACAACGGCACAACCGTCATCCACGGCAACGGCCCGCACGGTCGCGACCCAAAGCACCGGCTGTTCGACGCCAACACCAACCAGGAGCTCGAAGACCTGCCAACGACGTGGGGTGGTTATGACAAGCTCCCTCTGCGCGCCCGCTTCTTCCAGAACACCGGCAAGCCGCTGATCGCCATGAGCGGCAAGTTCCACACCTCCTGGGGCGAATTCGGCGGATTCAAGCATCCGGACGCGCTGCGCTACGAGGCGGGCGCGATGCTGGCCTACGGTGCGGCGTGCAACTTCGGGGACCAGTTGCATCCGGCTGGCGAGATGGACCTGGGCACCTACCGCAACATCGGCACAGCCTTTGCGTATGTCGAGCAGATTGAGGGGTATGGCCTGGACGCGGTCCCCGCGGCAGACCTGGGGCTTTGGTTCTCCGGCAGCCAGGCCGACGACGAGGGCACCGCGCTGATGTTGCTGGAGACGCACCGTGACTTCGCTGTGGTCGACCCCGCAGCCGACTTCGCCCGCTACCGCGCCATCGTCCTGCCCGGCGCGGCCTGCCTGAGCGCGGCGGACGCGGCGAAGCTGGCGGAATATGTGGCGGGCGGAGGCAACCTCCTCGTGACCGGGGGAAGTGCGCTGGACCAAGCGGGGGAACGCTTCCTGCTGGACGTGGGCGCGGACTACCTCGGCCCGGCGCATTACGACGACGACTTCACGGTGGTGGAGGCCGGCAGCGCGTTGAGCGAGGACCTGGTCAGCAGCCCGTTCCTCAATTACGCGGCTGCGCTGCGCATAGAGCCCCGCGCGGGGACAGAGGTGCTCGCCGCCCTGCGCGAGCCGTACTTCAACCGCACCTACGGGCACTACTGCTCGCACCAGAACACGCCCAACCAGCTCGAGCCTGCTGCGCATCCCGTCGCCATTCGCCGTGGGAGTGTGGTCTTCCTGGCCCACCGGCTGGGCAAGCTGTACTACCAGCACGGCGCGCGGGTGCACCGGCAATTGTTCGCCAACGCGCTGCGCCTGCTCTATGCGGAGCCGGTCGTCGAGACCACGCTGCCCAGTGCGGGCCGCGTCAGCCTGATGCACCAGCCGCAGCACCACCGCTACGTCGCGCATCTGCTCTACGCGCCGCCGCTGCAGCGGGGCCGCTGCCTCGTGATCGAAGACACCCCGCCGCTGTACGACGTGCCGCTCACGGTGCGCGTGCCGGAGACGATCACCGCCGTGCGACTCGTGCCCGGCGACACGCCGCTGGCCCTGACGCACCATGACGGCGCGGCCTCGGTGAAGGTGCCGCGCATGCAGGCCCACCAGATGGTCGTGCTGGAGTATTAGACTAACCCAAATCGAATTGTGGCAAGCAGAGACCCGTTTTCTCGCAGAAAACGGGTCTCTGGCAAGGACGGACCAGCTATTCCGACAAACGGAATCAGGGCTGGAAAGGTGGGGGGTCCTGTATCTGTACCTGGTTGACGGATCCGTCCCCGTTCTCGCCTCGTACCTTGCCCCCTTCGGCCAGTGCCGGCACTGCGGTTGCGACGATGAGTAGAGCCACGATGAGCAGGCTGGCAAACGTCTTTTTCATGCAGTTTTCTCCTGAAGCTGGGTATTGAGTGATAGGCGATGGTGTGATTCCCATCTCCACTACTACTAACGCCGGAAACCACCATAAACATACGGGGTTTCTCGACGAATATTGCAAATTATATAACTACAGCTTCAGGAGATCAACTCCACC
>CAZTMA010000092.1:0-21792 GCA_964614645.1 uncultured Anaerolineales bacterium
TTACAGGCAACACTGCCCGGCCTGTCCGTGGGCACGGACCTGGTGGAGGTGGCGCGCGTCGCGCGGGTCATTGACCGGCACGGCGCGCGCTTCCTGCACCGGGTGTTCACGCCCGCGGAACTGGCCGCGTGTGGGGCAGGCGAGCCGGGTGCGGTCATGCGCGTCGAGTCGCTGGCCGCGCGCTGGGCCGCGAAAGAGGCGGCCGCGAAGGTGCTGGGCACGGGGATCGGCCACGTGACGTGGCTGGAGATCGAGGTGCTGCAGAACGACGACGGCTGCCCGAGCCTGCAGCTGCACGGCCGGGCCGCGGCGCTGGCCGCCGACAAAGGGCTGACCCGCTGGGCGCTCAGCCTCGCGCACGACGGCGGGCTGGCGCTGGCGTTTGTGGTAGCGGCGGGACAACACAGAACTGCTCACTGAAGGAACGGTCTATGCTTAGAGGCGACCGGGTGCTGCTGCGCCCGATGAAGCAAGAGGATATCGCCAGGCAGCACGAGTTCAACCAGGACCCGGAGCTATACGGGCTTGACAGCACCTACCCCCGTGTCTCGCCGTTGGAGAGCGCGCAGGCTTTTTATGAGAGCCGTACCAGGAAGGACGACAACCTCGCTCCTTTTGCGATTGAAGCCGACGGTAAGTATATAGGATACTGCGGTCTGTCAGGCTTGCAAGACCGGCACGGGCGCCTGGAACTGGGGATCATGATCGGTGACCGCGACTACTGGGGGCGCGGCTATGGCCGTGAGGTTATCAGACTCCTATTGGATTACGCGTTCCGCTACCTGGGCGCGCGGCGTATCACCCTCACCACTCACGAGAAGAACGAACGAGCCATCCGCTGCTATCTCGCCTGCGGCTTTGTGGAGGAGGGCCGTCCGCGCAAGGCGGCCTGGATCGAGGGTGAGTATATCGACCTGGTGGAGATGTCGATCCTGCGCGACGAGTGGCAGGCGACTGCGCCCCGCTTGGCGGATTGAGCCGCTACGTAACGCTTCAGACATCCACATGCAAATCGCTGCATTTGCGAGTTGTATTCTAATCTCCCCGGTTGGCAGTAGAGGGCGCAGTGTGCTATCACCGTGATAGCACACTGCGCCCAGTCTGTCTACTTCACTTTGAGTTTCGGACGTCGGCATCCTTCGACTGGCGGCAGTTCGCCAACTGCGTTGCGTTGTCCATCCGCTCAGGATGCTCTCCGCTTACGGGTTCCTACCTGTAACCTGCAACCTGCAACCTGCAACCTTCAACCTCATTCAGTCACCACGAACGTGCTCCCCGCACCCCGGCCCCACACCTCCGGCGCGTACATCTGGTACGCGGTCGGCGGGAGGGTCAGGAACGTACCGGGCAGCGTCGCGCGCACCTGGTAGGTGAACGTATACGTGCCGGGTTCCAGGTCGGTGGCGAACAGCACGGCCTTCTCGTCCCGCAGCTCGACATGCGTGGGCGTCCACCACCAGCCCCGGTCCTCCTCTGACTCCTGCGACATCTCCGGCCCCTGTGCAGACTGGCTCGTGATGCGTAGGCTCGTGTCGATGGCTTCCGTGCCCGCAGGCAGCGGGTCCTCCACAATCACGAAGTGGCTGTAGTGCGGCACGACGAGGGTTACGCGCGCTTGCAGCACGTCGCCCACCTTCGCCTTCGTGACGGACGGGCACGCAGGCAGCAGCTCCAGCGCGGTCTCCTGCGTCTGCACGCAGTCGGCCATCCGGTACTCCCGCGTGACCGTCAGCCCGCGGCTGCGCGGCTCGACCTGCTCGACCGGCTCATACGTGCGCAGGTGCAGCGTGTAGTACAACTGGCCCGCGCCCGACTGCCCGGCGGCCGCCGAACGGCTGATGACCACCCCGTTCGTCTGGTCGAGCAGCAGTTGCGTGATGTCAGTCTTGAGCTGCGTCACGTCCTGCACGGTCTCCGGGGTCACGGTGCCTTCACCGAGGGACGCGCCGTTGAGCTGCACCTGCCAGTCGTAGTTGCCCTCCAGCTCGCCCGTGGCTGCCATCCACTCGGTCAGGCCGATGATGGCCCACGCGTTCTCCTGCGTGGTCTGCCACGCATCGCCCTGGCGTGCGGTCATCAGCCAGCGGACGACGTTCGGGCCGAGCGCGTTCTCCGGGTCCAGCCTGGCCAGCGCGGCCAGCACGACCGCGGTCGAGCGTGTGTCGGTGTTCATGTTCCAGTAGTCGGGCTGCGCTTCCTCCCAGTGGGCCGCCGTCGCGCTCATGATGGCGCGGCCCGACAGGTCGGCCAGCAGGGTCTTGATGCGGTCCGGCGCGGCCTCGTCGCCGATCAGGTTAAGGGCCAGTGCCAGGTACGCTTTGCCGAAGTTGTCCAGCCGCTCGCGCTGCTCGTAGAGAGCGCCGGCCCGATTGGGCTCCGGCTGGCCGGCCTCGGCCAGCGCGTAGACCGTGAACGCCTGCCGGTTGAGCTGCCAGTTGTTGAGCTCCCCGGCAGCGGCCAGCGTGCCGCGCAGGTACTCCGCCGCCCGCGCCATCACGTCGGCGTCGACGGTGAAGTCCGCCTGCTGTGCCCGCGCCAGCCCGAAGAGCACGTAGGCGGAGACGGTCGGATTGCTGTCGTCCTTCTCCCACCAGCCCCAGCCGCCGTCGATGTGCTGTCGGGCGTAGATGCGCTGCAACCCGACGCCGACCTGCTGCGCCAGCTTCGTGTCGAGTCCCGGTCGCTCGATGTCGAGGGCCTGGAACGCCTGGTAGCTGACGACGTTCGGCAGGAAGCGGCTGACGGTCTGCTCGATGCACTCATACGGGTAGTGCTCGAGGTAGGTCAGCCCGCCGACCATGCCCGCGGCGAGGCTCGGCTCGATGTTGACGGTCAGGTCTCCGCGCGTCGCGTCGATACTGGCGGGCAGGCGGACCAGTTCCAGCACATCCGTGTCCGGCTCCACGCGGCCGCTCGTGCCGACCACTTCCGGTGTCGAGTACCGCTCGACGGGCAGCGTGATCTCGACGGCATCTCCGAGCTTCGCCGCGCCGGAGCCCGCATCTGCGGTCATGCGCACGGTGACCTCGGCTGCGTCCGCCTGGACCGCAACCGGCCAGGTTGCCTTGTAAGTGCCGCCCGCAGGGACGGTCACGGTGCTGCCGGTATCGCCCGTCACATCCAGCCCGCCGGCCGACAGCGCAATCCGTACTTCGAGATCGTCGGCGGTCGTATTGTGGATGATACCCGCGATCTCGGCCTGGTCGCCTGCCACGAAGAAGCGGGGCAGCACCGGCCGGACGAGCAGGGCCTTGGTCGCGATGACCTCGACCATGTTCTGGCCGACGAGCGTGCTCTCGGTCGCCGCGCGCGCGTCCATCACCCAGGTCGTCAGGTTGTCGGGCAGCGCGACTTCAACGGTCGCGACGCCTTCCTCGTTCGTCGTCACCGAGGCGCGCCAGTAGGCGATGTCGGGGAACTCAGTGCGCACTTCGCCTATGCCGCCGTCGCCGCCGCCACCGCCGCCGCCCTTGCCTTCCTCGGCTAGTTGCGCGACGAGCCGGTCCACGTTCAGCGCCAGCGTTACGCCGGTCGAGACGCTCAGCCCGCGCTGCGAGTAGAAGCGGTCAAGCAGTTTGCCGCTCTGGTCCTGGGCCAGGGTCAGCACGGCCTTGTCCACGAGCGCCAGCGAGACGTCCGCGGCCACCGGCTTGCCGGCTGCATCGAGCGTCTTAACCTCCCAGACGACCTTGGCGCGCGGCGCGAGGCGCAGCGGCTGGCTCGGGTCGCTCGCTGTGCCCCGCGCGGCGTTCGCGTCGCGCGGGGTCAGGACGATTTGCAGCGCCTTGCTCGCCACCGACACCTTCAGAGGCACCATGCCGACCTTGAAGGAAGGTCGCGGGTTGTTCTCGTCGATGCCCTTCATGATGATGACCGAGACGAACGCGTTCGGCGCATGCTCGGCTATGATGGGCACCCGCAGGATCTGGCTGTTGGACGTCAGGTCGAACACCTGGTGCGTCAGGATGCGCCCGCGTTCGAGCGTCACCAGCGCCTTGACGCTGCCCTGGTAGGGGCTGGGGATGAGGATTTCAGCGTTCTCGCCGATCTCGTATTCATCTTTGTCCGCCACCAGCTTGATGCGGTCGTTGTTTTCCTGGCGCCAGGGCACGAAGTCCGGCCCGCTGACCCAGATGTACGCGGCGCTGCGCAGCGCATGGCCCATGCTGTCGCGGGCGCTCGCCTCGACCTTGTACTCGCCGGCCGCGGGCGGCGTCCACTTGAGCGCCGCGACACCCTGCGCATCGGTTGTGACGGTCTCGGTCGCAACCGGCGTGTACTTGGGCCGTGTGACCCAGTAGAACTGCCCGTCCTCGGCCTGCTCGCGCACGCTGCGCCACTCGACCTGGTTGACGACGAGGTCTACCTCGACATCCGCGACCGGCTCGCTCTGCGGGTCGACGGTCAGCACATCCACCTGGCTCTCTTCGCCGGCCTTGACCACGTAAGCGGACGGCTTGACGCCGATGTAGAACTCGCCCTTGTGGATGACCGCGTATGCCTGTGTGGAGACAACCTGGTTGTTGGCGTCGAACACGCTGATGTCCAGCGTGAACCGCTGGCTGCTGTGGTACTTCGTGATGTCCGCAGGCAGCGTGAAGGTGAAGCGGCCCTCGTCATCCGTGCGGCCTTCGCCCTGGCTGACCTCACCGCCCCACGGGCCAGAGCGCGATGCATTGTTCCACCAGTCCCAGTCGGCGAAGCTGTAGTAGCCCTCGCCCCGGTAGGTGAAGAAGGCGTCGCTCGCCAGCGCGGTCCAGCGCACCCGCGCGTTCTTAACCGGCCCGCCGAAGAAGTAATTGGCCTGAACTGTGCCGCGGATCTGCTCGCCCTGGATATATTCGGGCTTGTCCGTCGTTGCGCTCAGCTCGTATTCCGGCTTGCGGTACTCTGCGACCTGGAAGCCGACGCCCATGCTGGCTTCTTCCTTGTTGGTCAGCGGCAGGCGCAGCGATATCATGTAGTAGCCGAGCGCGGCATCGGGGCCGAGCTCGAGCTGGCCGTCCACCGCACCGAGCGCGTTGACTGTGATCCGCTGGTCGACGAGCGTGTTGCCCGTAGAGTCGCTGATCGTGACGCTGACGGGCTGTCCCGCGGGCGGCAGGCTGTACTGCACATCGTTGTTGCGGCGGAGGATGGCCTTCCAGTAGACCGTCTGGCCCGGCCGGTAGATGGGCCGGTCGGTGTAGACATAACCCACATATGGCTCATTCGCCTGGCCGCTTGACAGGCCGAACTCCCACGGCGCGATGCCGTCCGCCCAGTTGATGGAGGCCGCGCCGAAGCTGCCCTCGTTGGTCGTGGCGATGGCGACGATGCTCTCCCAGACCTTACGCGGGCTGGTGAGCTTGATGCGCACCACGCCGTCCGCGTCCGTCGTGCCGGTCAGGTCATTCTGTGCGTTATCGGCCACGCGCACCGTGACGCCCTCGACGGGCTGCCCGCTCTGCAGATCGGTGACCCAGGCCAGCACTTCGTCCTCGCTCGCCTTGACGGTCACGTTCAGATCCGTGCGGACGATCAACTGGCGCGGCGAGCGCTGTCCGTTCGGCAGCTCCAGGCCGGTCACTTCCAGCCAGTAGACGCCCGGCGTGAGCTGGCTGCCGTCGGCATCGACCAGCGGCTCGCGGATGTAGCCCAGCCTGTTCGGCTCGGCCTTGGTGGGCACCGACCACTCGCGCACGCGGGCTTCCGGCCTCGGGCGGAAGCGGTCCCAGTTGCCCCAGAAGTCGCGGCCGCTCACGCTGATAAACTCATCCTGGTTGACCCGGTACAGGTCGAAGCGCACTTCAGGCATGTTGCGGTACGCGACCACGGCCTGCGTGTCGGTGTACGCGCTGTACGTGCCCACGATGCCCGTGTTGTTGAGCTGCAGCATCGGGTCGAGGTTGCGCGTGCGGAACTTCAGCACGTAGTCCTCGCCGAGGGTGTTGCCGTACAGGTCCGCGACCTTGCCCGACAGGGTGATGGTGTAGTCTGTTGCCGGCGCCTTCTGGAAGTCGATGAACAGGTTGTCTTCGTAGTCGTTATAATAGGTGAAGACGCGCGTGGGCTTCGGCAGGATGGTGACCGTGTCGGACACGAAGCTGGTCGGGTTCATCGGCCCTGCGAACTGGAAGCGCACGGTCGTGTCGGTCGAGACCGATGTGTTGTCGTTGCGCGGCTCGGTGCTCAAGACCTTCGGCAGCGGCAAAGTCTGCAGCGCGTACGAGAGCAGGCCGTTGTCGCGCAGCGTGCCGAGTCCGTTGGCGGCCAGCGCGGTGGTGTCCAGCGAGGCCGTGTACTGCTGGCTGAACTTGAGCACTTCCGCTGGCTTGAACGCGACCTCGGTCGAGTCGTCCTTCCAGTTGAACGTGCCTGCGACCGTGCCCTCGGCGCCGATCAGCTTGAATGCGGCCTCGGTCGACGGACGGTCCATGGGCATGGAGAAGGTCACGGAGATCGGCCGCTCGATGCGCAGCTTCAGGGCGTTCTCCGGCAGCCAGCGCACGACGGCCGGGTCGGTCGTGTGGAACCGGAACGTATACGGCTCGGCCAGAACGCCACCGGTGGTATCCGCCAGCCCCGCCTCCACCGTCACGGTGTATGAGGTGGACGCTGCCAGACCGTTTTCCGGCGTGAACTGGTAGGTGCTGGTGTTGAGCCACTCGCCTGCGCCTGTTACGGTTGGGATGATGACGAGCGGCTGCGGCAGACCGGCCTGGTCGCCTCCCCCGGTCAGCGGGACAACGGGCCGATTGAACGCGACGACAAGGGGCGTGTCGGTGGCGACATCGTCCGTGCCGTCGACCGGTTGCGTGTTCGTGACCTGCAGATAGCCCGCGGTCACGAACCTGAACGCGACCTCGCGCTGCAGCGCCAGGCCGGTCGCGCTCGCCGCGGCTGAGGCCAGCTTGACGCGATACTCCTGCCCCCGTGCGAGCGGCTCGGCAGGCGTGAAGGTGAGCGTGTCGCCCGCTACCTCGACCTCACCGGGCACCTGCGGCTCAATCTCGAACGCGGCGCCGGTGCTGGACTCGTCCATGGGCTGGTCGAATGTCACCACGACCGGTGCGGAGACGAGCTGCTCCTGCCCGCGCGCCGGGCTGATGCTGACCACGGTCGGCGGCAGCGGCTGGCGCGTCGGCGTCGGGGCGGCCGGTTGCGCGGGCGGTTGCTTCGTCGGCGTGGCAGCCGGGGCCGTGGTAGCCTGTGCCTGGGGTGCCGCCGCGGGTTCGGCGGCTGCCGGTTGTGCAGCTGCAGGCGGCGCCGCAGGTGCGGGAGAGCCGCTGCAGGCTGCGAGTGAAAGGAGCACAACAATCGTCAATACCGACAGCAAACGTTCAAAACGCATTTCGACCTCCATGGAACGTTATTCCACCCAGACAACAATTTCACCACTGCGCACCTGTGCGCCGTGGACATCCACCGTCACCGCCTCGAAGGTGTGGCGTCCCTTCGCCAGCGGCCACCACGCGGTGAACTCCGGCCCGGCCAGCGTGCCGTAGGTCGCGCCGTCGACCAGCAGGACAATCTCGCCCTGCGGCTCGATGCGTGGCAGCACGGTCACGGGCACTTCCTGCGCGCTGACAGGCAGCGCAGGGTCGATCCGGTACGTGCGATGCGGGTCCGGGCTGACCAGCGCGAGCGGGGCCGTGTTGTCCACGGCCGCGTGCGTGGCCTGCCGTGCCTGCCCATTCCCTGCCTCCGGAGCCGCGGGGTTCAGCGGCGCGCCGGCCACCGCGATGCCCGCTAGGCGCTCCTCGCGTGCCCAGGCTGCATACTCCGGCGGCAGCAGCCAGAACGTCTGCGGGACTACGTATTGGTATGGCGTCCGGTCGGTGGCCGGCGCGCCGGTTCGCACGTCAATCAGCCGTCGCACGTGCGACCGGTCCACTTCAGCCGGCTCAGTCCCGGGGATGAAATACTCCATCCGGCGGTGCGGGCAGGCGATAACCTCGGCGCCCGGGTCTTCCGTGACCGGCTGCATGGCCGTCGTGCAGCGCGCCTCGCCCGCCGGGCACTCCGGCAGCAGCCCCGAGTCCGCGCAGACTTCGACCCTGACCAGGCCGTCGGGTACGGCGAACGCCGTGCGGGGCTGGCCCCGGTGCACGGCCGCCATGAAGTCGTGCCAGATAGGCCCGGCGCCGCTGATGCCGCTGACATCCTTCATCGGGGTGTTGTCGGCATTGCCCACCCACACGCCGGTCACGAGGGCCGGGGTATAGCCGAGCGTCCAGTTGTCGCGCCAGTCGGTCGTCGTGCCGGTCTTAGCTGCGGCGGGCCGGTCGAGCTGGAGCACGCTGCCCGTGCCGAACGCCGGCTGCCGCGCATGGTCGTCGCTCAGGATGTCGGTGATGAGGTAGGCGACGCGCGGGTCGATGACGGATGGCCGCGCGCCCCTATCGCTTGCGACAGGCGTATAGACTTCCTGCCCGTCCAGGGTGGTGACGCGCGCAATGCCGTAGGGTTCGACCGGCCGGCCGCCGTTCGCCAGCGCAGCATACGCGGCCGTCAGGTCGAGCAGCGTCACCTCGCCGCCGCCCAGGGTGAGCGACAGCCCGTAGCGCGGGGTTTCCCCTGTCGGTGCGGTCCATTGGCCGGTTATATCAGGTTCAGGTGCAGGGTCAGCCGTGCCGCCCGCAGACCCGCCGCCCCGCTGCCACGGGATGCCCAGCGTGACCGCCACGTCGATCAGCTCCTCGATGCCCACGGTGTCCAGCGCCTTGACCGCCGGGATGTTGTACGAGTTGGCGAGCGCCTGTCGCACGGTGACAGGGCCGTGATAGGTCCGGTCGTAGTTGTTCGGCACGTAGGGCGTGCCCTCGGCCGTGGTGAACGCGGTGCGCAGGTCCGCTATGAGCGTCGCAGCCGTCCACGGTACGCGGCTTGCCTTGTGTGCGCGGGCCGGATCGAGCGCGGCCGCATAGGTGAGCGGCTTGATGGCTGAGCCCGGCTGGCGCAGGCTCAGGCTGGCGTTGAGCGCGCCGCTGATGTCCACGTCGAAGTAGTCCGGGCTGCCGACCATCGCGGCTACGGCCCCGGTCACGGGGTCCAGCGCGACGAGCGCGGCGTTTTCAGCCCGCCGCGCAGGGTCGGCCTCGACGTCACAATTGACGCCGGGGAGCGCATTCGCCACCGCGCTGCAGGGCCGCAGCTGCGCCAGCCGGCGGGCGACCACCTGCTCCGCGGCGGCCTGCCAGTCCAGGTCCAGCGTCGTGGTGACGCGCAAGTCGCCGGCCGCGATGCGTTCTGGCGGCAGCAGGGTCTCCAGTTGACTCAGGATCCACATGACGAAGTGCGGCGCGCGAATGGGGAAAGGAGTGCTGGCATAGGCCAGCGCCTCGCGGCGCGCATCTTCGGCCCGCGCTGCGTCAAGATAACCGTGGCGCACCATCAGCCCGAGGACGACGGCCTGCCGCGCACGTGCCGCATCGGGGTTCTCGATCGGGTTGTACAGCGCGGGCGACTGGGGCAGCCCGGCCAGCAGCGCACACTGCGCCAGGTCAAGCTCGGGCGCATGAACGCCGAAATAGGCCTGGCTGGCAGCCTCGATGCCCGTGGCGAAGTGGCCGTAGTAGGTCGTGTTCATGTAGAGGGCGAGCAGCTCATCCTTCGAGTAGCGCCGCTCCAGCCGCCAGGCCAGCCACGCCTCGCGCAGCTTGCGCTGGAGCGTGCGTTCCTGCCGTTCCTCCGCGGTGAGCAGCAGGTTACGTGCGAGCTGCTGCGTGAGCGTGCTGCCGCCGGACACGGTCTCGCCCGCGCGCCAGTTGAGCCACGCGGCACGCGCGATCGCGATCGGGTCCACGCCGGGATGCTGATAAAAGTTGGCGTCTTCCGTTGCGAGGGTGGCGTCGCGGCAGGCAGCCGGAATGTCGTCCAGGGCGAGCGGGACGTGCTTGTTGCCGCGCGGGTCGATGGCCTCGTACAGCACGCGGCCCTGCCGATCGGTGATGATGATGCTCGGCGTGGCGGGCTTGTAGAGCAGGTCGGCCGGATCCAGCCAGTGAGGCAGGAGGACGCCGAACAGCGCCCAGCCCAGCACAAGCGCCAGGGCGATGAACGCACCTGGCAGCAGGAGCGGGCGCAGACGCAGACGCCGATTGGGCATGACGAGTCTATCCTTCAACGGTCAGGCTATTCGACACAGTATACGCCGCGGCATGGCGATTGGTTCCACAAAAGGTGTAAGTTACCGCGCAACCACCAACTTCCCGAAACGGGCCACCTCCGGCCCCTGGTAGTTGCCGTGGAAGCCCGTCTCCGCGCTCCACCGGACATTCGCCAGCGCATCGAGGACATTGCCGACCAGCGAGCCGCCCTTGAAGGGGGTGCGCCGGCCATCCGCGACGGCATAGCCCAGCCGGATTTCGCTGGTGAAGTCGCCGGTGATCGGGTCCGGGTCGAACCACGAGAACGCGATGACCTCCACATGGGGTGCGGCCAGCAGCTCTGCCGCGGGGGTTCGCCCCGGCGCAACTTCGACGTTACCGAACGCGCCCGTCGCAGGCACGCCCAGGTAATCCGCATACCGCTGCGACGCACTCCACTGTGACAGACGATCAGCCTGGATTAAAGGTATGCGCTGGCCGGGCACGCCGTCGTCATCGAACCGGCTGGTCTCGACGCCGTAGGGCAGTTGCCGGTTGGCCCACAGGTTCAGCGGATCGCGTGTCTTCTGCAGGTCGCCTTCCGCCGCAGCCTTGAGCACCGGCTGGCCGAGCTCCCACGTGCTGGCCTGGCCGAACTTCCCTTCGGCTGAACCGAGCGTCTGGAACATGCCCGCGGCCATGAACTCGGCCAGCGCGGCCCCGCGCAGCACGACCGCGCCGGTATGGTCGGGCGCCGCGCCTGCGGAGAGCAGGTCGACGGCGTACTGCGCCCGGCGATTGGCTTCGCTCTCGATG
The DNA here is from genome assembly GCA_964614645.1 of uncultured Anaerolineales bacterium. Taxonomy (GTDB): domain Bacteria; phylum Chloroflexota; class Anaerolineae; order CG2-30-64-16; family CG2-30-64-16; genus MWBF01. The sequence continues at coordinate 10,887 of CAZTMA010000092.1, forward strand.
TCCAGGTCGGCCAGCCGCCGCCGGCTCAGTTCGATGAAGGTCTCCACCTCCTGCTCGCCGCGCCGCGCAATCAGCACCCATTCGGCATTTAGCATGGTTGCCACCTGGCTCGCATCGATCCCCCGGCTGTTGCGCAGCCGCGTGGTTTCCTCGGCCGCATACAGTTCCGCCGCGGTCATGCGCACGTCGTGCCAGCGGCTCACCGCGGCCTGTAGCCGAGCGTAAGTCTGTGCCAGTTCGCCGCGCGGGCGACGGTCCCCGCGGTGGGAGCCAGCTCTTCCACGCGCTCCTCGCGGTTGTCCACGACGATCTGCAAGCCGCCCTTCTCGGACAGCAGGAGTGCAGCATACGGGGCACTCTGTTCCATCCCGGCCACCAGCGCGCCGAGCTTCGGTCGCAGCGCAGCCATACGCGGCGGCAGTACCAGTTGTGACATGGTTTCCTCCTGAGGTCCACAACCTCATGCAAAGACGCACAGGGAGTACAGGCCTGGCGTCTTTGCATGAGCATCTATTCCTCGGCGGCCCACAGCCGGCGCATCTCGGCGGACGTCGCGAGCAGTTCAGCCAGCGTGCCTGCCGCGTCCACACGGCCTTCCTTCATTACGATGATCCGGTCTGCGAGTTGCAGCGCGGCCCGCCGATGCGAGACCGCCAGGATGGTCGGACGGTCACCGAAGGCTACAGGTTGCAAGTTGGAGGTTGGTAGATCGGTCACGTCCACTTGCAACCTGTAACTTGCACCCTGCAACCTCTGCCACAGGGTGCGCTCGGTCTCGACATCCAGCGCGCTGGACAGGTCGTCGAACACGAGCAGTTGCGGCCGGCGGATGAACATGCGCGCAGCCGCCGCGCGCTGCACCTGTCCGCCGGACAGCCGCACGCCGCGCGGCCCGACGACCGTCGCGAGGCCGTGCTCCAGGGTCGCAACATCCTGTTCCAGCACCGCCTGACGGATGGCTGCGTCCAGCCCATCGTCATCCGTGGCGGGCCAGCCCTGCACGATGTTCTCCGCCAACGTCGCGCTGAACAGCCGCGGCGTCTGTGAGGTGTATGCCGTTCGCGGCGGGCGGAAGAAGTTCGCCGGATCGGGCACCGGTTTGCCCTCCCACGTGATGTCGCCGGCATCGTGCGGCAGCAGGCCCAGGAGTGCACGCAGGAGCGTCGACTTGCCCGAGCCGATCTGCCCGGTGATGACGGTGAAGCTGCCGCGCGGGAGGTCCAGGTCCACGCCCTGGATGCCCCGGTCCGTCTCGCCGTGCAGGTAGGTCAGGCCGCGAGCGGCCAGGAGAGGTGTGTCAGGCAGACCTTCAAGGTCTCCGGCCAAGCGAAGCGTGGGCCAACCGAAGGTTGGCCCACGACCTCGAAGGTCATGCCGGACCCCAAGGTCTGCTGTGCCGAACACCGGGTGCGGCTCAATCAGCACGTCCGCCGGTTCATCGGGCACCAGTTCGGCCAGGCGGGTGAGCGCGACCTCCTGTTGTTTCAGGTCGCCCACGAACGTGCCCAGGTAGGACGGGAATGCGCTCGTGAAGCCGAGATAGTAGGTGAACAGGGCAAAGTCGCCGATGGTGAAGCGGCCTGCGGCCATCTCGCGGCTCGCCAGCAGCAGCATGAACCCGATGCCCACGGGCACGGCGAACGTATGGATGGACCAGGCCACGCTTTCCAGCATCGCAGAGCGGATGGCGGCACGGCGCCGCGTCTCGCTGAGCCCGCTGAAGTGGCGCACGACGTGATCTTCCACGCCGGCGACCTTGAGCGCCTGCACCGCGCCGAACAGCTCCGCCAGGAAGCCGGTGACCTTGTCCTCGGCGCGGCCCTGCTCCGTCCGGTAGCGCAGCATCCGGCCCCACGTCGCGCGGCCCACGGCATACGCCACGACGAGCGGCACGAAGGCGAACAGCGTAATCTGCAGGTTGATGCTCGCCATGATGGCCACGGCGATGCCGAACGACACCAGGTTGCCGGCGACATCCGGCAGCCACGTCGGGAAGTCGCATGCCTCTGCAACGTCATCACGGTAGCGGTTGACCGCCTCGCCCGGCGTGACGGGGTGGGGCAGCGCGCCGGGCCGCCGGAGCAGCGCAGCGAACAGGTTGCGCCGCACGAGCGCGGCCGCGGTGTAGCGGAACGTCCAGCCCGCCCACGCCTCGGCATAGACCGAAGCCATGCGCGCCAGCCCGATCCCGGCGTAGAGCGCGATGAGCGTCCATAGGTTGACGCCCGCCTGTGCTGCGCCGGTCATCGTGTCGAAGACCGCCTTCTCGATGAGTCCCGGCAGCACCACGGAGCCGAGCACGAATATCTGCAGGACTGCATGCATGGCAAAAGGCCGCCGTGCGTAGCGGATGAGGCCCAGGTTGACGGGCCAGACGCCGATCCGGTTGGCCGCGGCAGCAGACGCTTGCCTGGGCGGAGACGCAGGTCCGCCCGTACCGTTTTGCGAAAGAGTCTCGGTGGTCATGCCAGCGCCTCCTCCAGGCCGGTCCGTAGCAGGGCTGTGAAGCGGGAGGACGGGTCTGCGGCCAGCTGCGCCCGTTCCCCGAATTCCACTACACGGCCCTGCTCCAGGATGAGGATGTCGTCGGCCCGCTGCACGGTGCTCAGCCGGTGCGCGATGATGATGGCGGTGCGGTGGTCCTTCGACTGGCCGTCCTGCGCAGACGAAGTTGCGTCGCCCACTCGCTCAGGATGCCTGTGGGGGGTGTGTCCGTCACCCAGCAGCCGGTCGATCGCACGTTCGAGTCGCCGTTCGGTCACAGGGTCGAGCCGGGAGGCGGCCTCGTCGAGGATTACCAGGCCTGGATCGCGCAGCAGGATGCGCGCAAAGGCGAGCAGTTGCGCTTCGCCGGCCGACATGCCCGCGCCACCCGCGGCCAGCCGCGTGTGCAGCCCCTCGGGTTGGCTCTCGGCCCACGCCAGCAGGTCAAGCGACCCCAGCGCCCGGCGGACATGGTCTTCCCCGATTGCCGGGTCGAACAGCGTGATGTTCTCCATCAGGGTTGCGCTGAAAAGCTGGACATCCTGCGTGACCATGCCGACGCGGGCGCGCAGGTCCGCCAGGCTCACGTCGCGCAGGTCCCGGCCGCTCAGCTCGATGCAGCCCGCCGTGGGATCGTACAGGCGGAAGAGCAGGCGGGTCAGCGTGGTCTTGCCGCTGCCCGTCCGTCCCAGGACGCCGAGGACCCGTCCCGCCCTGAGCGTGAAGTCGACATCTCGCAGGACGAGCGGACCGTCACCGTTGTCGCCCGCATCGCCATCTGCATAGCGGAACGTGGTGCGGTCGAACCGGACATCCAGCGGGCCGGCGGGCAGCGTCGCGGTCGGGGCCTCCCGCACGCCGGGCGACAGGCGCAGCAGCTCACCGATGCGGTTGACACCTGCGGTCGCCTGCTGCAGGTTCTCGGCCTCCTGGCGGATCTCGTCGAGTGGCGCGGCTAGCATGCCGATATAGCTCACGATGAGGAAGGCGGTGCCGATGGTCACGTCGCCCCGCGTGTAGAGCAGAGCGGCGATCAGCAGGCCCAGCCCGTAGCCCACGATGTAGAGGAAGTTCGTGACGACGTAGCTCAGCGCCTGCGCCATCATCCCCCCGCGTGCCTTGCGCAGCAGCGCGTACATCTTGCCCTGCAACTGGGCCAGCGCGTGCGCCTCCGCGCCGATGCCGCGGATGTCCTCCGTGGCCGCGAGGCGTTCTTCAAGGAAGCCCATCTGATCGGCCCACGCCTCGCGCGCCGCCGTCCACGCGCGCACGCCGATGCGCTGCACCAGGGCGAGCGCAAGGACCGTGAGAAGGGTATATACCGTGAGGACTGCACCTGCGCCGGTGCTCTCCCGGTACAGCAGGACAATGATCGCCAGGACGAGCAGGCCGTTGCCGAGCACCTTGACGACGAGCGTCGAGAACAGCTCCGTCAGCCCGTTGATGTCGCCGTCCACGCGCTCAATGAGTTCCCCAGGCGTGTGCGTCTTGTGGAAGGGCATGTCCAGCCGGAGCAGGTGGCTGACCAGGTCGGCGCGCAGCGCGTTGGTCGCAGCCCAGGCTACGTTGAGCCCGCTGTAGGTGGTGGCGAGATTGAGCAGCCGGGCGAGCAGCCCGACCAGCAGGTAGGCTCCCGCAGCCAGGAGGAGGTTGCGCAGCGGCCCGGCGGCCTGCGCCGTGTCGATGAAGTAGCGGATGATCTGCGGGTTGAGCAGTTGCAGGCCAATGCCGCTGAACAGCAGCAGGGCTAGCCCGACGACCCGCAGCCGCTGCGGGCGGAGGTAGACGCCGAGCAGTTGGCGGTGCCCGGCGAACGAAACAGACATAAACGTGCCTCCAGGAGAGTATCCTATCGTCGTGTGTCTGGCCGGTCTCGGCAACCGCAGGCTGCACAACCGTGCCAGATCAAAACTACCGGTTAAAAGTAAAAGCCACGGGCAGGGTGGCTGCTCGTGGCTTGCTGATGGCGTGCGCGGCGGAATGGCGGAGCGTCATCGACGCCCCGACCGGTCCGCCTTCACGCCGGCCGTCAGCTAACCCGCTGCCAGGCGCACCCCGCTAGGGACGCGCAAGCACCTCGGTCGAGGTCTTGCGGCGAGAAGGGGTGTGTAATACTGACATGCGTAGCTCTCCTGGATTGTTCTGTATTTGCGCGCATCTTGCTCGCACGGAGGTAGTATAGTACAAGGTATGGAGAGACGTCAAAATCTGACATGCCGACCATCACACTAGCTCTTGATCCACCGCGCCAGGCGTTGTTTCACGCGATCCAAACGGGCAGGAGCTATGCTTCCCAGCTTTGCCTCAATCACCGTGCGGTCTACTGTAACGAGACGTGCCAGCCGGACTACCGAACGGACCTTGAGACGAGTGGACCGGAAGTCATCGTCGGCCGGATCGATGACTTCATCAAACGCAGCAACTTCCTGGTAGGGACGTGACGTAATCAGTGCAAGCAGCACATCGTCATGACGGCCGGGTGCAAGCGCAACGACCAGGGCGGGCCGTAGTTTGCCCTGCTCCATGTCAGCTTGTGGGAAGCGCACGAGGACAATGTCGCCTGGCTTCACCGCTTGTAGACGTCTTCGGCATCGTCCAGGCTGTACTCTACATCATCGGCTTCTTTGAGGAACTGAGTTGTACTGAAAGACTGCCACTCCTGTTCAGTCCAGTTCTCGTAGTCCAGCTTTCCACGGCGCGCCAGGATGAATGCTACAAAATCAGCCACTTCCTGCAGCATATCGTCCGGCAGAAAGTCAAGCTGTCGGCGCAGTTCGTCGCGTGTCGATGCAGTCATTGTCCCCTCCAAGGGGGAGTATAGCACGAGCTTTTGTTCCTCTCAAGCAATAACAACTACGCTTCCGCGTGTTCCGTGGTTGGCCCTATATCACGCCTTTCCCCTTTAGCTCGGCAACCTGATCCCCTGCATAACCCATTTCTGCTAACACCTCGCCGGTATGCTGACCGAGCGTCGGCGGGGACAGCCGGTAGCTCACGGCACCCTCCCGCATGTGGGGCGGGAAGCCGAGCGACCGCACGAGCCCCGCCCCCGGATGCTCCAGCTCCACGATGAACTCGCGTGCGAGCACCTGCGGCTCGGCCAGCGCCTCATCGAGCAGGTAGATGGGCCCGCACGGTACATCCGCTGCGCGCAGCCGCTCCAGCCAGACCTCTTTCGGTTGCGACTTGAGCCGTTCGGTGACGAGGGCCTGCACCTCCGGCCGGTGGACGTTGCGCTGCGGGTTGGTGGCGTAGCGCGGGTCGTCCCGCACCTCCGGCGGGATGCCGATGGCGTCGCACAGCCGTGTCCAGATGCGGTCCGTGCCGCCCGCAATGATGATCCAGCCGTCCGCGGTGGGGAAGGGCTGGTAGGGCGTGATGGTCGGGTGGATGTTGCCCATGCGCGGTGGGTTCTCGCCGGTCGCAAAGTAGCTGCCTGCCAGGTTCGTCAGCCAGGCCATCTGCGATTCGAGGATCGCGGCATCGATGGCCTGCCCGCGGCCCGTGCGCTCCCGCTCGTACAGCGCAGCCAGGATGCCGATGAGTGCATACAGCCCCACGGTCATGTCGGAGATGGGCACGGGATAGCGCATGGGCGCGCCGTCCGGCTCGCCGGTCAGGCTCATGATGCCGCTCATGCCCTGCGACAGGATGTCGTAGCCCGGCTGGCCGGCGCGCGGCCCTGTGTGGCCGAAGGACGAAATCGAGACGTGAATCAGCCGGGGGTTGCGGGCGAGGCTCGCTTCCGCGTCGAGCCCGAGCTTCTGCATTGAGGCGAAGCGGGGCAGGTTGTTCACGAAGATATCGGCGCCGTCCACCAGCCGGTGCATGATGGCCTGGCCTTCGGGCGTGGTGATGTCAAGGGTCACGCTGCGCTTGTTGCGGTTGGTGGACATAAAGTAGGCGGACTCGCCATTAATGAAGGGTGGACCCCAGCCGCGCGTCTGGTCGCCCTGGCCGACGCGCTCGATCTTGACCACGTCCGCGCCCATGTCGCCCAGGTACATCGTGCAATACGGCCCGGCCAGCGCCTCGGTCATATCCACGACGCGGATGCCGGAGAGAAGCGGGGAAGTCGGTGCAGGCATATGTTTCCTTTGTATAGCCGTCAACGAATTGGGCCACGAATGAACGAATTGCGGTCGGGCCAGGCGATTCGTTGATTCGTTCACTCATTCGTTGACGGCCGCGCGCGGCGGCGGTCGGAGATGCTTGTCGCGGGGCCGCCGCGGAAGACGTTGATGATCTCGGCCATGATGCAGACGGCGATTTCGGCGGGCGTGTGCGCACCGATGGCAAGACCGATGGGCGCGTATACCCGGTCGAATTTCGCCGGGTCGATGCCCTGTTCCTCGGCCAGCAGTTGAAAGACCGCATCCACCCGTCGCTGCGAGCCGATCATGCCGATGTAGGCCACGGGCCGGTCCAGCACCTCCAGCAGGCACTCGACATCGTGGCTGTGCCCGCGCGTGACCAGAACGATGTAGGTGTCCGCGTCCATCGGCAGGTCGCGCACGGTCTCGCGCAGGGGCGCGGCGAGCAGCTTGGCGGCCGTCGGAAACCGGTCGCGCGTAACGAATGCAGGCCGGTCGTCGAGCACGGTCACCGCGAAATCGCACAGCGAGCCCAGTTGCGTCAATGGCACCGCGATGTGCCCGCCGCCGACGATGATGAGTTCCGGCGCGCGGCGCTGCACCTCGACGAACACTGCAACATCCGAGGCGGGGCCCCGGCGGGTGTTGAGCGGGCGGTCTGCCGCGCGCTGCCACCCTGTCTCCGTCTGCTGATACTGGAGCAGCTTGTGCTGGCGGCCTTGCAGCGCCTCCCGGCTGTCTGCCATGATGAGGGGTTCGAGCTCAGCCAGGCCAAGGCTGCCCAGGGGCGGCGCATCCAGCCGGACGGCGGCCTGCCGGCCAGGATGTGGCCCCCGCACGACGGTGGCCAGAGCGACCGGCTCACGCGCGGTCGTTGCCGCACGCAATGCCTCCATGATGTCGATGTCCGCGCCACCGACCCGCTCCACGAAGACATCCATGATGCCGCCGCACACGCCGAGCGATTGCATGGAGATGTCCTCGGTGAGGTCCACATGGACGACTTCCGGCGCACCCGTCTGGATGACATCGAGCGCGGTGCGGATGACGTCGCCCTCGCCGCAGCCGCCGCCCACCGTGCCCACGTGCCGGCCGAGCGGGTGGATGATCATCTTCGCGCCGACCTCGCGCGGGACCGACCCGCGCACGTCTACGATGGTCGCCACGGCCACCGTCTCGCCCGCGGCGACAAACTCGTTAAGCTTCGTGTAAATGCTTTCCATACCGGTACCCATGAACGTCTCTGGACAGGATTCAGAAATCGCCAATGATCATCCTGCAATCTGGTAAATCCTGTCTAAACTTCAGATCGTCTGCTCAAGCGCAACTTCCTGTAGTGTGGCCGCAATCCCCGCCTCCAGCGCGGCGATCTCCCCCTTCACGGCCGCGGTCAGTTCGGCCAGCGGCACGATGACCTTGTCGGGCCGGTCGCGGCGCTTCAGCTCTGCACCGCCCTCCTTGAGCGACCGCTTGCCCATCGTGATGCGCAGGGGCATCCCCAGCAGATCCGCGTCCGCGAACTTGACGCCCGCGCTTTCGCCCCGGTCATCGTACAGCACCTCGACTCCCGCAGCGGTCAATTCCCGATACACGGCATCGGCCTCCACCTCTGCACCTTGCAGCAGGACGAGGTGGACGTGGAACGGCGCGACGGTAACCGGCCAGAGGAGGCCCTGTTCGTCGTGATGTTCCTCAGCGATGCAGGCCAGCAGTCGGCCCACACCGATGCCGTAGGAACCCATGACGATGGGCTGCGCCCGGCCCTGCGCATCGAGGTAGGTAGCCCCCAGCATGTCGGTGTAGCGCGTGCCAAGCTGGAAGATGTTGCCGATCTCCACGCCCCGCGCGGTGTGCAGCGGCCCCGCGCAGCGCGGGCAGGGATCGCCGTCGCGCGCGACCGCGATGTCGGCCACGACCGCTGCCGTGTAGTCGCGCCCGTAGTTCGTATTGCGCAGGTGAAAGCCTTCCTCGTTGGCGCCCGCGATGAGGTTGGGGCTGTACGGGATCAGGTCATCCACGACGACCAGCACGTCAGCCAGGCCGAGCGGCGATGCATAGCCCGGTGTCGCGCCCACGCTGCGAATTTCGGCCTCGGTCGCAGGGCGCAGGTCGCGCGCCTGCACTGCGTTCGCCAGCTTGGTCTCGTTGACCTCCATGTCCCCGCGAATCACGGCGAAGACGAACTTTTCGGTATCCCCCATAGCGGCCATCATGAATACGGCTTTCGCCGTCCGGCTCTCGGGCACGCCGAGGAAGGCGGCCAGGTCGCTGATGGTGGAGGTGTGTGGTGTGGCGACGTGCTCGACGGGCAGCGGGTCCTCTGGCGCCGGCTGCGGCTTGCCGAACGTGGCGACCTGCCGGTTGGCCGTGTAGCCGCACGCGTCGCACAGGATCAGCGTGTCCTCGCCGATGGGCGTGACGTACATGAACTCGTGCGCCAGCTTGCCGCCCATCATGCCGACGTCCGACTGCACGGGGAGCGCGGGCACGCCGCAGCGTCCGAAGATGCGGAAGTAGGCCTCGTAGTGGCTGCGGTACTGCTCGGTCAGCCCGTCGAAGTCCGCGTCCAGGCTGTAGCTGTCGAGCATGGTGAACTCGCGCACGCGAATCAGGCCGGCGCGTGGTCGCGGGTCATCGCGCCATTTGGTCTGGATATGGTAGACGAGTGCAGGAAGCTGGCGGTAGGATCGGATTTCAGTGCGCGCGAGGCTGGTAACCACTTCCTCATGCGTCATCGCCAACACCATGTCGCGGTCGTTCTTGTCCTTGAACCGCCCCATCTCCGAGCCGATCTGATACCACCGGCCCGTCTCCTGCCACAGGTCCGCGGGGTGGACGACCGGCATGGTCATCTCTTGCCCGCCGATGGCATTGATCTCCTGCCGCATGATGGCCTCGATCTTTGACAGGGAACGCCGGGCCAGCGGCAGGTAGCTGAAGATGCCGGTGCCGAGCTGGCGGATGAAGCCCGCGCGCAGCAGGAGTTGGTGGCTGGTGACCTCGGCATCGGCCGGCGCCTCGCGCAGCGTCCGGCCGAACAGGCGGCTCATGCGCATGATGACCTCGCTCGTTCGTAGTCCTCCGGCGTGTCCAGGTCCGCCAGGATGGACGGCGTATGAAGTGTCAGGTATTCTACCATAGTCCGGTGGTCGGCCAGTACGCGGCGTAGATTGTCACCGGCTGCCAGGACGGCGGGCCACAGGCGGCGCGGCAGGAGGATGGGATGGCCCGCGCGCATGTTGTAGCTGGGGATGATGACGTGCTGCCAGCCGGACGCGGCCCCGGCGGCCAGGACTGCCTTCACGGTCGCGACTTGCATCTGCGGCTGGTCGCCCAGGCAGAGCAGCGCGGCGGGATGGCCTGCGCCAGATTTATCCAATGCAGCCAACCCGGCCTGGATGGAATTCAGCATCTCGCCGGAGGCGTAATCGGGGTTGTGGACGAAGTGGGCGGGTATCCCGGCGGCCTGTGCCGCCGCGGCGACCTCCGCCTGGCGGTGGCCGGTGACGACTTCGATCTCGGTGACCCCCGCTGTATTGAGCGTGGCCAGCACTTGCCCGATGACCGTCGTCGCTTCCCACGGCAGGGTCAGCTTGAAGCGCCCCATGCGGCGGGAGAGCCCGGCAGCAAGGACGAGTGCGGGGACACTCACACTTGCATCCACGGCGGCTGCAGGACCGCGATCTCAGCGTAGACAGGGCAGCCGGGATCATGTGCGCCGGGCAGGTAGCCTGTGCTCACGAGGAACTCGCGCACGATCTCACCGCCCGTGAAGCGGAACGTCCGCTTGAACAACTTGACCCATTCCTCCAGTGACTGCGGATGATGCGCACCCAGCCAGCCGGCGAACGAGCCGTAGTCCGCCTGCAGCTCCAGCACGCGCCGCGCATTCTTGATGACTGCGTCGACCTTCAGCCGGTTGCGGATGATGCCCCTGTCGGCCAGCAGCCGCGCGACATCGTCCTCGCCGTAGGCTGCGACCTTTTCCGGGTCGAAGCCATCGAACGCCGCCCGGAAGTTGGCCTGCCTCTTGAGGATGGTCGCCCACGAGAGACCGGCCTGGTTGATTTCCAGGGCCAGTCGTTCAAGCAGGGCGGCATCCGAGCGCAGCGGGAAGCCGTACTCCGTGTCATGGTAGGGCTTGTGGATCGGGTCGGTGCGGGCGACGTCACAGTAGCTCGGCATGGAACTCTCCTCGGCCACAAGGGACGGAGGTTACAGGTAGCAGGTTGAAGGTTGAAGGTTGTCGGAATTGCGGGTCGTGCCTCAAATGAAAGAACCTTCAATCTTCAACTTTCAACCTGAACGTCTGCTGTGGCTGATGCTTA
>CAZTMA010000093.1:0-21633 GCA_964614645.1 uncultured Anaerolineales bacterium
TTCGTAGTAGGCGCTTCAGCGCCCCGTCGTGCACGGGCACTAAAGTGCCTACTACGAACTGCTACGCCTATCAACAGGAGGAGTTCCGCATCTGAGGATGCGGAACGGCCCGGGCTGACCTATCGGTTCGTAGTAGGCGCTTCAGCGCCCCGTCGTGCACGGGCACTAAAGTGCCTACTACAAACTGCTACGCTTATCAAGCAGAAAATCAGCGTTTATCAGTCTGATCAGCGTTCATCAGCGTTCTATTCTCTCCTGCTCAACCCCTCACCACGCGTACGCTTCCGGCGCCTCCGCACCCGTGCGCAACTGGCGCCCGGCGTTGATGGGGAAGATCTCGTCCAGCCGCTTGAGCGCGTCCGCATCGAGCTTCAGCGCAGCGGCGCGATCCACGTTGTCCAGGTGGCCGAGCGTGCGCACGCCGACGATGGCCGAGGCAATCGCGGTCTGGTGCAGCACCCAGGCCGTCGCGACGACGCTCTCAGTCTCGCCCAGCTCGCGGCAGAACTGCGAGAACTGGCTGAGCTGCTCGTTCTGGCCGACGCTGATGCCGTATTCCTTCTCGACCGAGTTGGTGCGCGAGCCGGGCTCGGATTGCGCCTTGCCCGTGAGCAGCCCGCCGGCGAGCGGCATGTAGGGAATCACGCCGATGCCGAATTCCCGCGCCGCGGGCAGCACCTCCAGCTCAGGATAGCGGCACAGCAGGTTGTACATGCTCTGCTCGGACACGATGCCGGTGTGCCCGCGCTGCTGCGCGATGCTCTGGTACTTCGCCAGCCCCCACCCGGGGAAGTTGCTGGTGCCGATGTACAGCACATCGCCCCGGCTCGTGAGCCGCTCGAACGGCGCCCAGAACTCCTCGCCCGTGATGCGGCGATCGATGTGGTGCACCTGGTAGAGGTCGATGTGGTCGGTCTGCAGCCGGCGCAGCGAGTCCGCCGCGTGGCGGTGCACCCGGTAAGCCGACAGCCCGCGGGCCTCGTTCGGCCAGTCGTCGCCGGACATCTGGCCGTAGACCTTCGTCGCCAGCACGATCTTGTCGCGGCGGCCGCCGCCCTGCGCAAGCCACCGGCCGATGATTTCCTCCGTCAGCCCCTGCCCGCCGTAGACATTTGCGGTATCGAAGAAGTTGATGCCCAGCTCCAGCGCGCGATCCATGATGCGGAATGCGTCTTCCTCGCTCGTCACCCGCCCGAAGTGCATCGTGCCGAGGCAGATGCGGCTGACCTTCAGATTCGACCGTCCCAGATAGGTGTACTCCATGACGTGATGCTCCTTATTGTGTGAATTCAGACAGTATGCGAAAATACGCCACAACGAACCAATAGCCACTTGCAGGTTGTACCGCTATACCAAAGGAAGTGAGGCCCGCCTATGACACAGGTACCCGATTCGAGCCATCTCCCCTGGCATACGTTCACCGCCGAGCAGACCGTGCAGCGGCTGGAGGTGGACCCCGCCCAGGGCCTGTCAGCCGCCACGGCCGAGCAGCGCCACGCGCGCTTCGGCCCGAATGAGCTGATCGACCGCGGGATCAAGAGCCCCTGGCTGATCCTGCTCGACCAGTTCAAGGAGACGATGGTCATCGTCCTCATCGTCGCCGCTATTATCTCCGGCTTTCTGGGTGAGGTCAAGGACACCATCGCGATCCTGGTCATTGTCGTGCTCAACGCGATCCTGGGCTTCACCCAGGAGTACCGGGCCGAGCAGGCCATGGCCGCGCTCAAGAAGATGGCAGCCCCGCGCGTGAAGGTGCGCCGCGAGGGACGCGTCGAGCAGATGGAGGCGCACCGGCTCGTGCCGGGCGACATCGTCCTCCTGGAGGCGGGCGACTCCATCCCCGCAGACGCACGGCTCGTCGAGGCGGCTAACCTGCGCGTGCAGGAGGCGTCGCTGACCGGCGAGTCGACCGCGGTGGACAAGGTCGCGGACTCGCTGGCCGAGACCAACTCGCCCATCGGTGACCGGCACAACATGGTCTACATGGGCACTGCGGTCACGATGGGACGCGGTGCGGCCGTGGTCGTCGATACCGGGATGCGCACCGAGCTGGGCAACATCGCGGAGATGATCCAGAGCGTCGAAAGCGGGCAGACGCCGCTCCAGCGGCGCATGGCGAAGATGGGCGTCTCGCTGGCCGTGGTGGCCCTCGTCCTGGTGTTCATCGTGGTCGGGCTGGGCCTGCTGCGCGGGGAGGATTTCGGCGAGCTGATCCTGACCGGCGTGGCGATGGCCGTCGCGGTCGTGCCCGAGGGGCTGCCCGCAGTCGTGACCATCGCGCTGGCCCTCGGCGCGCAGCGGATGCTCAAGCGCCGGGCGCTCATCCGCAAGCTGCCTGCCGTCGAGACGCTGGGCTCGGTTACGGTCATCTGTTCGGACAAGACGGGCACGCTGACCGAGAACCGCATGACCGTCGTGGTCCTCGACGCGGCCGAGCAGCGGACGACGATGGAGGAATTCATGCGCGGCCGCCAGCCGGCCCTGCGCGCGAGCGACCCACCGCAGGATCCCCCGGCTGCGACGCTGGCGCTCGTCCTGGCGGGCAGCGCCATGTGCAACGATGCCGTCATCCAGGCCGACAAGGAGGCCGCGGGCGACTTCTCCACGGTCGGCGACCCGACCGAGGCTGCGCTCGTGGTCTCCGCCGCGCGCTACGGCCTGTGGAAGAACGAGCTGGACCAGACCTTCCCGCGCGTCGCAGAGGTTCCGTTCACCTCCGAGCGCAAGCTGATGACCACGGTGCACAAGGTGCCCCTCCATTCTGACAGCCTCGTGGTCAACCCCTACATCCGCCGGACGCTCGAGGCCGAGGGGACGCCCTACATCGCGGTCACCAAGGGCGCGGTGGACCAACTGCTCAACCTCAGCGACCGGGTGTGGGCCAACGACCACTTCGAGCCGCTGACCGAGGAGTGGCGCGGCCGCATCCTGGCCGCCAACGAGGGGCTGGCGAAGGAAGGCCTGCGCGTCCTCGGCGTGGCCCTGCGGCCCCTGAAGGACCTCCTGCCTAAGCCGGCGAGCGCGGATGAGGACAGCCCCTATGAGCAAGAGCTGGGGATCGTCGGCATGGTCGGGATGATCGACCCCCCGCGTGCGGAGGTCAAGGATGCAGTCCACACGGCGAAGACGGCGGGCATCCGGCCGGTGATGATCACCGGCGACCACCCGCTGACCGCGCTGCGGATTGCCCAGGACCTCGGCATCGTGGGCAACGGCGGGCAGGTGGCCCCGGCGGCAGGCAACCGGACGGGCGCAGCTTCCGACCGGGTGTTGACAGGGCAAGAACTGGCACAGATGAGCGACGATGACCTGTACGAGGTCGTCGAGGAGGTCTCCGTCTTCGCCCGCGTCGCGCCGGAGCACAAGCTGCGCATCGTGGCCGCGCTGCAGCGCCGCGGCGAGATTGCCGCGATGACCGGCGACGGCGTCAACGATGCGCCCGCGCTGCGCAAGGCCGACATCGGTGTGGCGATGGGCATCACGGGCACGGATGTCTCCAAGGAGGCGTCCGACATGGTCATCCTCGACGACAACTTCGCCAGCATCGTCGCGGCGGTCGAAGAGGGCCGGACCATCTACGACAACGTGCGCAAGTTCATCCGCTACACGCTGACCAGCAACGCAGGCGAGATTGTCGTTATGCTCGCTGCGCCGTTCGTGGGCATGCCGATCCCGCTGACTGCGCTGCAGATCCTGTGGGTGAACCTCGTAACGGACGGGCTGCCCGGCCTCGCGCTGGGCGTGGAGCCGGCGGAGCGCAGCATCATGCAGCGCCCGCCATATCCGCCCAACCAGAGCGTCTTCGCCCGAGGCATGGCCCCGGCCATCCTCTTCATCGGCCTGCTCATGGGCATCGTGTCGCTGGGCGTCGGTTACTGGGCCTGGAGCCAGGGCAACCCGGCGTGGGTGACGATGGTCTTCATGACGCTCACCCTCTCGCAGATGGGCAATGCGCTCGCCATCCGCTCGGAGCGCGACTCGCTGTTCACCATCGGGCTGCGGTCGAACAAGGCGATGCTGGGCGCCGTGCTGCTGACGTTCGTGCTCCAGATCGCCATCACCTACGTGCCGTTCCTGCAGCCGATCTTCCGCACCCAGGCCCTGACCGCCGGCGAACTGGCCATCAGCCTGGGCGCCAGCACCGTGGTGTTCATCGCCAGCGAAATCTGGAAGGCGTTCCTGCGGCGACGGAGCTGACCTCACCCCCCCTGCCCCCCTCTCCTGACAGGAGAGGGGGGAGAAGCCGACCAGCCCTCCTCCGCCGTTGAGCGGAACCGCGAGCGTCCACGGGAAGAGGTTGGCCAGCGCGGGCTGCCACTGCGCCAGCTGCGGCGCCAGAAAGTTCTGGCCGAACAGGAACGCGAGCGGGATGCCGATGACCGGCGCGGGATGCTCGAACAGGACGCCCAGCAGGACGGTCAGCGTCAGGTAAAACAGGATGTTGGCGAAGTGGACACCGAGCGCGGCGAGGTAGCCGGGGATCGGCAGCCACTGGCCGTTGATCAGGCCCGTGATGATGTAGGCGATGACCCCCTGGGCCAGGACCATCGTCGCCGCGATGCCCAGGCTGTTGGCAATGAGCTTCGCCACGATGAACGCCACGCGCGAGACCGGCTTCGACAATACCCAGGCGGCCGTGCCGGCTCGTTTCTCGCCGATGACCGCGTCCTGCATGACGATGGTGACGCCGATGGGCCCGGCCAACCCCATGAAGATGTTGAAGATCATGATCGCATCGGAAGACGGCGCGTTGCCGCGCATCCCGAGCGAGGCGAACAGGTAGATCAGGTTGACTGCAGATGCCCAGATGAGGATCTGCGACAGCCAGGTGCGCGTGCCGAACCAGGCGCCGAGCTCGGCCTGCAGCAGGTTCCGCAGCCCCCGCGACCACCCGCTGCCCGTCTCAAGTTCCAGGTGGCTGTTGCCAACCCCGCTGTTGCCCATGCTCGTGTTAGTGGCGACCATCGGGCTCTCCTCCTTCGACCAGCCGGAGGAAGACGTCTTCCAGGTTGTGCTCCCTGATGCGATAGTCCGTCACGACCACCTGGTCGTCCTGGGCCAGCAGCCGGAAGAGGTTGGCCTCCGCCGCGGCCGGGTCGCTGACGCTGACGGTCCACTTGAGCGAGCCGTTCGCATGGTCCTGCTGGATGCCCGCTACCCATGTTTGAGTCGCGATGCGCCGGTAGGTGTCCTCCGAGTTGCCCCGCAGCCTGACCTCGTAGGCAACGCCCCCCTGGTGGGAGGAGAGCAGATCGGCGATCGGGCCGGCAGCCACCAGCTCCCCGCGGTTGAGGATGGCCACCGTGTCGCTGACGCGCTGCACGTCGTCGAGGATGTGCGTGCAGTAGAAGATGGTCGTGTGACGGCGCAGCCGCTCCATCACCCCCAGCACATCGTGCCGGCCCATCGGGTCCAGCGACGCGGCCGGCTCGTCAAGGATCAGCAGGTCAGGATAGTTGACCTGCGCCTGCGCGATGCCGAGCCGCTGCCGCTCGCCCCCGGAAAACCCCTTCGTCGGCCGGTCGGCCTTGTCCGCCAGGCCCACCAGGTCCAGCGTCTCCGCGACGCGGCAGTCGATCTCGCTCTGCGGCCCGCGGAAGAAGAAGTGCGCAGTGTAATCGAGGATCTCCCGGGCGGTCATGTGATCGTAGAAGCGCGGTTCCTGCGGCAGATAGCCGATCCGTGCGCGGATCGCAACCGAGTCGCGGACCGCATCCAGCCCAAAGACCGAAGCCGTGCCGGCCGTCGGATAGATGAGGCCCAACAACAGCTTGATGGTGGTAGTCTTCCCGGCCCCGTTGGGACCGAGAAAGCCGAAGATCGAGTGTTCCGGGACCTGCAGGTTCAGGTCCTTGAGCGCATGGACCTCTCGATAGGTCTTGCTCAGCCCATGGGTGGCGATGACGCATCCCCCTTCACTCACTTGTCCCCCCTCCCTTCAGGAATGCAGCCAGGAAGCCCCGCTGCTCGCGGTGCATTTGCTACTATCTTCACTACGCAGACCGCGGCATAGGGTCGCGTGACGGCGCGGCCCTGTGCTGCTGCGCAACGCAACGCCTGCTGCCTCGTATGGATATATAATGACCGCCTTCACAAGTGGCGCTCCCGGGAGGAAACATGGCTGAGAAATCGATCATCATCATCGGCGCGGGCGTGGCGGGCCTCGCGGCAGGCTGCTACGGCCAGATGAACGGCTACCGCACGCAAGTCTTCGAGATGGGCGACCAACCCGGCGGGCTGTGCACGGGCTGGCGGCGCGGCGACTACACCTTCGACGGCTGCATCCACTGGCTGATGGGCACTTCCCCCCGCTCGCCGTTCTACAAGGTCTGGAGTGAGCTCGGGGTGACCCAGGGCCGGCGCATGATCGCACACGAGGAGTTCGTCCGCATCACGGGCCTGGACGGCCGCGAGCTGCATGTCTACACGGACACCGGCCGGTTCGAGCAGCATCTCAAGGAGCTGAGCCCGGCAGACGCCAAGGTGATCGAGGAGCTGGCCGCGGCGTTGCGCAAATGGCGCAATCTGGACCTGTCGAACGAGAAGCCGCCGGAATTGATGGGCGCGCTGGACAAGGCCAGGATGGTCGCGCGCATGGCGCCCCACATGGGCGAGATCAAGCGCTGGACGAGCATCAGCGTGGGCCAGTTCGCGGCGCGCTTCCAGGACCCCTTCCTGCGCCGCAGCCTGCCGATGATCTTCGGCGGCGGCGATATGCCCATGATGGTCTTCCTGATGTTCCTCGCGCCGATGGACCACGGCGACTGCGGCGTGCCTGAAGGTGGGTCGGCCGGCTTTGCGCAGGCCATTGCGCGGCGCTACACCGGGCTCGGCGGGCAGATACACTACCGGGCGCGCGTGGCGGAGATCCTGGAGGAGGACGCTAAGGCGACCGGCGTCCGGCTCGCGGATGGCTCGGTGCACCGCGGCGACGCGGTCATCTCTGCCGCCGACGGCCGCACCACGCTCTATGGGCTGCTCGGCGGCAGGCACATGAGCGAGCGCCAGCGCCACGCCTACGAGACATGGCCAACATTCGCATCGGTCGTGCAGGTGTCGCTGGGCATCAAGCGCGACCTGTCCGGCGAGCCGCACGTCCACAGATATCAGTTGGATGAGCCGCTGCTGGTTGCCGGCCAGCCGCACGACGCCATCGGCATCAGGCACTTCTGCTACGACCGCACCATGGCGCCGCAGGGGAAGTCCGTGGTCGAGGTGCTGTTCATGGGAGATTACGATTACTGGCAGAAGCTGGCCGGGGAAGACCGCGAGCGCTACGATGCGGAGAAGCAACAGACGGCCACGGCGGTGATCGACTTCCTGGAGCGCCAGTATCCCGGCATCACGCGCGACATCGAGGCCGTCGACGTGGCGACGCCGCTGACCACCGAACGATACACGGGCAACTACCGGGGCTCGATCCAGGGGTGGGCCCTGGCCGGCGAGATCCTCCAGCAGGGCCTCGAGCGCACCGTGCCGGGGCTGGAGAACTTCTACATGATCGGCCAGTGGGTGGAGGTTGGCGGCGGACTGTCCGGCGTCGCGCCGGCGGGCCGGCGAATCATCCAGATTCTGTGCCACAAGGACGGCAAACGGTTTACGACGAGCGTGCCGGCTTAATGCCAACCGGCCGCTGTAGGGGTGACCTGCGGTCGCCCATCCTTCTCGGCCGAATGCTTCCGCTATAGGCGACCGTCACGCCACCAATGCCAGGTCAGCTCAGCAGGGCCCGTATCTCCGCTGCGAACGCCGCACCCGCCTCGTCCTCCGTGACAATCTCCACGTCCTCGGGCCGTGACGCGCCCAGGCCCAGCTCGACCGCACGCGCGATCTGCTCCTGCTCGAAGACCCGGCCCCGGCTCACTTCGGCGGTGGTCCCGAAGTGGCGCAGGATGGCAACCCCCACCGCATCCAGCGCGACGCGGTCTGCGGCGGCCAGGATGACGCCGGGCTGCACCAAGCGGCCGCGATCCGGGCCACCGTCCGCGAATGCCTCCACCGCATCCATCACGACCACGTCCGGCCGGTAGGTCCGGTTGATCTCCGCGATCATGCGCCGCTGGTCGCGCGAGCTGTGCAGCTCGCTCATGTAGTTGTAGCTCTGCCCGGGGACCTGCTTCGCGGCCAGCCCCACAGAGTTCTTCAGCGACAGCGTGACATGTTGGTCTCCTATTCCCCGCACGCGACAATACAACGAAACGCCTGCACGTTCCGTCTCGCAGCTTCCTAACCAGCGGGATCTTAGGGCGCAGGGGTGGGGGTCGGTGCTGTCTTCGTGCCGGCCGTTGCATCGAGGGTCGGGTGTGGCAGCGACACGACGGGCGTAGCAGTGGGCGTGGGGGTCAAGGTCGCGGTCGCCGTGGCCACCGGCGTGGGCATGGATGTCTCCGTCTGCGCGGGCGCGAACTCGGGCGTGGCGGTTACGCGCGGCGCGGGGCGCTCCCCGCCCGCCACGTGGATGAAGTGGATGACCTCATCGCCATCCCCATTTGCAGCAATGCGCAGGTCTGTGCCCGCACGCTGGCCGCCGGGCTGCCGGTTGGCGAAGTGCGCGTCTGCGAGGCTGAACACGGCCCGCTGCCACGTGCCGGTGTCCGTCTTGCGGATCGCCGCCGCGGCCTGGAAGGGGCCGAGGTCGCCGTCGTATTCCAGCGTCCAGGTATCCAGGCCCAGGTCGAGGTAGGTGACGGTCACGGTGACCGGCCCGGCCACCTCGTAGAGGTAGGCATCGTCGATGTCGAAGGCCATGTAGGGATTGCCCGTCGCCTCGTCCGTGCGCCGGGTGTACCGGCCCTCCGGGGCGTCTCCCGCGCGCCACAACGGGACAGTGGCTCCGCCCGGCGCCGCATGGTCCTGGTAGAGCCAGAACTCGAAATTCCCGAAGTCCGGATACCAGTCGTATTCGGTCTCGCGCAGCGCCGCCCACACGCCCGGCGTATCGTCGACGCTCCGGCCCAGGTAGTCGCGCGCGAACAGGATCATGTCGCGGCGGGCCGGATCCGATATCTGCTTGTCGTCGAGCAGGATGAAGTCGGGGTGCTTGGACAGCCCGTTGTACAGCCGCCACAGCGTAGCCTGCGGGCCGGTGTGGCCGCCCCACTCGGTGCCCTCCCACCCCAGGCTCACCTGGCCTTGCCAGGTGTATAACGGGTCATACTGGCCGCAGCGGTAGTTGCCGGCAGCAGGATCATCGAAGATGACCCCACCGCCGCCATCGGGCGTCAGGCCGCTGTGCTGCAGGCCGACGCCGCGCGCTGCGGCGTAGTCGGTCAGCGTCCGGCGCTCGCAGGCGCTCAGATAACGCGGGGCAAATTCGAGCAGGAGCGGTGTCCTGGTGAAGGCTTCGACGTACCGGTCGATGACCCACTGTCCATAGGCCACCCACGCCTGGCTCGTCAGCCCCGCGGCGAGCAGGCACTCATCATGGACCTCTTCGGCGGGCTGCGTCTCCCCGAACAGGCCGACGCCGATCTCGAGGAAGGCCAGTCGCTCGTCGCCGTCGAACGCCGCGCCGAACGCAGCGATGAACCGGGCGTATTCCTCCCGGAAGACGGGGTCGATGTAGTTAGGGATGGCCTCGCCGGCACAGGTGACCGCGGCGGAGGGCTGCCGCGCGGTGACCCAGTCCGGCACGCCGATGCCGCCGGTCGCCAGGCTGTCGTGGGGGTCGATGCCGGCGCCATCGCGCTTGCCGAGCTGCCAGTCTGCGGCGAGATACCGGTCCAGCCAAACCCAGTCATACTGGCCGCGGCCGGGGTTGAGCAGCTTCCACTGCACCGTGACGTGCCCGCCGTCGAGGGGATAGACGCGCGGGTCCCTGTGCTGCCAGTCGTAGAACCCGTAGATGCCCGGGGGCACGCGCAGGGGTGGCGCCGGAGGTGCGGCATGGCTCGCGGCCGCGCCCACACAGAGGACCATGAACAGGAACAGTCCCAGGACGCGTCGCATATGGCATTCCCCTGATGGTTCGTCAGACGGCGGATAAGGTACAAGGAGAATACAAGATATCCGCTCGGACGTCAACTCAGGTCTTGTAACCCAGGAATCCCAAGTTACTGCCGCAGCTTCGCAATGCGCTTCGGATCCAGCCCGCGCGCCCGGCGGCGCATGTCGCGCCAGGGGTCCCCAACGCGCGCCAACCGGGCGGGCAGGGTGCGCAGCGTGTAAGTGTCGGAGCGGAGCGCGAGGTCGTCCAGTTCTTCCCACTCGAGCGGCGTCGCGACCGGCGCGCCGGGCCGGGCCCTCACAGCATAAGGCGCGACTGCGGTGCTGGCGTACGCGTTGCGCAGGTAGTCGAGGAACACGCGGCCCTCCCGTTCGTCCTTGCGCATCTCCACGGTCAAGGCGTCAGGATGGCGGCGGGCCAGCAGGTCCGCCAGGTCCCGGGCGAAGTCGCGCACGGTGTCGAAATCGGCCTTGCGGTCCAGCGGGGTGACGACGTGCAGCCCGCGCGAGCCGGTCGTCATGACGAACGGCTGCAGGCCGAGCTCGAGCAGCAGGTCGCGCATCAGCCGGGCCGTCCGCCGCGCAGCTTCGAACTCTCCCGGCGGGTCCAGGTCGAAGATGAGCTTATCGGGATGGTAGAGCCGGTCGGCGCGGCTCAGCCAGGGGTGAAGGGTGATGGTGTTCTGGTTGGCCAGGTAGACGAGCGTCGCAGCGTCGTTGCAGACGACCTGCTCCTGGATCTCGCCCGTCTCCAGCACCTCGATGCGCGCCCGGTCGATCCACTCGGGGAAGTAGTCGGACATCTCTTTCTGGTAGAAGCCCTTCTCGTCGATGCCGTTCGGGTAGCGCTGCAGCGAGATCGGGCGGCCCTTGAGATAGCGCAGCATGACCGGCGCGACCTGCCGGTAGTATTCGATGAGCTCGCCCTTCGTGACCGCCCCTGCCCCACCGTGCGCGGGGAAAAGCACCTTATCCAGGCTGGACACGGCGATGCTGCGCCGCCCCACCTTGATGCTGTTCTCGCCAGCCATATCTCCTCCGCTCTCCTGCACATCCGATAGCCGATCCGTAATCTTCAATCTTCAATTTTCAATCTTCAATCCGCCCGCCGTCTGTCATCTGCCATCCTCATGTTGTTCTTGTGATGAGCGCGACATTTGTGCATCCGCGAAACCTATGGTAACATCAAATAAGTGCAGGCATTTCTTGCTGCACACATCCCCCCTTTCCCCAACGGAGGCACTGGATGCCACCCAAAATCGCGAGATTCTTCGTGATCGTCGGCATACTGGCGCTGTTGTTGGCAAGCGGCTGGGCCACTGCAAGCGCAGCCGGACCTGACACAGTAGATGAGATCAACCTGGCGATCGACCGCCAGGTCCCTGGCTTCGGGGGCGCGTTCGTCGAGAACGACACGCTCACTGTATATTTGACCAACCTGGAAGGCCGGCCTGCGCTGGAGCGCGCGCTGGCCGCTGCGTTCGGCGCCGAAGGGCTGCCGGCCCGCGGCATCCAGGTGCGGCAAGGGCAGTACGGTTTCGCGCAACTGAAGACCTGGCAGGATGAGGCCGGTGCGGTCTTCGACCTGCCCGGCGTGGTCTTCACGGATGTGGACGAGACGCTGAACCGTGTGGCGATCGGCGTCGAGGACAAGGCTGCAGGCGCAGCAGTCACCCAGGCGTTGATGCGGCTGCAGATTCCGCTCAAGGCCGTCGAGATTGTGGAAGCGCCGCCCATCCTCCAGCTGGAGACGCTGCAGGACAGAGTGCGGGACTTGCAGGGCGGCCTGCAGATTAACTTCTCCGGCTATCTCTGCACGTATGGCTTCAACGCCACGCGCAGCGGCATTCCCGGCTTCGTCACCAACTCCCACTGCACGTCCAAGCAGGGCGGCGTGGAGAGCACGCAGTACTGGCAGCCCACGAGCAAGATCGACCCGATCGCCATCGGCATAGAGACTGCAGACCCAGCCTATAGCAAGACCAAGTGCCCCCCCACAATCAAGGGCAAGGTGTGCCGCTGGAGCGACAGCGCGTTCGTCAGGCTCAACACGGCAGAGTTCGCGCTGGGCCAGATCGCCAGGACAGCGAGCGTGAACACCGGCTCGCTCGACATCACCGGCAGCTTCTCCATCTCCGGCACGGGCAGCCATGCGGTAGGCACGGTCGTGAACAAGGTCGGCCGCACGAGCGGCTGGTCCCAGGGGAAGGTCACCCGGACCTGTGTCGACACCGGCGTCTCGGGCAGCAACATCGTCCAGCTCTGCCAGACCTGGGTGTCGGCCACGGTGGGGAGCGGCGACAGCGGTTCGCCGGTCTTCAGCGGCGCCAGCAGGGTGGCCTTGCAGGGCATCCTGTGGGGCGGCAGCGCCGACAACAAGACCTTCATCTTCAGCCCCATCGCCAACATCACCCGCAGCGACGAGCTCGGCACGCTGACGGTGAAGTAAGGGAGACCTCACCCCCCCTGCCCCCCCTCTCCTGTGCGAACTTTCAGTTCGCACAGGAGAGGGGGGGTTCTATTCCTGCAGCGTGCATCTTTGTGGGCCGCGCTACTAAGCGTGTCGTTGAATCGGCTTATACTCGCACTGTTCTTGAGCACGATTTGCCAACAGGGAGGATTCAACGATGTCAACGGTCCGCACGACGCCGGAAACGCTCACCGACGACCTGGTGCAGTCCTATCGCAAGGAGGGCTTTGTCAAGGTTCCGGGCGTGATATCGCGCGAGGAGGCTGAGGAGTATCGCCGCGCCGCTCTCGAGCTGCAGAAGTCGATGCAGTCGCTCCATCAAGGCCCCATCTTCACCCAGCTCGTGAATGCCTGGGTGGAAAACGAGACGATGAAACAACTGACGCTGCACCCGAACGTCGCCGGCATCGCCGAGCGGCTGTCCGGCATTCCGATGCGCATCTGGCACGACCACTTGCTCATCAAGCAGCCGCACAACAAGGCCCCGACGGAGTATCACCAGGACTTCCCATACTGGCCGCACGCCAACTCGCGGCACACGCTGTCCGCGTGGATCGCGCTGGTGGACGTGCCGGTGGAGCGCGGCTGCATGACCTTCATCCCGGGCACGCACAAGCGCGGTGACCTCCGGCCGCAGAACCTGGCCGACCACGACGACCTGATGGCGCTGTGGCCCGAGCTGGTCTACAGCCCCCGCGTGACGCTGCCCTTGCGCGCGGGCGACTGCACGTTCCACAACGGCCTGTGCGCGCACATGGCGAACTCCAACGATACCGATGAGCCGCGCGTCGCACACATCGTCATTTACATGGACGCCGAGACCACCTACACCGGCGCAAAGCACGTCGTGACGGACCCGCTCGGCCTGACCGCAGGCCAGCGCCTCGGCGACAGCGACCGGTTCCCCGGGGTCGGCAGCGCGCGTTAAGCCTGGGCTAATAGAACACTGATGACGCAGATGTAACTGATTTACCAGATCAATTATAAGATCAGTCAAATCAGTCTGATCAGCGTCATCAGCGTTCTATTATTGAGTCACATCTGCGTGATCAGCGTTCTGTTCTCTCGCCGCTGGCCGGACGGCTTGCGGCGGCGGTCGAGGTCCGCAGCGAGTTGCCGCTCGTCGGCGCGGGCCAGCCAGCGCAGCCGGTACACATCGGTCACGGGGTTGACGACATCGAACAGCACCTCCGGGTTGGTCGAGGCCAGCAAGGCGCGCGACCGCTCCGTATCGGGTGCAAGCGTAGTCAACAGGAGGGATGGCCCCCACCCCTGTGCATGCAGCGCAGAGGCGCGACCGATGGCCTTCTGGTAGGTCCGGGCGGCTGACGGCCGCGCTTCGCCGGGTCGAGGCCCCTGCTCCGTCCCGCGACAGGTGATGTAGAAGCTGATGCCCTGGCGGTTCGTGGCGATCAGGTCCACCTCCACGCCGGCATCCGCAAAGAACTGCTTGCCCATATCTACGGTGAACCCTGCGGCCTGCAGCGCTGCGCGGCACGTCCGCATGAACGCCGCGTCATCGCGGCGCCGCTGTGCGGCATACGCCGTGCTGCGGGGCTGAACGGGCCAGCGGGTAACAGTCTGATATCGTCTCATAGCACACTCCCTTATGTCTTGCACGATTATAGAGTGGAACATTAGTTCTGTCAAGTGCCTCAGAGGAGTTTGCATCCTCAGATGCAAACCGTGCTATCACGCCGGCGGGCCGTCCCGCATCTGAGGATGCGGAGCTCCGCCGGCCGATAACCAAAGTCTTGCGGAGGTAACCACGGTGGTCGACCCTATCGTCATCTATCGCGAGCCGGGCCGTTTCGCCGGTTGGCCGGCCAACTACGGCATCTGGTCGTGGCCCGGAGTCGACGGCCGCGACGAAATCGTCGCCGGCTTTGTCGCGGGCAAGCTCAAGGCCCCGGCGACCGGCCATGCCTGCGACCATGCGCACCCGTTCGTGACGCTGCAGGCGCGGAGCCTGGACGGCGGGCTGACGTGGGACGTCGCGCCGATGCCGGTCGCCTCACCGGGCGGACGCGCGCTGTCCGCGGACGAGCACGTGGAGCCGGCGCTGCGCGTCGCTGCTGCGCTGGATGCGGGGCTGCCTGCCCAGCCCGAGCCCTGCCCCGGCGTGGACTTCACCCACGGCGACTTCGCGCTGCTCTGCGGCCGCACGGGGCTGGAGGCGGGCGCGGTCTCCTGGTTCTACACCTCGCATGACCGCTGCCGCACCTGGCAGGGCCCGTATACGCTGGGCGACTTCGGGCTGCCGGGCATCGCGGCGCGCACGGACTACCTCGTCCTCGGCCCGCGCGACCTGCTGCTCTTCCTGACCGCGGCCAAGACCGACGGCCGGGAGGGCCGGCCCTTCTGCGTGCGCACGACGGACGGCGGGCGCAGCTGGCGTTTCGTGTCGTGGATCGGGCCGGAGCCGGAGGGCTTCGCCATCATGCCATCGAGCGTGCGCATCGCGCGGCCCGGGTCGCCGGACGCAACGCGCATTCTGACGGCCATCCGCTGTCGCGGGCGCGAGGCCGGTGGCGCGGAACGGATGTGGCTGGACCTCTACACTTCGGACGATGAGGGGCTGTCGTGGCAGCACCTGGGGCGGCCCGTGGCCCACACGGGCAGTTGGGGCAATCCGCCTGCGCTGGTTCGGGTCGCAGGCCAGCCGGCAGGCCTGTGTCTCACCTACGGTTATCGCAACGCGCCCTACGGCATCCGCGCCCGCCTGAGCCAGGACGGGGGCGAGACCTGGGGTGAAGAACGCGTGCTGCGTGCCGACGGGGGCAACCGTGACCTCGGCTACCCCCGCACAGTGCAGCGCAGCGACGGCCGCTTCGTGACCGTCTACTACTTCAACGATGCGCCCGAGGGCGAACGGTACATCGCGGCGACGATCTGGGACTGATTGGTAGGTCAAAGTCGGCATGGGTCGCTGTCGACTTGGGAGCGTGACCCTTCTGCTGCATTCCCCTTACCAGGCCGCGTGGCCGACGCGCTCCCACTGCCCGATCGGGACATAGACGATGCCGTTTGCGAAGCCCTGGCACCGGTAACCGGACACATCGAACTCGTCCGTCACGGGCACCCCCAGATTGTGAGCCCGGGCGTAGCGTCCGATGGC
The DNA here is from genome assembly GCA_964614645.1 of uncultured Anaerolineales bacterium. Lineage (GTDB taxonomy): Bacteria > Chloroflexota > Anaerolineae > CG2-30-64-16 > CG2-30-64-16 > MWBF01. The sequence goes on from CAZTMA010000093.1 coordinate 15,534, forward strand.
GGCATCGGGGTTGAAAGCGATGTGCAGGCTGTCCCAGGCGCCGCGGCGGATGGCGCTCAACAGATCCGTTTCGGGTGATTTGACCGGCGGGGTCAGGGGCTCTCCGGCGGCGCGCTGCTCAGCGCGCCAGACGGCGAAGGTGGAGACGTGCCAGCCCATGCCGGGCAGCCCGCCACCGGTCACGACGTCGGCGGCGCCGGCCGGACACCACGACCAGGGACCGCGTTCCCGGCGGGTATGGTCGTAACGCTCGTAGACGTCGTGGTTGGTCCAGCCAGAGTGGCTCTTGGGGGTCTTGCGCACGTAGCTGTGATAGCTGGGATTGCCCAGTTGCTGTATGCCATCCGACCAGAAGAGCACCAGGTCCGGTGATGTCACCGGCCGGCCGTCCAGGTCGAGGACGCGGGCGAACAGGTGATGGTCGGCCCCGGCATCGTCGAAGTAATCCGGCGCGCCGGTGGGACGCAGATAGGTCTCGCGCGCCCAGGCCGGCAGCCCGCCGGGCATGGAGGGGTCGGGTTCCCACGACCGGTCGCGCGTCGTCCACAGGTCCACCAGGCGATAGACGATATCGCTGCGCGGGGAGTCGGGCCGGTCTTCATTGCGCATCACTTGGATGTTGAAGGCATCGATCCATTCGCTCTTGCGCACGGCGGGCAGCGGGCCGGTGACCACCGGGTTGTCGGGCGAACCCGGATCAACGGGGTTCGCGGGATTCCCGGGGTCCGGCGCCTGCGACGGCACGCCGCGCTCGAACGGCTCGATGGCCTGCATGGCTGCGATGGTCAGTGTCAGCTTGCGATCGGGCATGAGGGGATTGTCCCACCAGCTCTGGCCTGCGAAAGTCCAGGAGCCGGCGATCCACGCAGTGATGCTGAAAAGGTAGTCGGGCAGCGGCTCACCGTTAGAGAGGACGCCGGTGCGCAGCCATTGGAACATCTCCGCAGTGTATTGGGCGTGGAGCGGGGGCTCCACCTTGGGATAGCGCCGGTCCTCCTCCGAGCCGGGCAGCCAGCCACCCTCGCCGCCGATCAACGGCAGCACAAAGCCCAGCCGCTCCTTCATCCAGGCCGCCTGGGCCAGGAATTTGAGCGCGCAGATGTAGTCGTCCATGATGGTGCAGCCGGGCTTGTCCTGCTGGTTGCGGGCATCATAGGGATAGTCCGGGGGGTGGTTTTCGCCGTAGTTGTGGTGGGCGAAGAAAGCCCGCTGCCAGATGTCCTGCCGGTTCAGCGCCGCGACCGCGTCCACCGCCGCGTCGAAGCCGGCCCGATCCAGGACCTGAATGCCGGGATAGCCGCCGGCATCGTAGACGCGCACAGCTTGTTGAGCCCAGTTGCGACCGAAGATCTGGGCCCAGTTGTTGGGCTTGTGCCAGCCCGGTGGCTTGTTGTGAGGGCGCCATTCGCGATCGTCCTCGGGCTCGTTGAAGATCTGCACATACAGCGGCGGCCGGGCCGGGTCGTGGGGAAAATCGCTGGCGGCCAGGGACCGGCGCATCGCCTGGACATAGGCCACGGAATCGACGGAATCATCGATGAGTTTCCCAATGCGGACTACCGGCATGATACCCGCCTGGAAACACGGTGTCGCAGCACGCTCCGCCAGCAGTTCATCTTGGGCGTAGATGAGAGTCCAGGTGGCGCGAATGGACTTCAGGTTCTCGATCGTCCGGCGGATGAGCTCGGGGCTCACGTCGACGTGAAAATGCAGCCCGATACCGTTGTCCTTGGGGGGACGCGGATAGGTCTTGAGGCGCTCGATGTTATCGGCCGTCAGCGTCACCGACGGTGGTCGTGTGATGGTCGGAGCGGGGATGCCAGGCATGGCTGTGCCTCCTTGTGTGAGATGGAATATCCGGTGCAATCGATAGCGTTCAGTGCTGATTTGAGTGCAATACTCAAGTGTATTGCTGCGTAATGTGACTCTTGGCACTGATCACCGGGCGACCGCCTCCAGGTCGTCGAGGTAGACAACGCCATTGAAAGCCTGGTCGCTGGTATAGCCGTCGAGCACCAGCGCGTAGAGCTTGATCGGATAGGCGATATTGGTCGCCGAGTGGCCGATGGCCTGGTTCGGCCAGCCTGCAGCCAGGTCAAAGGGCGCATTCATCGCCTGCCAGCCGGTGTGGTTGATGCGGCCAAACGTGAACTGCCACAACTGGCCACGGGCATCCTGCACCCAGGCGTTCAGGTAGTGGGTCGAGCCATCTCCGTAGACCTGTAACCGCAGACCTGCGGGATTCCCGCTGATCGGCAAGGCGCGGCGGAAGACGACGTAGTTCTTCTCGACCGCGGGAAATTCATAGGCCAGCTTCCCGGCCTGGCTGCCGCTGACGAAACGTTCGCCCGATTGGACGAATGTGGCCCACGGTTCGTCGCCCCTCCGCCAGGCTCCCCAGGTTTCAAAATCGGTGACCCGGCCGGCCGGAGCGGCGCTTTGACCCGGGGAGGCTGCCGGGTTGATCAGGACCACCAGCGCCACCGCAACCCAGCCCTCACCCTGGCTGCTGCTCACCCGGTACCAGACGCCGCGCTGCTCCAACACCGTCACCAAGGTCCCGCGGGTGAGCTGTGCCAGAACACGGTGCTCCTGGCCGGGTCCGGCTCGCAGATTGAGCCGTGCGCTGTTGACCCTCGCCTGGGTGCTTGAGACGGGCGCGGGCGCCGCAGTGGGCTCTGCCGTCGCTGTGGGGACAGGCGCCGGCGTTGCCGTGGCCGCGGGTGTTGCCGTAGCTTGCCGAGGCGCGGGCGTAGGCGACGGCGCGATAGTGAACGTACCGATCAGATTCCAGCGACAGGTGGTGTTAAGCATCGATCGCGTGCACTCGCAGCGCTCACGGACCATTTGGGTCGCGGATACCTGGCGTTCCCGGACGACATTTCTGGCTGCCGGCGGGCACGAATTCTGGGCGTAGGCGGTTTGAGTGGCAAGAAGGCACCACGCACATAGGCCGATGAGGCAGGCGGCCGCCCGCAGCATGCGCCTGACTTGCGGTTTCATCGATCTGACCATTGATCTCGCGTTCACGGTAGTCTCCTTCATATAGTTGAGGGTGGTATCCGGCTGGCAACAGCCGTGGTCAGGGCCAATCGGGGCAGGTGGGACGCTGGTCGCTCACTCCGGGAAAAGCCGCCTGCCATTCCGGCTGCGTGAGATTGCGCCCGGCGTATCGGCATGCGAATGCGGTCAGCTCCTTCTCGGCCAGCGGCCACAGCGCTATCGTACCGTCTTCGCCCGCGACCAGGAGCTGCCCTTGCGGGGTAAAGAACAGATGCGTGATGCTGGCGCTGCGGGTGGACAGGCCGCGCAACACCACTGGCTCGGTGGAACGCTGCAGATCCCACACATTGACCTGGCCGCTCCGGGTGCCGACTGCGATCTGCCGGCCATCCGGGCTGAGCGCATAGACCGCGACTGCTTCGTCGAGCCGGAGCGCGAGAGGCGTAGCGCTCGCGTGACCGGTCCGCGGGTCTACGCTCCAGAAGTTCAGGACGTTTTCCCGCGCCAGCGCTGCCCACCAGCTGCCGCCCGCGCCCGCGAAGACCCGCTGTGCCGTGAGGCTCGCAAGCTGCACCGGCGGGCTGCCCGCTTCCCAAAGCAGCCATTGGGTGCTGCTGGCGAAATCGAGCGTCTGCAGGGTGCGGCCGTCGCTGCTGAAAACCAGCCGATCCATGGATTCGAGCTGCCCCGCCGGCAGGGTGGGGCTGGCGATGCCGGTCGGCAAGCCCGCGATATCCCACAGGCGGAAGCCGGCCCGGAGCACTCCGTCGGCGCCGGGCATGTCGCCCCCCGTGGCCAGCCAGCGCCCGTCAGGGCTGAACGCCAGGGTGGCGAGACGCTGCTGCGGGCTTTCCAAGACCTGCGGCGGCTGCGCCAGGTCTGCCAGCTCCCAGAAGCGCACGGTGCTGTCGTCGCCGGCTGCGGCCAGCCGGCGGGCGTCAATGCTGAAGGCCAGGGCCTTGACTGCGCCGGACACAGGCAGATCGTGCGCGTCCCAGCCGGCCGCGGATGCCGACCAGAGGTGAATCGTGCCTGCCACGTCGCTGGCGGCCATCCATTGCCCTGTCGATGCGCAGGTGAGATAGTTGGTTGTGGCAGGCGGCCCACTGACGACCGTCAACGTGATGCCGCTGCGCTGGACGATCCTCACCTCCGTCGGCCCGCTGTCGGTCCAGTCCCGGACCACCCAGCGGTCCTGCCCGCAAGGGACCATCACCATGGGCGGGCTGAGTTTGGCGATCTCGACGGGCAGCGCGTTCAGGTGGCTCAGGATCCAAAGGCGAGGAGGCCCGGCGCTGTCCGCGGTCAACAACAGCGAGCCGGTGGGCTCAAAGGCTGCCGAAGTTGCCTGGCCTGTCTGTCCGCGCAGGACCGTCGCTTCTACGGCGCTCACGTCACCCAGCTTCACCGTCTCCTGCGTCATCCGCAGGTCCAGTCGGGCCGAGACGAGGTCCTCGATATCCCAGAGCCGGACCGAACCGTCGGTGCCCGCTGAAGCCAGGGTGTAGCTGTCCGGGCTGAACGCGATGCCCGACAACGGACTGCGATGCCCGGTGAGCTCGATGGACGGGTATTGCGCCTCCTCGATGCTGTTGCCGGCCGCTCCGGCGAGCACTGCGCCGAGCGAAACCGCCTGCAGGTTCCACAGATGGATGGTGCCATCGGTCGTCGAGACCGCCACCCAGTGTCCCTCGGGATCGAACGCGGCGTTCCGGGCCATGCCGGCCTGCGGGGAGGGTTCACGGAGCAGCGTGGCCGCTATCTTCCCCCGCTTCAGCCGGTTAGTGTCGCTGTCGAACAATGCCTCCCCGGGCCAGAGAAAGACGCGGCCCATGCGGTCGGTGGTCACGAGCGCTTTGCCGGCCGGGCTGAACGCGGCAGACATCACCCAGTCCTGGTGCGGCGGCAAGCGTATCGGGCTGGTTTCGAGGTGTTCCAGATCGTGGATCGCCGCATGCGGGCCCCGGTTGGCCAGCAGCAGCCGGCCGTCGGCGCTGAAGGCCAGCACCGTCGTGGGGTATGAGAAACCATCCAGCGGCAGCGACCATTCGCGGTCGAAGGGCGCGACAGACCAGGCCAGCGCGCTGCCGTCGCTCAACCCCGCGGCCGCCCGGCGGCCGTCCGGGCTCACGGCGAAGGAGGTGATTTCCATGTTCTTCGCGTGGTCTGCTGCCGGCAGCTCGTACAGCGTAACAGCCTCCTGGCCCGGACGTGCGACCGGCCACGCGCGGGCGCTCGCCTTGTCCGCCGTCACCAGCCACGTGCTGTCTCCCGCAAAGGCTGCCCACTGCACCGCGGATCCATGGCTCCCGAGGAGCACGGGCTGCTGTTCGGGCTGGAAGGCATCCCATAAGTAGACCGCGCCATCGGCGTCGCCAGCCGCGATCCATTGTCCGTCCGGGCTGTACAGCGCCATCGGCGTCCTCTGAGGTCCGCCCTGCAGGGCAATGCCGCTCGGCGCTGCCAGCGCGTCCAGCAAGGCTTGCTGAGCACTGCGCATGTACAGCCCGGTCTCCGAGCTGATCCGCTGAGCCTCGACCGCCAGGAGCAAGCTCCGAGGTTGGTTGCTCTCCAGCGCGACGCCGGATTCCAGAGCCAGCCGGCGCGAGTCGGCGATGTTGCGCTCGGCCACGGCGGTGGCTCGCTGCCGCTCGGCTTCTGCACCATTCGCCACCGCGGTCCCCCGCTGGCGCTCGGCCTCCTCGCCATTCGCCACTGCGGTCCCCCGCTGACGGTCCGCTTCTTGGGCGTTGGCCTCCGCCGTGGCCCGTTGTCGACCGGCCTCGACTTCATTGACCCTGGCCACGCTGCGCTGGATCAGTGCGAAAATCGTGATTGCGGTCAGCACGGCGGCGATCGTCAGCGTCAGCGTAATTGTCCGCCGCCAAACCGCAGTGCGCGCCCGCACGCTGGCTTGCGAGAACCTCAGTTCCGGACCGTTCAGCCACTTCGTATCCGCCGGCGCGTCCGTGTTCGGGGCTAACATCCGCTTGGCCCAGCGGCGGCGGCCGGCCAATCCCTTCTGCTTTCGGCCCGCCGGCCACAGCGTCTCCTCCACCTGGGGCAGGCGGGGGTCGTCATCCCACAGCAGGCCGGC
>CAZTMA010000094.1:0-1840 GCA_964614645.1 uncultured Anaerolineales bacterium
AGTCCTGCATATGCACGATGACCCCCTTGTCAGTAGTGGGCGCAGTTTAGCACGGGATGAGATGTTATCCAAAGCGATAGTGCGCAATGGTCTTGACATACATTACTGACTGCGGTACTTTCTACATAGACCCACATTGCAGCAACTGACTGTCATCAACGCAGCCTGGGCCGGGCTTCGATGCGCCGTAAGGAGATCGGATGCGTACAAGAACGATACTGGCTATACTTGGCAGTCTGTTGCTGTTGGTCGGCAGCTATTTGCCCGCAGCAGCCCTGAATGTGCCACTACTGCCGACCTGTCGACCATTTGATGAGTATCGCGAACTGCTGGTGTCACCCGATTTTCGTTATGACCATGCAATGTTTAGTATCGCAATTCTCGACCTGTACCAGCCTGACCGGACGCGTTGGGTTTTGCTGCGTAGTCAGGATGCGGGCCTGACGTGGACTGAAATATCCCTGCGTGAGGCGCGCAGCGTATATGCATCATTGAACTACAGGACTGACCACGCGCTATATGTGACCAGTTTTGATTCTGCGACAACACAGCTGGGGTTCTGGTTTTCAGCGGATAGTGGCGATTCCTGGACCCAGCACGGCTTACCCCACTACCGGGGCGTTTCCGGCGCCGTGCCCGTGGGTGCAGGCGATGTGTATCTCTACAGCGGCGGTCCCCCTGGCTTGAGCAACCCGGCCGATGGTCTCTTTCGCACCACCGATGCGGGGGTTACCTGGACACAGCTCTACCGAGGCTGGGTCTACAGCCTGGCCGTATCGCCCCAGTTCGCGGCCGACCAGAGCCTTCTCATTAGCCCCGGCGACTACAAGCTGAGCGGCGGCATCCAGAAATCGACCGACGGCGGTCGGACCTGGCAACCGCGCAATATGGGACTGGCGGGCTACAATCCGGGCGGCCAGATTACCTGGATCGAGTACGCGCCGGGCTTCGCCGACAACCACACCGTGTTCCTCAACTACAACGGCACCTTGTTCCGTTCCAGCGATGCGGGCGACACCTGGCAGGACCTGACCTGGCGGGCGAATCTGCCGTTCTTCATTCGGGAGCAGGTGGTGTCCCCGCGCTATGCCAGCGACCGGACACTGTGGGCGTGGGTTGCAGTCTCGACGGATGTGAGCTGCCAGCAGGTCAGCCCCTGTCGGCCTGCCGGTTCCTATATCTCGCGTGACGGCGGAGACACCTGGGAGGCGCTGCCTGCGCCGGAGAAACTGGCTGTACAGGGTGCGGGGGAGTGGTGCCAGCCGGACGGCGGCTGCGGCGTGGTGCTGTTCAGCCGGTACTATAGCCCGGAGGGACGGACGTCCTTGCTCAAGTCCTACGACTACGGCCAGACGTGGCAATGCCTGGAGGACCCGACGCTGCCGGGCAGCCATCCGCCCGCGCCGCCCCCGGCGGAAATCCCCGAACCGGCGACCTGGCTGTTGCTGGCGGGCGGGGCCGCGGGGCTGGCAGGGTGGCTGCGCCGGCAGCACTGTTGAACACAGACCTTGAGGTTGTACCAACCTTTGGTTGGTGCTGATGGTCATGGTTGGCGCTGATTCTAACCCTGTGGCTGATATAGAAGATCAGCGTCAATCAGTATCATCAGCGTTATCAGCGTTCTACTACTTCGCCCCTTCCAGCACAGCCTGCACCGCCTGCTCGTCCGGGCCGACCACGAGGAGGGTCTGCTTGCCGTCCAGCCGCAGGGCCGTGGTGAAACCGTGCTCCTTGTAGGTGCGCATGGGCCGGCTGCTGAGCAGGTCGGCGGTCGTCTCGGTGACGCCCTGCGTGCCGAACATGGCCGACGCATATAGGTCGGCAAACTCCTGCGCATCGG
>CAZTMA010000094.1:1850-12918 GCA_964614645.1 uncultured Anaerolineales bacterium
CCTTACCGGCCTTGTCGCCCTTCTGGAACAGGGTGTACCGGTCGCCGCCCCAACCCGTCCCGCCATACGCGCCGGCCATCGGGCCGATCCGTGTCTGCAGGGCCAGCCGCCAGTAGAATTCACCGAAGACGTTGCTGTCAGCGACGCGCCAGGTGTCCTTGAGCTCAGCGGGCAGCGCGGGCGCCTTGACTGTCACGGGCTGCTCCTGGCTGAGGTACTTATCTACGTGGAGGACTTGCTCGGTCGAGCGGGGCGGCGCGGCGAATGCGTTGTTGAGCGCATCCAGCCCGCCCTGGTCATACAATGCGCTGGCAAACGCCAGCCCGGCCCCGTATGGGAACTGCAGGGACTCGACGATGACGGGCGGCATCTGGTCCAGCTTGTTCTGGTTCAGCCGGGCGGCGCTGTACGATGTCGCTGCCGCCAGGAAGTCGCTGAACCCCAGCGCCTCCTCAGCATAGAGGTTCTCTGCCAACTGTGCGTCGCCCTCCACCAGCGCACGGTATGCCAGCCGCCGGTCGTCGTCCACCTGCATGGTCGGCAGGCTGAAGGTGAAGTGCTGGTCCTGCAGCGCGTGGACGTACTCGTGGACGATGGTCAACTGCTCGACGGCCGAGGGCGTCTTGTCGGAGACATAGACGAACGCCTGCTTCTCCGGGTCATAGTAGCCGAGCAGCGAGGACGCCTGCGCGCCGGTCAGCAGCTTCCCCAGGTCATCGGTGCGCTCGACGAGGCCGAGCAGCCGCAGCACAGCCTCGTCCTGCTTCAGCGCCTCGATATCCTCGTCCGCCATCGCGGCCATCTTGTCTTCGAGCTCCGCCTGGGTGATGGCTTCGAACGGCACCGGCTTGACCGCCGGCAGCTCGCGCACCGCTTCCGCCTGCTCGCCCAGCGCGCGCACCTCGTCCTCGCTCCAGGTGGCGTCGTCGGCCGCTTTGCCGCCTTCCAGCGGTTCATAGGTGACGCGGGTGAGGAACACCTCGCCGTCGATGAGTCCGGTCATGAACTCGCGCAGCGGCCCGACCCCGGCAAAGGCCGCGAGGATGGGCTCGCCGTCGCTGGTCACCGCGCGCACGTGCGCGCCGCTGACGACCGGCGTCATCCGCGGGGCGATCTGGCCCATCTGAGCGAGAGCCTGCAGTGCCGCGATAACTATGCGTTCCGTGTCCTCGCCCGGCTGCCCCTTGACCTCGATCACGAGTCCCGTCCGGCCCGGCTCCTTCTCGTAGCTGACCGTGACGGGCCGGCCGATGGCCGCCGGGAGACGCTGGGCGGCGAACTCCTCCGCCTCCGCGTACGAGAGCTTGTATTTGCCCTTCAGCGCAGCGACGAGTTCCTCCAGGTCCGGCTCATCGCCCCGGTTGAGCTTCATGTATTTCTCGAAGGCCTCAATGGCGGCCGGATACCGGTTCATCATGTAGTGGGTGACGCCGAGGAAGAGCTGCGTGGTCGCATCGCTCGTGTCCTCCAGGCTGGTCAGCACCTCCAGCGCCTCCTGCGGCTGGCCCCCGCGTAGCAGCATCCACGCGTACTGCCGGGCCATCGTCGCGTCGCTGGGATCCAGCTCGTAGCCGGCGCCGCACGCCTGGCGGGCCAGGTCCAGCCGGTCCTGATCGATGTAGATGGAACAGAGCGCATAGGCCGGCCAGCCCCAGCTTGGCCACATCATGGCCGCCAGGCTGTACTCCTGCAATGCCCGCTCCAGGTCGCCCAGATCGTAGAAGTAGGAGCCGAAGACGGTGTGCTCCTGCCCGTCGCGGTGACCGATGCGCATGGCGGCGATGTACATGTCGATGGCCTCGTCCGCCTTGCCGTCGGAGTACAACACATCCGCGGCGCGCATGTAGGCCTGGAGGTAGTAGGGGTTGATGTCGATGGCCTGCCGGGCATACTTCAGCGCGCCGGCCGTGTCGCTCAGGCACCAGCGCACCAAGCTGAACAGCTCCAGCACAGGGACGTTGCGCGGCCACTGCCGCTGCAGCGTCTTCAACTCCGTCTCGGCGCGCGTGCAGTTGCCCGTTTCGTATAGTACGCGGGCTAATCCCAGGCGCGTAAGGAAGTCGGCCGAATCGATGCGGAGCGCGTCCTCGTAGCGCCCGATGGCCGCCGCGCTGCCCTGGGTGTAGCGGGTGATATCCGCCAGCGCGCGCCGCGGCTCCACGGCGTCGGGATGGGCCTCGCGCAGCTTACTGATCTTGTCATTGGCGCGCGTGTTGTTGCCCAGGTCGATCTCGCGCCAGGCCAGGCCGATCTGCGCATAGCCATAACCAGGCGCGATCTTCGTGATGCGGTCGTATTCGCTGAGCGACAGGCTGCTCTCGCCCGCTAAGGCGTATATGTCCCCAAGCATCTGGCGCCACCAGACGAACTGCGGTTCCAGCGCAACCGCCTGTTTCAGCGCGTTGGCTGCACGCCCCAAGTCGCCGCGATCCCCATGGACCAGGCCCAGCGTACCGTATGCATATGCGGACTGCCCGTCCAGCTCCACCGCGCGGGCGGCTGCGGTCAACGCGTCGTCCAGCCGATTATCGATGCGATAGGCATGGGCGAGCGCGGCTTGGGCTGCGGCGTTGTCCGCCGCCAACTCGACCGCCTTCTCGGCGGACGCCAGCGCGTCGGCCACAAGGTTGAGGTCGACCTGTACGTCGGCCAGCGCGACCCAGCCCGGCACATAGGCTGGATCAAGCTCGACGGCCTGCTCAGCCGCGGCCAATGCGTCCCGCTGGCGGCCCATCTGTACGACGTAGGTGCGGCTCAGCCCGGTCAGCGCGGCGGCAGATTGGGCGTCCAGCTTGAGCGCGGCCTGGAAGGCCTCCTCGGCACGCGCGAAGTTGCTGGCGAGCAGCGCCTCATCCCCCGCCGCGAGCAGGTCGGGCGCGGTCGCGGGTAGGGTCGGTGTGGCAGTAGGTGTTGGGGTCGGAGTGCGCGTCGGACGCGGGGTCGAGGTAGGCCGGGGCGTCGGCGTATCATCGGCGGAGGCAAGAGGTGCAGCTGGCAGGAGGCTGCCGGCCAGCGCCAGCAGCAGAACTACATAAATGAAGCGCGACCGCAGACGGTGCGCGCGTCCGGTGGAGATGTGCATCTTCGCCCCCCAAGTAATCAAGTATTGCTTGTCACCGAAGGTGACACTACATCCTATGACGTTGTTAAGTGTGAAAAGTTTCGCGCAGGCCACCAACAATGTGCAGTATCAGTTAGCTACAGAGGTCACAGAGCACACAGAGACGGGGCTGTCGTCATCTCGGTCTCATCTCTGAGTCCTCGGTGTGCTCTGTGGCTACAGCCGTCACTCGAACAGCCGCCGCACAACCGCGCGCGGTGTGTTCTCCAGGATGTCCACGTTATCGCTGATCTGGTCGATGCCGCCGGTCGGGGGGCGTTCCACCAGCCGACGCACCTCCGGGTCGGTGATCTCGGCCAGCAGCGCGGAGGCGAACCGCTCGCCGCCGATGACGGGGAAGGGGCGGGACCAGAAAGGCGCGCGCGTGGCACGCAGCGGCGGCGTGAGCCCAAGTGCGTTGTGCTTTGTCGCGAGGTACTCGGTGGCGGTTGCCAGGTGGTCGCCGCGCGCCTGCCACGTTTCCGCCGCGAGGACCTCGTGCAGCACCGGCGCGAGATCCGGCCCCGCGTGCAGCCGCATGAACGCAGTGCCGAACCACTTGGGATAGGGCGCATACTCTCGCTCCATCAGGAAGCAGAGGGTCATCACATCGTGCACGAGTCGGGCGGCAATCAGCCGGGAGCCCAGCTCGTCCCCGGCGTAGCCGGCGCGGCCCATCAGGTGTTCCTCCTGCCCGATGCGCTGCCAACTGCTCGCCAGCAGATACAGCCAGACGTTCTTCGGATAGTAATCGAAGATCGCGCGCGCGTCTGCGAGGTCCAAGTCGTCGTGATACACTGCGCCGCTCGTGAACGTGCGAAGCCGCTGCTGGGGGATCGAGAGCCAGTCGGCGATGCTCAATGCATCGTTCAGGCTGATGCTCAGATAGTCCCTCACATAACCTTTGATGGTGTATGTTTCCACTCGGTGTGCGATGGGGCCGCTGGCCGTCGGCTGGAGCAGCCGCGTGCCTTTGTCCTCTGGATCGGGCTCTGCGAAGTTGGTCGGGTAGCCGAGGAAGCTCAGCGGTAGCCGCCAGCGGAAGGTCTCGTGGAGCGTTTCGTGATAGTATGCATGGTCTTCCGGGGTCAGGAAGAGCATCGCGCGCGGGCCCCAGTGGTGATCGGTGGACATCTCGGTGTCGAAGCCGAGCACCTCCGAACCAGGGCCGATCAGCGCGGCGCTGTGCCTCAGGTCGGGAAACTCTGCGTCCAGCACCGGACGCACCGCCTCCCAGTAGAAGCGGCGGCACAGCTCGAGACCGGGGACGAAGGAGGGTGCGGTCATGGTTTCTCCTGGCGCGGCCATCAACGAATAGGATAACGAATGACCGAATAGTCGTGCCTCACAGCCATTCGGTCATTCGTTCCCGAATTCGTTGACGGCGAGCGCAACCACCAACCCCGCCAGCCGCGCAGCCGAGGCATTGTCCGATATCACGATCACGCCCACCGCGCGCAACTTCGCCTCCTGCTCGCTCAACCGTTGCGGGTCGGCCTCGGTGCCGCAGACGGATGCGATGAACACGACCTGCCGCCCACCCTCTGCGGCGACGCGCTGTGCCGCGTGGATGGCATCCAGGCTCGCGCCCGCGGGGTCGGGATGTGCGCCGTAGCCGAGCACGTAATCGAGCAAGATGACGGCCGTCGCCGGGTCACGCGCCTCCTCGACGATGCGCCGGTTGCGCAGCGCCGGGTCGATCATCGGGTGCAGTCGCCCCTGGGTGAACTCGTCCTCGCCCAGGTCGATGATGGTGTGGACTGCTGCATCCTTCGACTGTGTCCGCACTTCGTGCGGCCTCCGCTCAGGATGCTCCTCAGTCGTAGATGGAATAGAAGCATCCTGAGCGGGTAGACGGCTCACCGCCGGTTGCCCACTGCCACCAGTCGAAGGATGGTCCACCCCATGCGCCAGCTTCCGGCTCTTGTCCAGTGGCGCGTTGCTGTAGACCGGCTCCGGCAGGTTCTTCAGGAGCACCTGCGCCTCGTAGCAGAACGTCCCGCCGGTGAACAGCCCGCGCAGCGCACGCTGGCCCGGCCTGAGCTGGCCGCGCGCGGCTTCGGCCAGCGGGATGAGGGCCTTGCTCGCCTCCTCCATCTCGACCAGCGGGGTACAGTAGTCGCCGCTCTCGGTCAGCGCGGCCGCGATAGCCGCAGCCTGGGTGAGCGTCGTCGCGGGCAGCGCGCCGGCCGCTTCGATGGGTCCCGGGTCCGCGCCGAGGAAGCAGACGACCACCGGTTTCGCTGAGACCTTCGAGGTTTCGGGCCAACGGGCCAGCCGAAGGCTGGCACAGGTTGGCACAACCTCGAAGGTCTGGATCGCGCGCAGCACCTTCGCCGCAACTGATGGCGCGGGCGGCTTGGAGATGAGGACGATGATCTCCGTCTGCGGATCCGCCTGGAGCATCTGTAGCCCCTGGAGCATCATCAGGCCGCCGACGTCCTCGCTGAGGTCGCGGCCGCCGGTGCCGATGGCCTGCGAGACGCCCGCGCCGCGGCGTGCCAGCCCGCTCGTGACCGCCTGCAGCCCCGTTCCGGCCGCGCTGACCAGCCCCACCTTGCCCCTCGGCACCGCGTTGGCAAAGCCGAGCGCGACCCCGTTGATGATCGCCGTGCCCGCGTCCGGGCCCATGCACAGTAGGCCTTTGCTCGCGGCGAGCTGCTTCAGGCTGATCTCGTCTTCCAGCGTCACGTTGTCGGAGAACAGCAGGACGTGACGGCCCGCGTTGAGCGAGGCACGGGCTTCCTGCGCGGCATAGCGGCCGGCCACAGAGATGACGACGAGGTTCGCGTCGGGCGCGGCGTGCAGCGCGGCGGCCAGCGACTTCGGGCGGACCGCAGTTGTCTCCGTGCGCGGGGCGCGGCGCGCGAGGATCTCCTGCGCCTGCGCGAGCGCGGCCTGGCCCGCGGCCTGGTCCGCGGCCTTGACGACGATCACGAGGTCATCCGGCTTCGCGGCCGCAATCTCCGGGGTCAGCAGCCCGGCCCCGGCAAGAATCTCATGGTTTCCGGGCGTCCCCATCACCACCGCGGCATCCTCGACGCCGGGCAGGTCCAGCAGTGCCGCCGCCACCTGCATGAGAGTGATGGAGTCGTGGTACTCGGCCTTGATGCGCGTCACCAGTGGCATGTTCACCTCATTCGATGAGCCGGAGTTTCATCGAGAACGAGTTACAGGTTTACAGGTTGAAGGTTGCTGGTTTCTTCTACCACCAAGAGGTCGTCCTCGAACAACCTGCAACCTGCAACCTGCAACCGTGCCTCTGCGTCCTCAGTGTCCTCTGTGGCCAACATCCGTCATCCCATCAAAATCGCGAGCACGATGCCGCCGGCGAGGACCGAGGCAATCTGCCCGGCGGTGTTTGCGCCCATCGCGTGCATGAGCAGGAAGTTTTCGTAGTCCTCTTCCAACCCGACCCGGTTGACTACCCGCGCGGCCATCGGAAATGCGCTGATGCCCGCAGCGCCGATCAGCGGGTTGAACCGGCCGTGGGTGAGCACGTTCAGCAGCTTGCCGAACAGCACGCCCGCCGCGGTATCGAGCATGAAGGCCAGCACGCCGAGCACGAGGATGATGAGCGTCTGCAGGTTGGCGAACGCCTGGCCGACCATCGTTGCCCCAATGGTGATGCCGAGGAAGATGGTGGTGATGTTCGCCAGCTCGTTGCCCGCGGTCTTGACCAGCCGGTCCACGACGCCCGATTCGCGCATCAGGTTGCCGAACATCAGCGTGCCGATGAGCGGGCTGGCCTGCGGCGCGAGGAATCCGGTGAGCAGGATGACGATGATCGGGAACGCCAGCCGCACGCGCTTGCTCACGGGCCGCTCGATGTACGGCATGCGGATGCGCCGTTCGGCCTTAGTGGTGAGCAGGCGCATGATGGGCGGCTGGATGATCGGCACGAGGCTCATGTAGGTATACGCTGCGACCGCGATGGGCGCAAGCAGGTGCGGCGCCAGCTTGGACGCCACAAAGATGCTGGTCGGGCCGTCGATGGCGCCGATGATGCCGATGGATGCGGCCTCGTTGAGCGTGAATTGCCCGGTTGCCAGCGCCAGCAGCAGCACGCCGAAGATGCCGAACTGCCCGGCCGCGCCGACGAGCACCATGCGTGGATTCGAGAGCAGCGGCCCGAAGTCGGTCATCGCGCCGATGCCGATGAACAGCAGCAGAGGGAATAATTCCGTTTCAATGCCCGCCTTGTAGAGCGCATAGAAGACGCTCTCCTGCGGCTCGCCGGCCATGATGGCGCGCAGGTCCAGCCCCATGCCCGCGCCGGGGATGTTGGCGAGGAGCGCACCGGTCCCGATAGGGATGAGCAGGACCGGCTCATACTCTTTGGCGATGGCGAGATAAATCAGCAGGCCGCCCACGGCCATCATCAGGACATTGGCCCAGGTCAGCTCTTGCAGCCCGGAGACGATCGCCAGCATGCGCTCCAGGAGGTTGTCGGCCCCGATACCCATCGCGCCCCCTTATGCCAGGCGGATCAGCAGGTCGCCGTACGCGACGTTCTGCCCGGCCTGCACCGCAATCTCGGTCACGGTCCCGGCCGCGTGCGCGCGAATCGGGTTCTTCATCTTCATGGCTTCGAGCACGCAGACGACCTGCCCGCTTTCCACCGCCTGCCCGACGGTGACGTCGACGGTGAGGATCGTGCCAGGCATCGGCGCGTTGATCTGGTGGCCGCCGGATGTGGCGGCAGGCGCAGCCGGCCGCGGGGCTGCCACTTGGGGCAGCGGCGGCAGCGGCGTGGGCTGCGGTGCAGGCGGAGGCGGCTGGGCCAGGGGCGCGGCCGGGGCCGCGTTAATTTCGGTGCCCGCAATGGTCACGTCAAACGGCTGACCGTCCACGACGACCTGGAGCGGCATCGCGCCGGGGTTCGGGATCTCGACCCGGTAGCTCTTGCCCTGGATGATGATGTCGAATGATGGCACGAAAACAGACCTCCCGTAAACTTCTGACTCCGCTTCAATCTCCCGGTTCGCTCCGGCGGGCGGGCTGCCAGGTGGGCAGGGCGCGCGCCCGATTGGCCGCGACCCAGAGCGGAGCCGTGCGGCCATGCTCGAATACCGGGCCGGTCGGCACGTCGAACAGCAATGGCAGCGCATTGGCGAGCAGCGCGCCTGCCGCAATCGCGGCCACGCGGGCGCGTTCCGCGGTCAGGTCATCCATTCCGCTGGCTAGCGCAGCACTTGTGGCCACCGCTTCGGTCAACGGCGGTGCACCGGGCGCAAGCGAGACGCTGACGGAAGGCTCGGTAGCCTCCTGCGCCTCGCGCTCCTCGCGTGTCAAACGGGCCTGCGACAGCGCACTCATCAGCGCAAGCACGCCCCACAGCAGCGCCAACCCTGCAAACACCAGCCCCATGCCCAGCGCCGTGATGATGAGGCCCTGGCGGAGAAGCTCACTCATAAGTCCTCCCAGTGTGTGAGGAGGAATTACGAATTATGAATTAGAAATTAGGAATTATTCGTTACTCATTCCTAATTCTTAATTCCCAATTCGTAACTCGCGCCTACACCGGCATTACACCGTGTTTCTTGGCCGGGTTGCTGGCGACCTTCGAGCGCAGAATCTCCATGGCATTGACGAGGCGCAGCCGGGTCGAGCTGGGCTCGATGACCTCGTCGATCTGGCCCATGTCCGCCGCGGAATAAGGATTGTGGAAACGGTCCACGTAGTCCTGCAGCAGTTCCTTGCGCCGGGCCACCGGGTCAGCCGCCTTCCTGATCTCGTCGCGATACAGGATGTTGATCGCACCCTCCGGCCCCATTACGGCGATCTCTGCGCTCGGCCACGCGTAGGCCAGGTCGGTGCGCATCTGCTTGCTGCTCATCGCGATGTACGCGCCGCCCATCGCCTTGCGGGTCACGACGCTGATCTTGGGGACGGTCGCCTCACAGTAGGAGTAGATGACCTTCGCGCCATGGCGGATGATGCCACCATGTTCCTGCGCAACGCCGGGCATGTAGCCGGGCGTGTCCACGAACGTGATGATGGGCATGTTGAACGCGTCGCAGAAGCGGACGAAGCGCGCAATCTTGTCTGACGAGTCGATGTCCAGGACGCCTGCCAGGTACATCGGCTGGTTGGCGACGACGCCGATTGGGAAGCCGTCCAGCCGGGCCAAGCCGACCAGTGCATTCGGGGCGTAGTGCGCATGTACTTCGAGGAAACTGCCCCGGTCGAACACGCTGCTGATGACCTGGCGCATATCATATGGCTGGCTCGAGTCCTCGGGCACGAGGTGGTCGAGCTGTGCATCGTGGCGGGCCGGGTCATCGTATGGGGTGACGCGGGGCGGATCCTCGCTGTTGTTCTGAGGCAGGTAGGAGAGCAACTCCTTAACGAGGCGGAACGCCGCTGTCTCGTCATCCGCGGCGAAGTGGGCCACGCCGCTGTTGACGTTGTGCGCAACTGCGCCCCCCAGCGTGTCGAAGTCCACCTGTTCGCCGGTCACCGCCTTGATGACATCCGGCCCGGTGATGAACATGTAGCTGGTCTTGCGCACCATGACGATGAAGTCGGTCAGTGCGGGGGAGTAGACTGCGCCGCCTGCACACGGCCCCAACTGGACGGAGATCTGCGGGATGACGCCGGAGGCCATGACGTTGCGGACGAACAGCTCGCCATAGGCCGCGAGCGACCGCACGCCCTCCTGGATGCGCGCGCCGCCGGAGTCAAGCAGCCCGACGACCGGGATGCCGCTCTCCATCGCCAACTCCATGACCTTGCAGACCTTGTGCGACTGGACCTCGGAGAAGGAACCGCCCAGGATGGTGAAGTCCTGCGCGTAGACCGCAACCCGGCGGCCGTCGATCTTGCCGAAGCCGGTGACGATGCCATCGCCGGGGAATTTCTTCTCGGCCATGCCGAAGTCGCTCTGGTTGTGGGTCGCGAGCCGGCCCAACTCCTGGAAGGTGCCCTTGTCCAGCAGGAGGTCGATGCGTTCGCGCGCGGTGAGCTTGCCCTTGGCATGCTGGTCATCGATGCGTGCCTGGCCGCCGCCGAGCTTGGCCTTTGCCCGCATCTCACGAAGTTCTGCAAGTTTGTCTTTCATGTGATGAGCCCTTCGGTCACAAATTCCAGGTTGCAGGTTGAGACGCAGACAACCTGCAACTTTCAACCTGTAACCGGTGTTTTTGCTGCCTGCCGCCCCTGATGCTATAATGGGTGCCTGTCAGGGAGAGGTCGCATAGTTGGCCTAGTGCGCGCGTCTCGAAAACGCGTATCCAGAAATGGATCGTGGGTTCGAATCCCACCCTCTCCGCCTGCAAGAATGAAGAACCCCACCGAACGTGGGGTTTCTTTTTGCGCGTGAGCACCGCGTCAGTTGAGCTGGGCGACCGCATTGTCAGTGCCATTGTAGACGGAAGCCGCGTATGGGGCTATGACGATGGTCATACGAGGGCGATCTGCGGGGAAACCCTGGTTATTTTTGCTCGCGTGCAGGGCCCATGCTATAATATCCCGGTCCGTGGAGAGGTCGCATAGTTCGGCCGAGTGCGCACGATTGGAAATCGTGTATCCCGCAAGGGATCGAGGGTTCAAATCCCTCCCTCTCCGCCAGTTATGAAGCCGCTGGTCAGTCTGACCAGCGGCTTCTTTGTCCTCCGAATCTCTGAGCCTCTCACAGTCCATCGTGAGAGGACTCTGGGACGGTCTACCGCATGATTAGCGGCAGAAAGATCAGTGTTCCGATCACCACGACCGTCTCAGCGATTACCGTGGTGCCGAGCTCGTTGGTTACCTGCACCCGGACCACGTACCGGCCGGGCTTATCGTAGGTGTGACCCACCGTCGCACTTTCATACGGCGGCGTCAACCCGCTGCCATCCCCGAAGTCCCACCGGTAGGTAACCCCTTCGCCGCCGAACTCAGAACTGATCTCCGCGGTGAAGAGGGTCACACGCCCCGGCTTATCAGGGGTCACCTGGATGGTCACCGTGGGTTCGTCCCAGGCCC
>CAZTMA010000094.1:12928-21625 GCA_964614645.1 uncultured Anaerolineales bacterium
AATGCAGCGCCGTACCGAGCAGGTCTTCGCGGGTGTCAAAGCCCGTGTCGTTGTTCACGCCTTCCAGCCCGAAGCCGAAGTACATGGCCTCACCAGTGTTCTGGACGCCAGGCCGTTCGAGTGAAACGAAGTCCCGGGTGGCCAGTGCAACATACCCATCTTCGACGTCACTCCCGCGGATGCCATATTGCAGCAGCGGCACGACAAAGCACAGGGTGAAGTCGGGATCGGTGCAGTTTACGCCCAGTTCATCCACCCAGGCCTGGTTGCCGGCGCCATCGCCCCGCGCGCTGATGTCGAAGCTCATGTCCTTGAAGGGAGTGTCCGGCACGCCGTTCAGAAGCTGTGCGGTGTCCGTGAACACTTCGCCGCCGCCGATTCCGTCCTGCAGGAAGCGGGCGCCGAGCGTGGAACCGAAGAAGAACGGCGAGTCAGTTGCGCTTGCGCCCACGAGCGACGAGAGGTCCTGCCCGAAGGCGATGATCGCACCATCATTGTTTGCATACTCGACCAGCACGTCCAGATCTTCTGTGGTCGGAGGCGTTGGCACGGTAAACGTGCCGTTAGACTGGTAGTTGTCGCCAGTCTGGTAGATGACCGCGTCGTACTGGTCAAGATAGACGGCGTCGGGCAGCGTCATCGTTAGCGCAGGCGGACCAGCCAGTGCGTCCGCATCCCAGACATCATAGGTGATGCCCAGGTTCTCGAGCGTCTGCGTGTAGTAACTTGTGTAATCGGGCAGACCGATTGAGGAGCTGCCATCATTGTCGATGACGAGAACCTGTCCTACGCTGGGATCGGGCGCATAGCCGACACGCACCCAAACGGGGAAATGTGCCTCATGGCCCGCGCTCTTCATCACGATGTAGCCCTGTTGATCGCCCGGACCGCTGGTCAGCGTGGTATCCCAACTGACTGCTATCTGGCCCGTCGCGCCGGGCGCCAGGGTCAGCGTGGTAGGTGTCACATCGACGCCGGCCAGGTCTGTCGTGTTGGTGTAACCACCACGCGTATCCAGCGTGGTGATCGTGTAAGTCTCGGTAGTGTCGGCCACGCTGGTGACCGTCACCGTCATGGTGGCGGACCCGCCCAGTGTCACGGAGCCGTAGCTCAAGGTCGGCGGATCGAGGATGACCCCGGGATCTGCTGCATTGGTCAGGTCCAAACGCCCGGCGCCCATGTCCAGTGGCTGCGCGGGCTCGCCGTCCTCCCGGAAGATATTCACATACTTCGAAGTAGTCATCAACGCCGACTTGATCCAGGCTGGCGACCAGGTCGGGTGAATCTGCTTCAGCATGATGCCCGCGCCTGCGACATGGGGTGCGGCCATGGAAGTGCCGGATGCCTGCCCGAAGCCGTGGTGGCGATCCTCGCCCGACACGCCGGGGGCAAAGCCCTGGGCCAGGATGTTGACGCCGGGCGCCGCGATATCGGGCTTCAGGACGTTGCCCACCCCAGGTCCCCGGCTCGAGAAATTGATGATCACATCCGGTTCATTGCCGACCTGGAAGGCAACCGTGCTGAGTTGCAGCTGGGCGGTCGCGGGGTTTGCGACGGACCAGGCGGCCAGCGCGTCGCCAGGCGTCTGGCCGATGAAGACGCCCGGGATCGTCACCTGCGCGCCGACTGCGCCGGGGCCCATGCTGATGAGCCCATCGCCCGCGTTGTTATAGACGATGAACATTGTGGCGCCGGCATTCTGTGCGTTGAGCGCCTTGACTCCAAACTCGCATACCCCTCGGACGATCATAGCAACCTTTCCGGTAAAGGAACCGGCCGGGAAGGGTGCGCAGCCATTGGCGTTGCCAGGATCAACGGAAGCGGCTGCGGCAAAAGGATAGGGCCCCAGGATCGTCGCCAGTGGGATCGGCGCACCGAACGCAGCCGCAGCATAGCTGATGGCGGTCAGGTTGGCGGGCACCGGCTCCGGCGCGGTTGCATCGATCCGGCCGGCCGCATAGGTGCCGTCGGTAGTGCTGGCCGCCACGCTGATGTAGTCCGCCGATGGATGGTCGCTCGTTGCCAGGCCAGGGCCGGCATTGCCGGTGGACATGCTCACGAAGATGCCGGCTGCTACAGCATTGCGCAGCGCGGTGTCCAGGGCATCGAACGGGCCGCCCAGGCTGCCGGGCCCGCCGCCCCAAGAGTTGTTCAGCACATCGGCGCCATCAGCAACGACGTCTTCCAGCGCCTTAATGCCTTCGGTGTTATAGAACGAGCCATCATCGGTGATACTGTTGTAGAACACCCGATAGCTCATGATGTAGGCCTTGGGAGCCACGCCGCTCAAGGTGACCGGTGGGGCGCCGAGATAACTGGCTTGTACTTCTTCACCGGCTGCGATCGAGGCGGTGTGGTTGCCATGGGGGGTGCCCAACGTGCCGGGCCAGGCGTTCTCATCACCAGGCGACGGGGGATCCCATGTGCGGAAATAGGAGCGCGCCACGATAATCTTGCCGTTCGTTGCGCTCGTGTCACCCTTGGGAAAACCGGGCGGATAGGTGTAGCCCGTGCCATCGAACATCGGCGAGTCCTTGTGGACGCCGCCATCCATAGACGCGAACTTTATGCCTTCGCCCGCGTTTTCCTTGCCGCCCACCGCGGGATGGTTCCACACTGCGGGAGCGTTAATCAGTGGCAGACTGGCATACAAGTCGGGGTTTTGCGCGTAGTCTCTCGTGACACGCTTTACGTTGGGGAGGCGGCTCAGCTCTCTCTCGAGCGACTCCACGTTCACGTTACGCCCGGCATCAACGGAGATGCCGTTCAGGAGGATCTGGTACGTGGCTTGAACCGTGGCGCCTCGCTCGTTCAGGATCGTCGCGACCCTGGCGCTCGGCACGGCGGCCTGCATAGCAGTTACGAATTGCTGTTGCTCGGTCTGGAGTCTTTGAATGTAGGCCTGAGCCGACGGTGAAGCCAGGTCGGGCCGGCTTCCCGGGCCGGCGATGCGAGCCACTTCGGTTGCCTGCACGAGGGGTGGCGAAGCGAGCTCTACGATGAGGCGGTGTGAATAGGCGCCCTGCTCGGCCTGCGCTCCGTCGGTGATGACGACATCCGCGCGGGCGGTCGCCGGTACGGCCATGCCGGCCAGCAAGACTAACACCATCAGGAGTGAGAAACTTCGATGCATCTTCATATCATCCTCTCAATACATAGGGGTCACAGCCGGCCACGCCTTGCACCGGCAAAGTCGACTGGAGCGATATGCGGGTTTGCACCTCCCTGTGCACGATGGGGCCTTCTCGTGCAGTATTGGTCGCTGGGCACCAGCGACGAGAGCTGATTATAGATAAAGGGGCAAGGTCTGTCAATATCGTTGGATCGGAAGCCAGGCAGATTATGATGTCTTCTCACCGCATGGCAGGGTAGTATGCGACCGCCTACCGCACTTCCAGCCGCAGCGTCACCGTATCGCCCACATCCAGCGTTTCCGCCTGGCGGACGCTCGCCTTGATCGGCACGATGTAGCGGCCATCCTTGGGAAACAGCGCCGTCCGCCATGTCGTCCGGCCAATCCGTACGGTGGCCGGTATCATGCCCCAGCCGTACGTCACGAAGCGCGACATGGCCTGCAGCTCGCCACACTCCTGCTCCGGCACGGTCACGAAGTAGAACGGCGATGGGCCGCGCCAGTACCAGATTTCACCGCTGAATTCGAAGTCCATGTGTTCATTCCTCGCAGCCCAGTATACGCGCGGCCTGTCGCGCGCGCGGTAGGCCAGATACCGGTACGATGAAGAGGTGAGCAGGGGAACAGGGGAACAGGTGATGTCGTATGGCCGGTTGAGCGTTCTTTCCACCGTTGTGGTTCACGCCGATGTTGACGAACCACACCCGTCCACTTCTCCTCTTCTCCTGTTCTCCCGTTCTCCTGTTCACCCCGTCACGTCATCGTCAGCCAGACATCAGCCTCCCGCCAGCAAGCCCCCCAAATGTCGTGTATAATGGTGCAAGGTGCGGTAGAAGGAGGCTTCCATGCTGATACGTAGCCGCTCACTTGTCCTGCCACTGCTGATGCTGTTCGGTGGTGTGCTCTCGGGGTGCGCCGGTCCCCCTGTGCTGGATGACCCCACCGGCATGGCCTATCTGGACCGCGTGCTGGCGTTCATCGCCAACCCCAATGTGGCGTACCTGTTGCTCGTGCTGGGCCTGCTCGCGCTGATTGCGGAGTTCACCACGCCGGGCGCAACGGTGCCGGGTGCGCTGGGCGCGATCATGCTGGCGCTCTCGCTCTACGGCCTGCTCCGGCTGCCGACCAACTGGCTTGGCCCTGTGCTGATCCTGACCGGCGTCATCCTCCTGTTGGTCGACATCAAGGTCACGGGCATCGCGCTGAGCGTGGGCGGCATCGTCGCCTTCTTGCTCGGTTCGCTGCTCATCTTCACGCCGCCGTGGGCCGAACTGCCGTCTGCGGCTGTGCCGGTGGCCAGGCTGAACCCGCTGCTCATCATCGGTACAACCGTGGGCGTGGGCGTGTTCTTCTTCATGGGCATCGCAGCGGCGGTGCGAGCGCAGTTTCATCCAGTCGCGATGGGTCGTGAGACGCTCGTCGGCAAGACCGGCGTCGTGCGCCAGCCGCTTCAGCCCGGCGGCATCGTCCACATCGAGGGCGAAGAGTGGACGGCTGAGACGGCAACCGGTGAGGTGCTACCGTCCGGTACGCCCGTACGCATTGTCGGCGTCGATGGCCTGCGGCTCCTGGTCGAGAAGACCGGGGATGACCGGACCGCAGTGTAGTGCTGTAGCGTAGCCCCTTGCGGGCGTCCGGGCGGGCACAAAGCCCTAAGCTACCCACCATATCCACTTGGTGAGATAGCAGTTTGAGAGGAGTTTCCCTATGTTAGAGGCAGCGATTGTCATCCTGATCCTGCTCGTCCTGTTCTTGTTCCTGCTGGCAATCTTCCGGCCCATCCGCATCGTGCGTGACTACGAGCGACTGGTGCTGTTCCGGCTCGGTCGCTTCGTCGGCGAGCGAGGGCCGGGGCTGGTCTGGCTCTGGCCGGTCATCGACCAGGCGATCAAGGTCACGCTGCGTGAAGACTTCCTGGAGATCCCGTCGCAGACCTGTATCACCCAGGACAATGCGCCGATCGACATCGACTTCCTGATCTATTGGAAGGTCGTTGACCCGGGGCTGAGCGTCATCAAGGTGCGCGACTTCGCCGGCGCGTCCCAGGGTATCGCAACGACGACCCTGCGTGCTGTTATCGGTGATATCCCGCTCGATGACGTCCTGGCGAAGCGCGAGCAGATCAACCTCGTGCTGCGCACCAAGCTGGACGAAGTGACCGAGCGCTGGGGTGTCAAGGTCACGGGCGTCGAGATTCGCGAGATTGTCCCGCCGCGCGAAATCCAGACGGCGATGAACCGCCAGATGGCCGCAGAGCGCGAGCGGCGTGCGGTCGTCCTCGAAGCCGACGGCAAGCGCGAGGCCTCCGTGAAGGTGGCCGAGGGCGCGAAGCAGGCCGCCATCCTGAGCGCCGAAGGGGCGCGGCAGGCGTCCATCCTGAGCGCCGAGGGCGCGCGGCAGGCCGCGATCCTGAACGCCGAGGGCTTCGGCATGGCTTTGACCCGCATCTACGAGTCCGCTCAGGTGGTGGACACCAAGACGATGCAACTGCAATACCTGGATGCGCTCAAGGCGCTGGGCGCCGGGCCGGCCACGAAGTTTATCTTCCCGCTGGAGTTCACGAACCTGATCTCCGGTTTCGCGGGGCAGAAGCTGGGCGGCGACGGGAGCAAATGACAAGGTGAAGGGGTGACGTGGTGACAAGGTGATGCGGCCGGGTGGGGCATTTCCATTTTTGCGGCGAACCTCAATGATGGAGGGAACGCTCAACCAGCCACAGTCCACATCACCTTGTCACCTCTTCACCTTGTCACCTTGTCAGGCTTTCTTTGACACGCCGCCCGCTTCCGGCTATAATCACATATGGTCGTGCTAGACGGGGAACTAGCGGTGCCCTGTAACCCGCAATCCGCTATAGCGGGGTTGAATTCCTGGCCGAGGGTCTGCGGTCAGCGGGACTGCCTCTCAGGTAAGCGTTGATGGTTGGGTCCTGTGCGGCGGGAGCCTGTGAACCGGGTCAGGACCGGAAGGTAGCAGCCCTAAGCGGTCACTCTCGGGTGCCACGGGGTCGCCTGGCCTGAGCGAGCCTGCCTGTGCAAGCTGAGTGACGAGATTCAGAGTTAGGTGCATGACCAGCAATCATGAGGGGGAGCCGAAAGGCTCCCCCTTTTTGTGTTCATATCTCTTGTGTTCGTAGTGGGTGCTTTAGCGCCCCTGCCCCGCGAGGTAACGCTGCACATCAGCAGTATGGTCGCGGTAGTGTTCGTAGGTGTTCTGCGCAATGATCTGCCACGGCTGCCACTCGTCCGGCACGCCCGGCCAGCGGGCGGTCAAGTCCTCGTCGGCCAATGTTTCCAGCTGCCTGACCAGCGCCTCGTGCGCGTCGCGTGCGGCCTCGCGCACCTCTGCCAGCGGCACGTCCCGTTGCTGCTCCCAGATGAGCCGGTTGCGCTCATGTGTGGGCAACATCCACCAATCTGAGCCGACTAGGGCCCGTGCCCGCACCGCGCCGACCATCTCTTGCTCATGCCACAGCAAGTGCGCGATGATGTCCTTCACCGACCAGCCGTCGAGCAGTGGCGCTTCCTGTTCCTCAGGGCTGACCAGGATCGTGGCGGCTTCCCAGGCCACCTTGGCGTCCTGAATTTCCTGCAGCAACTCGTCCCGTGTCATTTCGCCCCTCCATTGTGCTTTATTACGTAGCTGCGATGACGGCACTGTTATATCATGGAGGTGGTGGGGTCTGTCAGTAAGCTGACGGGGCAATTACTGGACGATGATTTCTCGCACCTCGTAGTGGTCGGCCCCGCCGGTCAGGAGCCGCCGGCCGTCTGCTTGAGTGTAGACGCCGGCGATGAGGCGGTGCGGGCCGGGCGCGATGTCCTGCGGGAGCGTCAGCGTGTGATGTTCGAGGTTGAGCTGGCCGGTTGCGCAGGCCGGGCTATCAGGCTGGCCGCACAGCATAGGCGTCTCCAGGTTAGCGGCCAGCTTTCCCTCCGGGCCGAGCAGTTGGACGACCGTGACCAGCTCCGGCGAAGCTTCGCGCATCTGCCAGAGCAGCTCGACCGGAATCGCGCCGCCTGGCGCAATCGTCGTGGCAGGCGTCGTGGCAGCGATGAGCGCGATCGGGCCGAACTCCGCCACTGCCGGGCGCCGTGGCGGTGGGGACGCCGGGGGATGCACTTTGACGTGGCCCAAGACGGCTCCGGGCGGCATGACCGTCGTGCCGTTCAACGGTGTGAAGCTCAACGGTTGCCCGGTAGCCGCATCATACGCGACCAGGAGGGCAGTGTACGTGCCCGGCGGGAGGCCCTCCGGCACGGCGAGGGCGAGCGGCTGCCGCTGGACGACGCCCGCGGGCCACTGCGGGGCGAGGAAGGCCGGGCCAAGCGGGCGCTCATCCGGCGGCTGTGTCCAGACATGGCCATCAGGCCCGACCAGTCGCAGCGAAGTCGCCAGCGTGACGGTGAGCGCCGTGCCCGGCCGCCAGCGGATCGCGGTGTAGAGCGTTTCGCCCGCCGCGACGGAGGGCGGCAGCATCCCCCAGCGCGCCTCCAACGCATCCCCGTAGACGGCTCCAGCGGCCTCGTCCGGCCAGGTCACGCCCGCGCGGGGCACGTACTGCTCCACGCGCAGGAACGCCTCGCCCGGATATACTTCATCCCCTGCAAGCTGCCCGGCCTCGGCCAGCAGCCCGCGCAGCACGCCCGCCGGGTCGTTGACGGTATCGTAGAGCCGGTAGTGCCAGACGCGGGGATACGCGGCGAACAGCGCCGTAACCTGCCTGCGCGCCTGTTCTGCGGGCAGGGCATAGAAGTCGGCGCGGGGGTCGGCCCAGCCCAGTCCGGCGTCACCGTCCACATGGCCGGTCGTCACCATGACGAGCGCGGCCGGGTCCGCGCCCGGCTCCGGCAGCGGCTCGGTCAGCCGGCTGCGCAGCACCGGGCCATCCCAGTAGGTCGCCAGTGCGGTGTAGGCCCACCCGGCGTTGACGAGCACTACGTCGCCGGGCCGCCAGGCCGCCTGCAACTGGCGCACGGCCGTCCGGTGATCGTCCGCGCGGTACGAGGGGTCGAACCAGAACGCGGCGAGGGTCACGGCTGCGGCCACCAGCCACAACGCAACGGATACGGCTGCGCCGGCAAACGGATAAACGGATGAACGTCCGTCGCGCACTGCGCGCATCCGTTTATCCGTTGCGCCGCGCCGCGGCATCCGTTGCCCCAACCCCGCCACCCCCGCTGCCAGCACGACATAAAACGCAGGGCTGTAGGTGAACAGGTACCGGACGTGATAGAGCGGGGTTGCGACGAGCGAGATGACCAGGATGAGCGCCAGCGGCCCGAACGTCGCCAGCGCCAGCAGCAGCGCTGCCCGGCTGCGCAGTTGCCACAGGCCGAGCCCATAGAGCACCAGCGTGAGCAGCAGGACCGGCCAGAGCCAGCCCGGCGCGGACTGGCCGAGCGAGAGCGCGGTCCAGCTCTCGCGCAGCGCAACCCACAGGTCGGGCGCGGCCCGCCAGGGCGGGACGGGCGGCTCCGTGGCCTGCCGCCACGCGACCGGCACCCACGGCGCATACAGCAGGACCGCCCCTGCATGCGGTAACAGCCACGGCCAGACACGCT
>CAZTMA010000095.1:0-21468 GCA_964614645.1 uncultured Anaerolineales bacterium
CGGCCAGGCTGATGCCCAGGAAGTCGCGGTTGTTGTCGTGGTTGACGTACTTGCCGTAATACGGCGGGCCGGAGGACACATAGGGCGTGTCCTTGTATTCGTAGTACCAGTCCGTGACCATCTCCAGGCCGTCCGGGTTGATGGTGTTCTCCAGGATGATAATCAGGTTGTCGAGCAGCATACGCGTCTGTTCGTCGTTGCTGGACGCCAGCCGGTAGGCCATGCGGGCGAGCACTTCAGGGCTTGTGCGCTCGGTCGAGTGGATGGCAGCGCTGAGCCAGTAGACCGCCTTGCCCTGCTCGGCCAGGAAGCGTGCCTCATCGTCGCTGGCAACCTGGCGCGGGTCGGCCAGCTTGTGGACGATGCCCTTCAGGTTGTCGATCTGCGCCAGGTTTTCCTCTGAGCTCACGATGGTCAGAATCATGGGCCTGCCCATCTCGGACGTGCCGTATTCGACCACCTGGACCCGGTCGGACGTGCGCTCCAGCTCGTACATATACTCGACGATGCCCTGGCGCAGTCCCTCGCCGGGCAACTCGTGAGTCTGGTAAGGCGTAATCTTGTAGTCCTGGCCGATGTCGTAGCCCAGGAACTCGCGCGGGGTGGTGACGTCGTAGTCCACCGGGGAGCTCGCGCTGGCCCCGGTCATCGTCACCAGCATGACGGTCAGCAGCACGATGCTCAGCGCGGCGCTGTACCGGCGCGGCAGTTTGTGCTTTTGCATGGGGTTCCTCCTCCTGACCTACGGCGCCACGGCGCGCGCGCCGGAGAAAATGGCATTCCAGAACAGCATGAAGGTGCCGGTTGCCTGGGCGCGGTAGAGGGTATTAGGTGCGAGCAGGACGACGTGGCCCTTGCCGATCTGCGCGTCCACGACCGCAAGCCTGCCCTGCCGGGCGCTTTCACCGCTCACGTAGCCGCTCAACAGCAGCTTGCCGTCCGTGGGATAGCGGGCGACGATGGTCGGGGGTGTGCCTTCGGCGGGCTCGAAGTGAGGTGTGCTGCTCTCGCACCACACGGCCTCCTCTTCGTCATATCCGTAGCCCACGAGCGTCGTCGGGTCCACCTCCATGCGGATGATTGCGCCGGGGCAGACAAACGGCTCGGCCGCGGTGCCGGCTACGGATGCGGCCCCTTCCGCCCAGGCCAGCAGCTTCTCCGAGGGGAAGTCCATATAGGGCTCATCCTCGGGCGTGAGTTCGGCCGCGGCCACCGCGGCTTGCACGCTCGCAGGCACCCGGACGCCTACATCCCATCCCTTGTCGATCGGCAGGAGCGACGCGCGGCCCATAGCGATCAGGGTGCCGCCCGCCTCTACGAAGCTCTTCAGGTTGGCGACGCCCGCGTCGCCAATGCCGCCCCGGTACTCCGGCGGAATGCTGGACGACGAGGTGCCGTTGACCAGGCCCGACGTCGAGTTATCGGGGAGGATGATGACGTCGTACTGGGCCAGCGCATTGGCCTTCACGTCCTCCTTGTAAAGCCGCGTATAGGGGAAGCCGGTGCGGTCCAGCCGCATGCGCACCCAGCCCTCGGTCATGGTCGCGCTGGTGGTGCTATTCGGCGTGTAGAGGGCAACCTTCGGCTGGTGCAGGGGGGTTCCGGCGACCGTCTCGCTCAACGCGTAGGCCGTCAGCCCGTACTCCTCGACCAGGCCGGCCAGTGCAGCGTGGTCTTCCGCGCTGCCGGTCGTCGTGATGATGAAGGTGCCGGGGAGGAAAGTTCGCCCGTCTGCGTCGAAGCTCGCGTCGGCCTGGGCGACCGCCATGTGCGGGTCGGTCCACAACGCCGGCAGCACGCGCGCCAGGTTGTTGTTGGCCTGGTGCTCGATGGCATAGGTAGTCGTGGCGTCGCCCGCCAGCGTGCCCGCGTACGTGACATCCGCGGTCAGCGGGACCAGCTTGACCGAGCCGGGCAGCGGTTCCATGACCTCGACGGTTTTGACATCGCGCATGTACCCGTAGGTCCAGCCGGTCACATCGAACGAGTCCTTGACCGGCACGTAGTTCTGCGCCATCAGCAGGTTCTTGACGAGCATGCCGTAGGGTTGGTTGGACAGAAGGACGTAATCCCCCACTGCGTACTCGACGCCGTCGATGGTGACGGGCGCGGCGACCCGGTGGATTTCGAACAGGTGGTCGCGCAGGTTGTTGATCATGTCGGTGACGTCGGCGTTGTCACCCGCGTCCTGGGGGATGATGAAGGCGTACGGGGGTCCGCCCGCGGCCTTCTGCATGTTGAGCTTGCCCTTCAGGTAGTAGTTGTAGAGCAGCGTGTCCTTGTTGTTCGCCATGTACCCCAGGCTCGCATGCAGCGCGTCCTCTTCGAGGTTCACGGCGTCCATCAGCCGCCAGGTGAACGGGACGGTGATTGGCGCAGGGTTGAACCACGAGCGGGCCCGGCCTTTCTGCGTAATCTGCCGCGGGGAGGCCCGGTTGGCGCCCTGCAGCTCGTAGAAGATGGCGTTGCTGTTGTACCCGGACGTGTACGAGTTCATGAAGCCCGGGTACCACATCTCCGCGTAATCATACGTGAAGATGCCAGTGTAGCCCTTGGCGATGAGGTCGGTCATCACGTGGCCCGCGTAGCCGAGCCACTCGGCGACCGTGATCGGGTGGGTGGCTTCGTTCGTCTGGTCCGGGCCGGGCGACATGTAGAGCATCGTCATCGTCTCGTGCAGGTCGTGGAACATCGTTGGATGCCACTCGTGCCGGATGAGCGCGTTCTGCTGCGATTCGACTGCGCCGAGGCCCAGGTAGTCGCGGTTGTTGTCGTGGTTGATGTAGTGGTTGTAGTAGGGGGGACCGGAGCTCTCGTAAGGCGTGCCCCGGTACTTATAGTACCAGTCCGTCACCATTTCCAGGCCGTCGGGGTTGACGCTGTTCTCGATGACGACGATAGTATTGTCGAGGACGCTGTGAGTCCAGGCATCTTCGCCCGAAGCCAGGTTGTAGCTCAGGCGGACCAACACTTCAGGGCTCGTGCGTTCGGTCGCGTGGATGGCGCCTACCAGCCAGTATACAGCCTTCCCCCGCGCAACGAGCGCCTTCGCCTCTGCGTCGGATCGAATCTGCCGGGGATCGGCCAGCTTGGCGAGAATACCCTTGAGGTCATCCATCCGCGCCCAGTTTTCGGGCGAGGTGATGACCGTAAGAATCATGGGCCGGCCCTCTTCCGAGGCGCCATACTCGAACACGCGCACCCGGTCCGATGTGCGGTCCAGCTCGTAGGCGTAATCGACGATGCCCTGCCGCGGGCCTTCGCCCGGTATGTCTTTGGCCTCCCAGGGCGTGAGCTTGTAGTCCTGGCCGATGTCATAGCCCAGGAACTCGCGTGGGGTGGTCACGCCTTCATCCGCGGGCGCAGCCGGGATGCGGGTCATGCCGGCCTGCGCGCCGGATGTAATCAACAGCATGGCGGCCAGTAACAGTAGCGTCAACTGGCGGCCCGCCTTACCTGACGGCGCAAACAAGCGCTTGGATCGGTCTGATACGCTCATGCTTCGTTCCTCCTGCCTGACCGGCGAGGCTGCCGGTCTTCACCGTGATACGGGATCCTTAGGGCCGGATGGTTGAGTGACACGAATAGGGTAAGTGTGCTGCGCCTCCTTGAGGGACAGGCGTGCGAGGACGGGGTGGGGCTTGTGGGAAGACGTCCCGCCGGGTCATCCACGCGTCACGACGTCGTGGCGAATCCGCAACATTGAGGTTGGCTGCCGGCAGCGCTGCCGGGCTGGAGACCCGTTGACCGACAGACATAGTAAGCGGTGCAGGTCGGATGGAAACCGAAGTGAGGAACAGAGATGGCAAAGGGTGAAAGGATGAACAAGCGACGGGTATACTATAAGGCCGTGAGGCGCCTTTTGTCAAGCAGCCAATTCTGGGTAGATTCCTTAAGGCTCGCTTAATGCAGATAGGTCTTAAGACCTAGTTAAGATGGTCCGTGAGGCGGATGCGCATATGGGCCGGTTCGATTACACTATGTGCAGTTGTGCGGTTGGCCGTGACGGCATTTGAGAGCACGGCGACCGGAGGTGGCAGTCCAGCATTCTGAATACCACGCGAGTCACCAGCAGCGGCCGCAGGGTTACGGGCGATACCGTACGGGCCAACTCGTGAGGGGAGGCCTGAATGTCACGGGTCCTGATCGTGGACGATCAGCCGGCTGTCAGATTTGGGCTACGCATGCAACTGGCGCTGGACCCAGACTTGAACGTCGTCGGTGAGGCTTGTTGCGGCGAGGAAGCTCTGGAGCTGGCATCGATGCTGGGGCCGGACCTGGTCCTGATGGACCTCAACATGCCCGGCATGGGTGGGTTAGCTGCGACGGAGCATCTGCTGCTCCAGGCCCCGAGTTGTCGGGTCGTGATCCTGACGATTCAGGATGACAGCGACACACGGGAGCAGGCCAGCCAGGCCGGGGCCATCGCTTTTGTGGCAAAGTCTAAGGTCGAGACGTTGCTGGCCGAGATCCGCCGGGCGGCGGATGCCGGCAACAAGCTCGACAGACATGCGGCTAAGCCGCCTGCGGACGGCTGATGATTAACAAACCAGCTTACTTCTGCAATTGGATTCGGGGGAGTCCGGTTGCGTGTCTGTATCGGGGGATTGAGTCGGGTGTGTATTGACTGGGATGGGGAGCCTCGGTGTGCGCAAGGGGAACGAGGAAAATCTGTAACGGTAAGTTCTGAGTGTGGATCGAGTTGAGTGCCGGGTGGTGTGAGACGGATGGTTGGATGTGTAGCGGGTGAGCAGGTTGCCTCGGTGTGTGGATCTGGAAACGAGGATACGCTTCAGGGAGTGGATTGATTCGGGGTGATGGGGATTGAGTGGTAAGTGGTCTTCCTCCGTGAGTGGGTGAGAACGAGAAAAGCGTTGGGTTGAATGGGGTTGGTGGGGAACCGGTGTAGCTGGGGGGCTGCACCGGTTTCTCGTTTAAGGATGAATTACGAATTCAGAATTGCGAATTGGGTCGGCATGGCTGGTCCAAGGCATGGGATGTCAGCCAGTGGGTGATATCGACGGCAGCCTGGTCGATGGTGAGCGCGGAGGTGTCCAGGAGGGCAAGGGGCGGGGCCGGTTGTGTGCCCTGTTCGCGCAGCCAGCGGTTGAAGCTGAGCTGCGCGGCAATGAAGTCCTCCGTCACGCCGCGCCAGGGCGGGCGCTCGCGCAACCGCTGCGCGAGCACTGCGTCGTCGCACACGAGCGCGAGGATATGCAGCTGGCCGAAGTAGCGCCGCTCGACGCACGCCTCCAGATTCTCCACTACGGCGAAGCCCGCGCCGAAAAGCACGACGGGCCGGCCCGCCTGCCCGATGTTCTTCGCCATGCGCAGCCAGGTCTCGAAGAAGTCGCGGTAGCCATCTTCCGGCCGGTCGAACTCCGGCCGCCACAGAATGTCGGTCTCCAGGCACACCGCGGGCTGCGGCTGGGTACCTAACGCTTGTAACAGAGCGGACTTGCCGGTCCCGCTGGCCCCGCCAACCGTGAAAAGGGGTTGGCGCGTGAACGGGTGGCGGTGGCCGCACTCCGGGCAGATTGCGTAGGGGCCGGCCGAGTCGATGATCTTGTCGGCACGGTAGATGCCGCACTGATAACAGACGTTGAACACGAAAGTCCTCATGTAACGAGAAGACCTTCGAGGTTTTGTCACTGCGTGACCCAGAAACCTCGAAGGTCTTGGGCACTAGGCCGGCTTGCGCCAGACGAGCGAGTAGCGGTAGAACAGGTGGCGGCGCACGCGGGCGCCGGGCAGCAGTTGTCCGGCTACGCGGCGCACCTCGGCGAGCGTCAGGTAGTGGTCGTGCGGGCCGTGGGCGGCCCAGGCGTCGCGAACGGGCAGCGGGTCCTGCAGCCGGCGGTTGCGGAGCAGGCGGAGCATGAGGCTGACCGGCACGGCGAGGCCGCTCACGGCGAAGTCGGCGGGCGTCGCCGCCTGGTAGAGGTCGAGGACGAGCAGGACGCCGCCGGGCCGCAGCGCGGCCGCCATCTGCGAAAGCGTTTCTGCCAGCGGCAGATGGTGCAGCGTCGCAATGCTCGCGATGCAGTCGAAGGACGCGGCAGGCCACGGCCACGTCCGCACGTCGGCAACCTCGTAGGTAATGTTGGCATGACCGGCGGAGCGCACTCGCGCCCGCGCAATCATCTCGGCGGAGAAATCCAGCCCCAGGACGCTGCCGGCCCGCGCGGCCAGCAGCCGGGCGAACGTTCCCGTCCCGCAGCCGACATCCAGCCCGCGGTCCACGTGTGCGGGCAACTGGCGCAGCAGGTAGCCATGGTAGTGGCTGTTGTGGCTCCAGCCTGCTTCGTCGAATGCGGCCAGCCGGTCGAAATCGGTCCGCACGGCCTCAGCGAGTGGGTCATCGGTGGCAGGTGACATGGTGGGTCCTCAGGCTCGCTCGTACACAAATGACTGCTGTTCCTCGGTCGCGTCGAGGGAACGATAGAGGGCAATCGCCTCGGGGTCGTAGCCCGTGATGTAGGCATTCCGCAGGCCATACTCAGCCAGGCGGTTCAGGCACTCGGCCGTCACTGTACGGGCGAAGCCGCGACGCCGAAAGTCGGAATGGGTGCAGACCCGCTCGATGTCGGCTTCCACGTTGGCCGCGTCGATGAGCGCCTCGCAGCCCGCGACAAGCTGGCCGTCCGGCGCCATTACGCACAGGTCGGTGTCCCCGTGATAGATGGGCCCGGCGTGGCTGTAGTTGTAGAAGTCGATGTGTCGCTGGAGCACCTCTTCCGTGGGTGTGATCCCGATGAAAGCATTGTCGCGCAGGATGCGCTGGCCGCGGTAGTCAGCGTGCGAGCGCATATCGACGATGACAAAGCCGGGCTCCAGCGGGAAATGCCGGGCCGGCTCGCGCACCAGGTCGAACCGCTGCGTATAGAAGGTTGTGCTGCAGCGGAAGCCGTGACGTTCGAGGGTGGCCATTTCCAACGCCTGGCGTTCGGTGACCTCGACCGTGAAGCGGGGGCCGCGCTCAGCCCAGTTGGCCAGCGACCACGCCAGTAGCTCGTCGAAGAGGAAGCGATAGCCCGGCGCCAGCAGGATGGCAATGCGCGCATCGCCGCTCTCCGAGATGGCGAAGCCGGCGACTTCGTCGAAAGCGTCGAACCAGATCTCCGCGTTGCGCTCGCAGAAGCCGGGCCGAGCGGTCTTGTTCTCGTACAGCCCATACTTCCAGTCCACGAACCGGCCGAGACACCAGGTCGAGTGGGTGCGGAAGTAGGGCATGTGGGTGGTGATGAAACGGCTGAGCCGGCGGAAGTCGCCGGAGACTTCGGAGTAGGCGCGATGGGTGGTCTTCATAGGACTATCCCATGACCAGGCCGCCGCCGACCTGCAGTGCGGCGCCGGTGATGTAGCCGGCCGCGTCGCTCGCCAGG
This sequence comes from uncultured Anaerolineales bacterium, assembly GCA_964614645.1. Classification (GTDB taxonomy): domain Bacteria; phylum Chloroflexota; class Anaerolineae; order CG2-30-64-16; family CG2-30-64-16; genus MWBF01. Next base: position 7,386 of record CAZTMA010000095.1, read on the forward strand.
AAGGCGATGGCGGCAGCGACCTCTTCGGGCTTGCCAAGGCGGCCCAGCGGTGTCTGACGCAGCCACTCTTCCGCACGTGAGGCCAACTGGCCGGCCAGCATGTCGGTCTCGATGCGGCCCGGCACGACCACGTTGGCCGTGATGTTGTAAGGTCCGGCCTCTTTGGCCAGGGAGAAGGTGAATCCGAGCAGCCCGGCTTTCGCCGCCGCGTAGTGAGCGTGCCGGGCGGAGCCGGTGTACGCGGCCTGCGATGAGACGTTGATGATGCGCCCCCAGCGCTGCGCCAGCATGTGGGGGAGGCACGCCTGCGCCAGCCGGAACGCCGCGGTCAGGTTCAGGTCCAGGCTGCGCTGCCACTCGGCGTCCGCCATCTCCGTGACCGGGGCCGTGCCCTGCTCGCCGGCGTTGTTCGCCAGGATGTCCACCGGCCCCAGCTCCGCCCGAACCTCCGCCACGAGCCGCGTGATGGCGTCCGGGTCGAGCAAGTCGGCCTGCACGACCATAGCCGTTCCGCCGGCAGCGCGAATCTCCTCAGCAACTGCCAGGGCTGCGTCCGCATGGCTTCGATAGTGGACGGCCACGGCTGCTCCCTGCGCGGCGAGCGCCAGGCACGTCGCCCGGCCGATGCCGCGCGAGCCGCCCGTGACGAGCGCAATGTGGTTATCCTGCATAGTCCCTCGTGTTTGGGATGCGGCGGGGGGTGAGGTCATGACGGCGACCCACTCCCCACCCGCGCCAGCGCGTCGAAATCATCCTTCACGTGCTCGTAGACGCGGCGGTAGATCGCGTATAGCTCGCTGTAGTGCGCGTGGCGCGCGGCGTCTGGCAGGTAGCGGTCGCGCACCCGCACCAGCTCCGCCAACGCGGCCTGCGGGTCGGGATACCAGCCCAGGCCCATCCCGGCGAGCACCGCATCCCCGAACGGCGCGCCGACCGAGGTCTCCGGCAGCGCGACCGGCAACCCCAGTACGTCGGCCTTGATCTGGTTCCAGACCGCGCTGCGCGTGCCGCCGCCGACCGAGCGCACCTCGCGCAGGGTGAGCCCCGCGCGGCGGGCGACTTCGACGTTGTGGCGGAGGGCGTACGCGGCGCCTTCCAGGATGGCGCGAATCACCTGCCCGCGCGTGGTGGTCAGCGAGAGACCGAAGAACACGCCCCGCGCCTCCGTGTGCCAGATCGGCGCGCGCTCGCCCATCATGTACGGCAGGAAGATGAGGCCGCCGCTGCCCGGCGGCGCGTGCTCTGCCTGGAGGTTTAACAGGTCATACGCATCGAGGCCGAGGCCGGTTGCGGCCTGCATCTCGACCAGCCCAAACTGGTCGCGGTACCAGCGCAGCGCCGCGCCGGAGGCGACCATCGCGCCCAGCACCATGTCGATGCCGGGGATGGCGTGGGGCATGGCGATAAACGCCGGCTCCAGCACGCTGCCGTCGTGGGGCATGAGCAGCACGGTGGACGTGCCCGTCATCTCTGCGGCGATGCCCGGCTCGACTGCGCCGGCCTCGACCGCCGCGGCCGCGCCGTCCACCGTGCCGGCCATGACCGGCGTGCCCGCGACCAGCCCCGTCGCCTCCGCAGCGGCCGCGGTCACCGTGCCGACTATGTCGTGCCCGGCACGGATGGGCGGAAAGCTTTCCGGCGTCACGCCGCAGGCTGCGCACAGCTCGGCGGACCACTCACCCGTCCTGCGGTCGCGCAACTGGAGCAGGCCCGCGTGCGCGGGGTCCAGGCTGAGCGCGCCGGTGAGGCGATAGGCGATGTAGCCGTTGATCTGCACGAAGACGGCGGTGGCCGCGAACGCGTCCGGCTCGTGGCGGCGGAACCAGAGCAGCTTCGGCGCGACGTAGAAGGGGTCGGGCCGGTTGCCGGTGAGCTGCTCGATGCGGCCGGGGCCGAGCTGTGCGGCCAATTCCTTCGCCTCGGCGTCTGCGCGGCGGTCCATCCAGATGAGCGCGGGACGGACCGGGCGGCCCGCACGGTCCAGGGGGAGCAAGGTGGGGGCCTGCGCGCTGGCGGCCACCGCGGCCACGCGGCCGGCGGCACCGGGCACGGCGGCCAGCGCCTGCCGGATAGCGGCGCAGGTGGCCTGCCACCACTCCTCGGGCGACTGCTCCACCCAGCCGGGGCGGAGGTGGCGGGTCGGGTACTCGGCCTGGCCCAGCCCCTGCAGGCGGCCCGACCGGTCATACAGCGCGGCCTTGGCGCCGGTCGTGCCGATGTCGATGCCGAGGAGCAGGTCAGCGCCTTCCATGTGATAAGACCTCCGGGTTTGCACAGTGGAGCAGGGGCCGGCCCGCGTAGAAGTTGGCAATGTCCACCGCGACCATCTCCCCCGCGTTCTGCGCGGACTGGACCGAGCAGCCGGCGATGTGGGGCGACAGGGTGACGTTAGGCAGGCGGAGCAGCGGCGCATCCGGCGGCATCGGCTCGACCGCGAACGTTTCCAGCCCCGCGCCGGCCAGGTGGCCGCCGACCAGCGCGCGGTAGAGCGCATCGTAGTCCACCATCGGGCCGCGCGCGGTATTGATGAAGTAGGCCCCGCGTTTCATCTGGCGGAACTGCGGCTCACCGAGGAAGCCGCGCGTCTCCGGGGTCACGCGCGCGTGCAGGCTCACGATGTCCGAGGCCGCCAGGAGCGCGGCCATGTCCGTGACACGCTCCACGCCTCGCTCGCTGAACGCGGCGTCGGGCACGTAGGGGTCATAGGCCAGGACGCGCATGCCGAACGCGTGGAGGTAGCCCGGCATCAGCTTACCGATGTTGCCGAACCCGATCAATCCGACCGTCTGGCCGGCCAGCTCGCGCGGGGCACGGTCGTACAGGTAGAGGTCCGACCGCCAGATGCCCTGCGCCAGCGCCGCGTGGGAGCGCGCCAGGTTGCGCGTCTCCGCGATAATGAGGCCGACGGTGAACTCTGCCACCGCACGTGCGTTGCGGCCCGGTGCATAGACGACCGGGATGCCCGCCGCAGTAACAGAGGGCATGTGGATGTTGACCGGCTCCGTGCGCGGCGAGCCGATGATCTCCACGCCGTCCAAGGCCGCGACAACCGCAGCGGTGAACGGCGCCATGTGGTTGACGATGATTCGTGCGCCGGCCACGTGCGCGAGCGCTTCCGCCTCCGTTCCGACGTACTCGCGGATTTCCGCGTTGTGCTGCGCGGGCTCCAACGGATAGCCCAGCTCGCAGGATGTGTAGGTCAGCGGGCCGAGCACCGGGCGGACATGGGTTTCGAGCGCCTGGATCAGGATGGAGGCACGCACGAAGTGGTCTCCAAAGACGGCGACGTGGGGCATGGGGGTCTCCTTCTGGCTGTTGGCGTGATCTTACTATGGGCCGGGGAATCGGACAAACGTGCCTGCGACAGGCATCCGGGCGTTTTGACAGGCGGCGGGTGATATGCGACAGTTAGCCGCAACGGAGGTAAACCATGACCACACACCATTTTCAGCCCGACCACTACTACCAGACGCTGGGGCGGCATGCGCCGGTGCTGACCATCCGGCCGGGCGACACCGTCGTGACCACGACCATCGATGCGGGCGGCACTGACAGGCACGGGGTGCAGGTCGCCGAGCGGCCGAACCCTCAGACCGGGCCGTTCTACATCGAAGGGGCGGAGCCGGGCGACACGCTGGTCGTGCATTTCGACCGGCTCGCGCCGGACCGTGCCATAGGTTGGGCGCGGCCCCTGCTCGCGCCGAACGTCGTCGAGCCGGAGGTCGCTGCGACGATTCCCTGGCTGGAACGCCAGCGCGTGTACGTGGAGTGGCGCATCGACAATGCGGCGGGCACCGCCTCGCTGGTCGAGCCGGAGGGCAAGCTGGGCGAGTTCACGCTGCCGCTGGAGCCGATGGTGGGCTGCTTCGGGGTCGCGGCCGCGGGTGGGCAGGCCATCAGCACGGCAACGTCAGGGCCGCACGGCGGGAACATGGACTATCGCGGCTTCAAGACGGGCGCGACGGCCTACCTGCCGGTGTTCGAGCCGGGTGCGTTGTTTTTCATCGGCGACGGCCATGCCGTGCAGGGCGACGGCGAGATGACGGGCACAGGCATCGAAGTGTCCTTCGAGGTGCAGTTCACGGTGAATCTGCGCAAGGGCGGCGGGCTGGGGTGGCCGCACGGGGAGAACGAGCAACACATTTTCACGGTGGGCAATGCGCGGCCGCTCGACCAGGCCGTCCAGCACGCCACGAGCGAGATGCTGCGCTGGCTGCAGGCGGACTACGGGCTGTCGCCGCGCGAGGCCAGCTTGGTCATCGGGTACTGCGTGGAGTACGACCTGGGCAACATGTACGACCCGGCGTACACGATGGTCTGCAAGATCCCGAAGCGGGTGCTGCCGCACTGAGCGTCGCTCCGAAAAAGGCAGCATAGCCCCTTCCGGGCGCCCCGACGGGCACAAGGGGCTACGCTTCGAGATAGTCGGACAGGCTGCTAGACCCCGCTGCACGCCACCCGGAACCCCATGATATCATCGCCTTCGGCCGCCACGGCGCGGAGCCGTGCGGCCGAACGGCACACGTCCGGCGTATCGTGCCAGGAGCCCCCGCGCATTACACGATATTTGGAGGCTGGCGCGTCCCATGTGCGGCCGTCGGCCGGCGCGCCCTCGTAATCCTCGTGCCACGCATCCGCGCACCATTCCCACAGGTTGCCGTGCATGTCGCAGACGCCGAAGTCGTTGGGCGGGAAGGTCCCGGCCTCGGTGGAGACGTGCCGGTAAACGCCGGGCTGCCCGTTCCCGTAGGTGAAGAAGCCATTGTAGTTCGCCTGATCGGTCGAGATGGTCGGCCCGAAGCTGAAGGCCGTCGAGGACCCTGCTCGGCACGCATATTCCCACTCAGCCTCGGTCGGGAGCCGGTAGGGCCGGCCGGTGTGCTTGCTGAGGCGCTCGCAGAACCGATGCGCGGCGACCCAGGAGACGTTGTCGACGGGCCGCCGTTCGCCGGTGCACCGGCAGACGGGCGCGGCGCCCATGACGGCCTGCCACTGGTCCTGGGTGACGAGGTCACGCGCAAGCCAGAAGGCGGCGAGGTGTACCCAGTGCTGCGGGTGCTCGTCACCGTAGCCCTGACCGGCGCGTGATCCCATCATGAATGCGCCGGCGGGAATGGCAACGAGGGTGGTTACGACGCCCGGTGCGAGGCTCTCGAGATGCTCTGTCATAGCTGCCTCCTGCCCCTGCCGGTCATCAGGGCAGGGCCGAGACGGTCCCTCAGCCCGGAGGATGAGGGGGGCGTTGCAATTTGCAGCGTTGCAGCGCTTTTTGGGGGTGCCAGACGTGAAATCAGGCGGGCGTTGCAGCGCCGGCGGTCCGGCGGGCCGTTGGGTTGTTAAGTCGAGTACATGATAGCACGGTGGGGATGGGTTTTCAATAGTCAATTTCGCGGGTCGCGAAGCGTATGCAGTGCGCAGGAGCGAAGGAAACCCTCAACGGCATGTCGTCGAAGACGGCATGCCGGGCTATCGTGTATGTGGATATGCTGGGAGACGCGGAGGCTTCCCTCGCGCGGGCCTCGTACGCGATGCACACAGATGGCGTGCGCGGAGGTGAGCTCCAGGTTTGCCTACCAGCGCCAGGCGCGGTTGCGGCCGGTGAGCAGGCTGATGATGAGGACGGTGATCGCAGAGCCGATGATGGCCCAGACGATCGGGAACGGCTGGCCGTCCACGCTTACGACGAAGAGATCGGGTAGACTCAGCTGGCGGGCCATCCAGCTGCCGAGCAGCGCGCCAATGAAACCAACGACCAGCGAAACCAGGCAGCCGCCGGCCGAGTAGCCCACGAGAGCTTGCCCGATGGCGCCGCAGACGGCTGCAATGGCCAGGAGGACGAGTACACCTAATAATGACATGGGTGGTGCTCCTTGGTGCTCCTTGTTGGGACCGAAAAGACCTTCGAGGATAGGCCAACCGTAGATTGGCACGAAACCTCGAAGGTCTACGTGACGACCTCGAAGGTCGTCGATGCTAGATGTCGAGATCGTCCTCGAGGTGTTGCAGGTGCAGCAGCTCGCGCAGACGGCTCACGATGATGACGGCTGCGTCATCGATGTCGTCGTCCAGCGGATTGCCGACTACAACGCCGGCGACCGGCGGGGTGCCACCGGTGCCGGTGACCGGGTTCAGGCCCGCGCCGCCGACTGCGACGGTGGTCACGCTGCTTGTACCGCCCATAATGACGTCGGCATCCGGCATGTCAATGTCGTGTTCTGCGCGCAGATGCTCGACGACCTTCTCGACCAACTCGCCCGGGCTGTCCGCTTCAAGGATCGTCGAATCGTTTGCAATCCCCAGATCTTCCATGCTCAGCTTGTAATCCATTCCTTGCTCCTTCTCTGTCTAAAGCACCGCACCAGGCTCGAAGACCTGGTGCGGTAGCACTTACTCACTGTACTTATGTCTGTCCGCTGGCTCGGTTGTGCAACCCTGCGGTTGCTTAGACCGGCCGGAACGATGCTGCCTCTACAGGCTTCGGTCGACGTCCCCCAGGAACTCGGAGAGCTCCTGCTTTGCCCGTTCCTTGGTATAGCCGTACTTCTCTTGCAGCAGGCCGGCCAGCCGGTCGGCATTGCCTTCGCTCTGCATCAACTCATCGTCCGTCAGGTCACCCCATCGTTCCTTGAGTCGTCCGCGTAGTTGTTTGAACTTGCCAGCCAAGATATCGTCACCCATGGTCTGCTCCTCGTCTCGAATTGTCTCTCACTCGCTTTGCGTCGTCCAGTTCTATCCGGGTCATTACATTCTCAACTCAGTCTCAACTCGTCGATACGGCTCACATCTCTATCAGTAAGGCAATCAAACTCAACTCGGTCAATACGGCGTTCAATCGGGTCAACACATGCACATTCACAATCACTGATCGCAGGATACCACGGGTATGGTCCCCTGGTCTTTAAGGGCGCTGCAAGATGACATTAAAGGGACCTTATGAGGTGAAACGGGGATGACATAAGGCTGGGTTAAGGTGATGTTGAATTCGTCTTAAGGCGGCGGCTGCAGAGAGTGTGTTAGGGTGCCATGAGAACATTTCGTATTGGGGGATCAGATGAAGAACAAAGTGGCATTGATTACGGGCGGCAGCTCGGGCATCGGGCTGGCGACTGCCCAATTGCTGGCGAAGCACGGTGTGAAGGTAGGCGTGCTGGGGCGGGACGAGAAGGAAACGCAGAAGGCAGTGGATGGCATCGTGAAGGATGGCGGGAAGGCCATGCCGCTCATCGCCGATATCTCTAAGCCTGAAGAGGTGCAGCAGGCCGTCGAGGCACTGGTCGAGAAATGGGGCCGCCTGGATATCGTGTTGGCGAACGCCGGCATCAACGGGACGTGGGCGCCGCTCGAGGACCTGCAGGTTGAGGAATGGAAGCAGACGCTCTCCATCAACCTGGACGGCACTTTCTATACGGTCAAGTACGCTACGCCGTATCTGAAGCGACAGGGCGGCTCGGTCATCATCGTTTCGTCGGTCAACGGCACGCGCATGTTCAGCAATACCGGCGCTTCAGCGTATGCCACATCGAAGGCAGGCCAGGTGGCCTTTGCCAAGATGGTGGCACTGGAGCTGGCGAAAGACAAGGTGCGCGTAAACGTCGTGTGTCCGGGCGCAATCGAGACCCAGATCGACGAGAACACCGAGAAGCGAAACCTCGAAGATGCCGGCTGGCCGGCGGAGTTCCCGAAGGGGGTGCTGCCGCTGACGCGCGGCAAGCCGGGCAAGGCGGAGGATGTTGCTAACCTGGTGCTGTTCCTGGCGTCGGACGAGTCACGGCTGATCTCCGGGACGGAAATCTGGATCGATGGGACGGAGTCGTTGTTGCAGGGGTAGGCGGTCTCGCGCAAAGACGCAAAGTGCGCCGAGCACATAGCTTAATGCTTTGCGGCTTTGCGTGAGCTACTCTGTGGGGTTCTTAGCGAACGGAGTGCGCATTTGAGAATGCGCACTCCGCTTTATTGGTGGGCGAATTAGGCCGGGTCGGCGGAGAGGATCAGGAAGCTGTAAGGCGCGAGGTTAACTCGCCCTTTGAACGGGAGGCCATCGTACTCTCCTGCCTCGGCGTGGACTTCCAGCGCAGGCATGTCACCGAAGCTCGGGTCGTAGACTTTGGCGTCGCCGTTCAGGCGGGTCTTCCACACGCCGTCGTGGGGCAGGCCGATCTCGTAGTTCCCGTAAGTGTGGTCGCGGAAGTTGGCGACGACTACGACGCTGTCGCCCGGCCCGCCGGACGCATAGCGGTGATAGGCGACCACCTTGTCCTGGTTGTTGGCGTGGAACACCTGCACGTCATGGCCCGTCAGCCCTGCGGTGTTGCCGCCGGCATTGAGACGCAGCCGGATCAGGTCGCTGTAGAGCCTGCGGACGCCGGCAAAATGGTCCATCTTGGCCCAGTCGAGCGGGTCCTGGTCACGGAACCACTCGTCTTCGAGGAACTCCTGACCCTGGAACAGCATCGGAACGCCCGGAGCAGTGAAGACGAGCGCGGCGCCGAGGGCCGACTTGCGCTTGGCAAACCAATTGCCCGCATCGCCCGGGGCGACTTCTTCTGCGACACGCGCGCGGCCGTTCGCTACCTCGTCGTGTGACTCGGTGTAGACCACGCGATGGAAGGCGTCGAGGTCGTAGCGGTGCACCAGCGCATCGCGCACCTTGTTCATGTCGCGCGATGCGTCGTCCGGCAGCAGCAGCGTCTCGCGAATCGAGTGGACGAAGCGCGCGTCCCACTGGGTCAGGAAGCCCGCGCCGCCTTCGGAGGTCTCCTTCGTGATGTGCGGGTTATTCTGCAGGTCCTCTGCAATCGTGATGGCGCCCGGCTTGGCTGCCTGAATCTCGTTGTTAACCCACTGCAACAGACCCCACGCCTCGGGCAGGTCGCTGCCGGCATCGTGGTTGTACCCGTGTATGTTGCGCATGTAGATGGTCGAGTCGAAGCGCAGGCCGTCCAGGTTGTACTCGCGCAGCCAGAAGAGCGCGTTGTCCTTGATGTACTCGCGCACCTCGCCGCGGCCGTAGTCGGGCCGTGTATCGCCCCAGGGAGTCACGCTGCGCCAGTCGTTATAGAAGTAGATGCCGCCCTTGTCGTTCTCCTGCCAGCCGTCGAACCGCCACAGGTCCAGGTCGCTCGGTCCGAAGTGGTTATAGACCACGTCAAGGATCACCGCGATGCCCAGCTCGTGTGCCTTAGCGACAAACTCGCAGAGGTCCGCGGGCGAGCCGTAGTCGCTCTCGATGGCGAAGATCAGCGAGGGGTTGTAGCCCCAGGAATAACCGCCGGGGAACTCGGCCAGCGGCATGATCTGAACCGCGTTGACCCCCAGCTCTTTGAGGTACGGAAGCCATTCGATTGCGGCGCGAATCGTGCCCGGCCGGTCGCTGTGTTCCAGCCCAAACGTGCCGATATGAATCTCGTAGATAACCAACCGGTTGAGCGGCGGGATGCCGAACTCCTGCGGCTCGCACATGGGACCGGGCGGCGGAATAATCGAGTTGCCGACCGAGTTCGTGACCATACGCGAGTATGGGTCCACACGGCTCAGTTCTTCGCCGTTGGGGCCGACGATGCGGTATTTGTACTCGTCGCCGGGCTTGGCATTGGCGACGACGCCGGACCAGTAGCCGTTGCCGTCTTTCTTAAGGCGATGCTTGCCCTTGGCCCATTCGTTGAACATGCCCATCACGTAGACGCGCTGCGCATAGGGCGCCCATACACGGAAGCGATAGCCTTGTTCCTCTGGCTGCGCACCCATATTGTCTATCATATGCTACTCCGATAACGCTGAATGATCGCTCTTGATTATTGCACACTAAAGGCCAACCGCTCTAGCTCTCCGGTTGGCCCTGGTGTCGTACAAATCAGCCGTCTCGCTGCAACGTGACCTACGCGTTGACGACTTCCCCGCCGTTCGGGTGCAGGACCTGGCCGGTGAAATAGGATGAGTCCTGCGCGGCCAGGAAGACGAATGCAGGCGCGACTTCGACCGGCTCGCCGGCCCGCTTGAGCGGCACGTCACTGCCGAAGGTGGCAACCTTCTCCGGCGGGAAGGTGGACGGAATCAACGGGGTCCAGATGGGACCCGGCGCGACGGCGTTGACACGAATGCCTTTGTCGGCCAGCGCCTGCGCGAGGGAGCGGGTGAATGACACGATCGCGCCCTTGGTCGCAGAGTAGTCGAGCAGCTGCGGGCTGCCCCGATAGGCCGTGACCGACGCAGTGTTGACGATCGCACTGCCGTCCTTAAGGTGGGGCAGGGCCGCCTTGGTCAGGTAGAACATCGCGAAGATGTTCGTGCGGAATGTCCGCTCGATCTGCTCGCTCGTGATATCTGTGATGGATTCCTGAGGATGCTGTTCGGCCGCGTTGTTGACCAGGATATCGAGGCCGCCCAACTCCTTGACGGTCTGCTTCACCGCCTGCTGGCAGAACTTTTCGTCGCCGATGTCGCCCCCGATGAGCAGGCAGCGCCGCCCAGTCTTTTCCACTTCGGCACGCGTGGCTTGCGCATCCTCATGCTCGTCCAGGTAGACAATCGCCACATCGGCGCCTTCCTTGGCATACATCACGGCGACCGCGCGGCCGATGCCGCTGTCGCCGCCGGTGATGAGGGCAACCTTGCCCTCAAGCTTGCCGCTGCCCACGTAGCTGTCATCTTCGGTCACAGGCTGCGGACGCATGGGCGCGCGATGGCCCGGCCGGTCGTCTTGCTGCTGGGCCGGCCTCAGTTCTTTCTTCTCACCTTTTTTCATAGTCATACCTCGTGATTACATGGCGTATTACGTCAAAACCTCCGAGTCTGCATACAAAGACCTTCGAGGTCCAAGGCAAACCGTAGGTTGGCACGAGACCTCGAAGGTCTGGTGATGTGCAGGATACAACCCCTGTGCCGCGGGGGTCCTTAAGTGGCACTGTTGCGGATATTAACGATTGCTTATCCCACCTCGGCGTATAGAGGGTTCGGTTGGCCCAAGCGTTGGGCGAAACCGGCACCCGCGGGTGGGGGAACTGCCTATATTGTCTGGGCCTTTAGCCTCTTGCCGAGCGCTCGTGATTCCTACATAATGTGCGCACCAAATTACGGGCGCGGACGTTTATAGGATACAATAACGTGCCGTAGCGACCGTGCGCCAGAGGCGCACAGGTTCCGGCGCGCACCGCCTGGGATAAACGCAACGCGATGGACAAAATGACTCCGACCACCAACAAAAGTGGGTTGACCATGCACTCGAAGGCCGAACACGAACTGGACGAATTGCGGAACAAGGTAGCCAGACTGGAGGCGGAGAAGGACCAGTGGCTGCGCAGCGAAGAGGCACGGCTTCGTATCGAGGCGCGCTTTTCAGGGGTCTTTGCGGGATCACCTATCGCCATTCTGCTGTATGACCTGGACGGCAAGCTGGTGGATGCCAACGCCAACACCCTGAGTTACCTTGGCCTGCCCGATCTGCAGATCATGGCTGGGTGGAACCTTTTCGACAGTTCAACCGTGGGGCCTGAGCAACGGGAGCAGCTCCAACGCGGGGAAGCCGTGCAGTCGCGCAGCACGATCGATTTCGACGAGGTGCGGCGGCTGGCGCTGTATGAGCCCGAAAGGTCCGGGATCGCGCACCTGGACTGGGTCATCGTGCCCATGAACCAGACCGGCTATATGGTCATGATCCAGGATATCACCGACCAGGTCGAGGCGGAGCGCAGGCTGCAGAAGCGGGAGCAGTTGTTCCGGGCACTCTTCGAGGCGATTCCCTATCCGACGATTCTCTGGCGGCACACGGGCGACGGCCAGTTCGTGCTGGAAATGTTTAATGAGTCTGCGAACGAGATGGGCCGCGGGCAGGTTGCACAGTATCTCGGCACCCCTATGGACGATTTTCACAGCCACATGCCCGAGTTTCCGGCCCGCATCCGCCGCACGTTCGAGACCGGGGAACCGCAGCACTATGACCAGCTTTACACGCTGCGCACGACCGGCGATCGCAAGTGGATTCGCACAACATCCGCCAAAGTAGGCGACGAGTACGTGCTGGACTCGGCTGCGGACCTGACCGAGCTGAAGCAGGCGGAGATGGCGCTGCGCGAGAGCGAGGACCGGTATCGCCGCCTGGCCGAACACGCGCCCGATATCATCTACCGCCTGGGCTTTGTGCCAGAGCTGCACTTCGAGTACATCAGCCCGGCGATCCAGGAAGTGGCCGGGTACACGCCGGAGGAACTGTACGCGGCGCCGGAGGCCGCGCGGCACCTGGTCCATCCGGAGGACCAGCCTCTGATCGCCGCGCTGGCCCAAACTGCAGAGCAGCCGGGCAACGCAGTGCGCACCCGGTGGCAGCGCAAGGATGGCGAATACATCTGGCTGGAACACCGCTTCAACCTGCTGAAGGATGAGGCCGGCCAGCCGGTTGCAGTGGAAGCGATTGCACGGGATGTGACGGAGCGCGTGAAGGTCCGTGAGGCGCTGGAGCAGTCGCTGCGCGAGAAAGACCTGCTGCTCAAGGAAATCCACCACCGTGTCAAAAACAATCTTGCAATTGTGAGCAGCCTGCTAGAACTGCAGTCGGCGATGTCCGATGATGACACGGTGCGCTCGGTGCTCCTGACCAGCCAGAAGCGCATCATGGCCGTGGCGCGCGTGCACGAGACGCTCTACCGGTCAGAGGACGTGGGGCAGATCAACCTGAGCCGGTACGTGCGCATGTTGACGACGGAACTGTGCAACGCGCTCTGTACGGGCGAGATTTCCATCGAATACGACCTGGCGCGCGTCAGCGTACCGGCCGACCAGGCGGTCTATTACGGGCTGATTCTGAACGAGCTGCTGTCTAACACGTTCAAGCACGCGTTCCCGCCGTCGGAGAACGGGCGGGTGGGCACCGTGCGGGTGGGGGTCAAGGCCAGTGGCGACGGGACATTCATTGCCGTGAGCGATGATGGGGTCGGGCTGCCGCCGGATTTCGAGAAACGGATCAAGCGCTCGTTGGGCTACCAGGTGGTGACGCTGCTGACGGAGCAGATGGGCGGCGCCATTCATTATGAATCCAAGCCGGGCGAAGGCACGCGTTTTGAGCTGACCATCGCGCCCAAGTAAAAAGGAAGGAAGAGCATGACGACGCATGTATTGGTGGTGGACGATGAGGCCTTGCTCAGGCGCAGCCTTGCTTTCAATCTGGAACAGGCTGGTTATCGCACGAGCTCGGCGGCCAATGCGGAAGACGCGCTGGCCCTGGCGCGGCGCGACCCGCCGGACCTGGTGCTGCTCGACATCGGGCTGCCCGGCATGGACGGACTGGAAGCCCTGCGTTTTTTCCGTGCGGACGTAAGTGCGCCCGTGATCCTGGTGACGGCGCGGCGCCGCGAGCTGGATCAGGTAGTAGGGCTGGAGCTGGGCGCGGACGACTACATCACTAAGCCGTTCGACACCAATGTACTGCTCGCGCGCATGAAGGCCGTGCTGCGCCGCGCACAGCGGGGAACGGCGGCGGGCGGGGGCAATGCAGACTCTTCAGTCGTGACCGCCGGCGACTTGACCATCGACCCCAACGCCTATGTCGCCACGCTGCGCGGGCAGCCGCTGGACCTGTCCCCGCGTGAGTTCGATCTGTTGCACGCGCTGGCGCTGGAGGCGGGCCGCGTCCTCTCCGTCGATGACCTGTTGGCGCGCGTCTGGGGTGCGGAGTATGTCGGTGAATCGCAGGTGGTTTATGTCCATATCCGGTGGCTGCGGCAGAAGGTGGAAGATGATGCCTCGAAGCCTACCCGGATCATGACGGTGCGGGGCAAAGGATATAAGTTGTTGCCGCAGGGCACGGGCGGGTCCTCTTAAGGTTCGCTTAAGCTGCTTCATAAGCCTCCATAAAGACCCCTGGCATGGAAGGGTCTTATACTTGCATCATCTTAATTATTCCGGGCATGCAACAGCAGCAGGGGGTGTTGTTTTCATTCGCGCGATGCTGTGTCTGTCCTACTGGTTGATGCAATGATACCCAATTATGAATTATCGAAGGACCCGCAAGGCCGAGAATCCAGCATGAGATCGCGCGTGAGCGTCGACAAGCAGAACGGCGAGATTTTGACGCGGATGACGCACAAGATTGCCC
>CAZTMA010000096.1:0-21310 GCA_964614645.1 uncultured Anaerolineales bacterium
TGATGGTCTGATGCAGCAGGACGTGGTTGAGCACCGAGCCGAGGGAGTACTTGGTCCTGCCGCCGCTCGTCGCCGCGACCTCAACGGCCTCTGAGATCGCGATGCCAAGGCTGCCAGTGTGATTCGGCTTGCGCGCCAGCACAGCCCGGCCCGCATTGGTGCGCTCCGACGGACTCGGCGTCACCCGCGCGCCATAGGTCTGCATGATGGAGCGCCGATAGGGCTTGTGCTCGTAGCTGACCTTCACCATGAACACATCGATGTCGATCTTGAACATGTCGCCGGCAATCGCCAGCGCGGAACCCCACTGGCCTGCGCCGGTCTCGGTTGAGATGCTCTCGATGCCCTCCTGCTTGTTGTAGTAGGCCTGGGCGAGAGCGGTGTTCAGTTTGTGGCTGCCGCTGGGACTGTTTGCTTCGGATTTATAGTAGATGTGCGCCGGAGTATCGAGTGCTTTCTCCAGCCGCACCGCGCGAACCAGCGGTGTTGGCCGGTAGAGGCGGTAGATATCGCGCACTTCCGCCGGAATCTCGATGTGCTTCTCCTGGCTGACCTCCTGCAGGATGCAGGCCATCGGGAATAGCACGGCCAGGTCTTCCGGGCCGACCGGTTGCTGCGTCACAGGGTGCAGCACCGGCGCGGGCCGGACGGGCAGGTCCGCCTGGATGTTGTACCAGTGGGTCGGGACGCGCGATTGGGGCAGGACAAAGCGGTAGTCTTCAGTCAAGCCGTTAGCAGTGCCGTTGAAAGTGGTCATTTTACCTCTCCCTTTGTGGATGGTGGGCCGTATGCGACGGCCCTTGTCTCGGCGGGCGACTGCGGTTGTGGGACTGCTTCAGCATGCCGCAGAGGGGCATTCCGAAGATGACAACCGGTGGAGGGAGAGGGCAATGCCCGCCGAAAGAAGGTTAAAAAATACCCTCGCCCCGCAAAGGGGACGAGGGTCATTGACCACCCGTGGTGCCACCCCAGTTAGACCGGCAGCGCGTACTGCACGGCCTCACTCGTTTCGGGGACGGGAACAACCTGCGGCAGCCCTGCCGCCCTGAGGTTCCGATCCCCTCGCCCTGCTAACGGTGGCGCTCCGGCCGGGTCTACTGACTGACGTCTCAGTAGGCTGACGCGTCAGTTTTTGACTGGCAGCTCCCCGGGCCATTCGGCATGTGCGCTGGCGCAAGCCTTACAGCTATTGGCTCGCTCTCTGAAGCCCCGCTTGCCACGCGTACTCGTCCGGTTCATCGCTTTTATGTGGCGTATTCGATTAGTGGGGACTATAACACAGTGCCGAACGGGTGTCAAAAGACCAAACGCGCTGTTGCGCAGCCTGCACCGGCATGCTAGAATGGCGCGCCAGCGAATACTGAAGCAAGTGTGAGGGAGCCGTGATGTCTGATGCACTGGTTGTCCTGGTGACTGTCAGCGAGGCGGCTGCAGCATCGAGCTTGGGCCGCAGAGTGGTTGAAGAAGGACTGGCAGCCTGTGTGCAGGTCATCCCCGGCGGGACGGCCATCTATCGCTGGCAGGGCGAGATTCACGAGGAGCCACAGGTCCAGCTCATCATCAAGACCACGTCGACGGCCTGGCCCGCGCTGCAGGCGCGCCTCGTCGCGCTGCACAGCGACAAGGTCCCTGAGATCCTCGCGCTGCCCGTCACTAACGGCCTGCCCGCCTACCTGGCCTGGCTGAAGGACACGGCTGCATGATGGGGCTGCCGGGCGGCGAAATGGACGATAGCAGCCTGCTGCAGCGTGTCGCGCGCGGAGATGAGGATGCGCTGCTGGCTCTGCACAAGCGGTACGCCAACCTCGTCTACAGCATGGCCTGGCGGGTCCTGCACGATGTCGGGAGGGCCGAAGAAGTCACCCAGGATATCTTCATCAAGCTCTGGCAGAAGGGCCACCAGTACGACCCCAACCGAGGGCGCTTTTCGAGCTGGCTGCTCAGCGTCACCCGGTTTGCGGCCATCGACCGCCTGCGCAGCGATGGCCGCCGCCCGGTCGCTGCCGAACTGACGATGGGCGAGGGCGATGACCAGCCTTCCCTCGAACAACTCCTCCCCCCGACCGATCACGCCAGCTGGGAGCGCGGCCAGCATCTGCGCCTGCTCCTCGTGCAGTTGCCGCCAGACCAGCGCCAGATTATCGAGCTGGCCTATTTCGCCGGCCTGACCCACAGCGAGTTGGCCGAACACCTGGGCTTGCCGCTCGGCACGGTCAAGAGCCGCCTGCGGCTGGGGCTGGAGAAGCTGCGCGGGTTGTGGCTGGATGAGCCGGGGATAAAGCGCTGAGGGAATATAATACCCCTCTCCAGCCTACGGCTGGAGAGGGGTAAGGGCCAGTTGCCACTACGAACGATCGGCTACTTCAGCGTCAAGAGGTAGGCCACCAGGTCGTTGAGCTGAGCTTCGCTCAGGTCCTTGTACGATTGCATGACGCCTTCGACATAGCCTTCCACCACATAGGCGTTCGGCTCGACGATTGATTCATGGAGATAGTCTGCCGCGCTCTTGCCTTCCACGCGCGTGGCAGCACGATCCGCCACGCCCTGCATTGTCGGCCCAACCAGCTGCGTCCCGTCGAGGGAGTGGCACGTCGCGCAGCCCGGGTTCTGGCCGACCAGCGCCTGCTTGTACAGCGCCTCACCGTTGCTCGCCGAGCCTGCAGCCCCGCCGCCCGTGCCGGACGTCTCGCCGCCACCGCCGCCACATGCTGCAAGTAAGGCCAGGACAACCGTCAACACGAATACCACAAAAAGCTTCTTCTGCATGGTTCCTCCCTTATCGGTACTTTTCCAACGAACAGGCGTACCATACTCCTACCCATGCAGCTTTGTCAAGATTTGCACACACTTGTACGTTGCAGCACAAGCATATCGGGTGTTCGAGGCCCGGCTGTCCTCCGACAGCCGGGCTTCGAACGGACGGCGTATGGTCAAAGGCTCGCACGCCGTCGATGAATGAGTAACTCCACCGGCTCAGTCCACGCGGCCGCCATGCTGCATGATCGTGCCGGAAATCTCGCCGGCCGGGAAGTCACCCGGTCCGGTGTTGGTCGGGGCCACAAAATCGTTGGTATGCACGTTGACATAGGCGCCATCGCCGCGCATGAGGGCCAACAGATCGTCGAGCGTCGTGCCGTCCAGCGGACCAATCAAATCTGCCTCCGTGATGACACCCTCAAACAGCACGCCGCTAAAGGACCCCTCAATCCATGAAGAGGGCGGGGTGCCGGCAGGCGGCGCATCCGGGTACAGCCAGGCCACGACCCGGCCGTCGGATGACTGGTGGATATGGGCGACGGTCACGTTATCGAGGTTTGCCACGATCAACTTGTAGTACAGCTCATCACCGTCTTTGTTGAGGTGGAAGATGGTAACACCACGCGCGGGCGATTCGGGGTGACCCGCGTTCTCACCCGAGAGCTGAGCGATAAAGTTGCGCTCATTGGCAGCCCAGGCGGTTGTCGCCAGGGCGGCAAACAATGCGACTGCCAGTAACACCACCAAATACTTGCGTAACATCCCTTGCCTCCTATATGTCCACGTCTGCAGAACTTCCAACTTCGCTGCGACTCGATTACACTGGCACTGATGAAAACTACGTGGCGCACCCTGTGGCTGGATCAGATTGACTGGAAAATCTGCTGTGAAAGATGCCGCGTACGGCACGTTGAATTCGTGGCGGCGTGAGTGATCCACGGCGCGGAGCCGCAACGTATATAGGAGTAGGAAACGACCCATCAGTGAAGTGCAGATCGGACCGAGCGCCGCCCGTGAACCCTGTGGGTGGCGCTGGTCCGAAGTAGAATGTCAGACCGGCCGCGGCCGGTCTGCGACCGCGCCGGCCAGAGGCGGCAGGAAGTCAGCGTGGGCACGATCTTTGCGACATCCACAGACCCGACCGGGACGCCCCATGAGGAATACCAGGGGTTGATCCCGGCCTATGCGTTCGGCGCGACGGACGCTGTTGAGACGCGCCTGGTCGCTGAGCACCTCGAGCGGTGCGGTGAGTGCCGCGACCTGCTTGCCGGCTACCGCGCGCTCTCCGACGATATGCTCTATACCCTGCCTGGCAGCTTTGCTCCCGCAGGCGCCGGCGCGCGGCTGGAGCGCCAGTTGGGCCGCAGTGGCCGACCGGCTCCGCGCGCCCGCCTGTGGGAGCGCCTGGGGCCACAGCTCGCCTGGCCACTGGTCGCGGTGGCCCTGCTGGCGCTCGTGCTGACGAACGTGTACTGGTCCGGCCGGATCGGCAGGCTGGAGGAGCAGGTGGCCTCCCAGGTCGCGGCTGTCAATGCAGTCTCACCGGCCCCGGCCGGCGTGCTGTACGCAGACGACGAGGCCAGCCACGCTGCGGGAGTCCTCTACGCGCCTAACGGGATGGGGTGGGTTCTGCTGTGCGTCTATGATATGCCCGCGCTGCCGGAAGGCATGGCTTACCAGGTGTGGCTCACCCGGAACGGCGAGCGTGACAGCGGCGGCCTGTTCCGGGTATCACCGAAGGGGTACGGCCTGCTGCTTATGCAGCTCACGCAGCCGCTGGCGGAATATGAAGCAATGGGCATCACGGTCGAGCCGGCGACCGGCAGTCCCGGCCCCACCTCACCGCGCATCATCGGTGGGCGACTGTAAAAACTACCGCGGAATGTGCGGACCACGCGGAAGAACAGCTTCTGCAAGAGTTATTCCTCCGCGTGGTCTGAGTATTCCGTGGTTGAACCCTGCCTACGCGCCGCGTGTGTCCGCAAATTGGATCAGGCCGCGGCGGCCGTTAACGAGCCAGTCATCGTCCTCGCGGGCCAGCCGTTCGGCCTGACGGGCTGCAAGCCCGACGGCCACCTCCGACTTCAGCGTGCGCAGGCTCACGACCGGAGCCGGGAAATAGCCGACCGCCGCGGCGAAGGGCGTGGTGAACGGCCAGTGCGCATCCCCCAGCAGGCGCCGGTAGTTGGCATCCCCCTTGACGATGACCAGGTCCGCGGTGTTCAGCTCTGCGTAGAGGTCATCAGGCAACTCATAGTAGAACAGGCTTGAGGCATTGAACCAGTGCGCAGAAACGTTCAGCGCGCCTGCGGTCAGATGCCCATCCACCCGCCGCGCCAGTTTTGCGCCTGCGCCGCCCGCGGCCAGCAGAGCATCGAGACCGTCCACCAGGTCCGCGGACATGGCGTCCGACACGAAGAACGGCCATGGCTTCAGGTGAAAGTGCACTTCGGAGGCCAGGCCGCTCACCAGCAAAAAGTCGGCCAGCGCCACATCCATCAATAGCTCGGTTCCGGCGTTGTCGGCCAGCAGGTCAACCCGGCCCTCGCTGTGCCGCAGCAGGTGATCCCACACCAGCGCGGCATCATCCACCAACAGGTTTGCACGTTCCGCATCGGGTCCGCCGGTCGCGCCAAGATGCGCCGCAACCATATAGCTCAGGTCGGTACGATTGCCCCACAAGCTGGCGTGCAGCAGTGTCTCGAAGCGCTCTTCGGCATCGTCCGGCAGCGCCTCGAGCAGCGCGCCAACCGCGGCGGGCGCAGCCTCCGCAGCCCACTCGCGACGCTTCGACCGCGCATAAGGGTCTACGCCCAGCCACGAGCCGGGCTGAAAGTAGCGCACGGCTTCCAGCATCCGGCGGTAGAAGTAGGCTTCGGCCCAATACCACGGCACATCGAGCCAGGACCGGCCCAGGTAGACCGCGGCGGTGGCATTCCAAAAGGCCGCGTCGGGCGCGGCTTCGTGCAGCCCGCGGATGACGCCGCCGGTCAGCTCTGCGTGCAGGGCATCCAGCGCGGCGTAGATGTCCGGAGGATACGCGGTGGCGGCCTGCGTGTCGCGCAGGATTGCCGGTACGCGCATCGCAAGCGTGTTATGTGCAAAGGAACCCGGCTCCGACGTGCAAATAACCGGCGGCAGCGCGGCTGGGTCCACCCGCGGAGGCGGGATGTGCGGCTGCGTTGCAGGAATGCGACTCAAGCTTGCACCTCAGCGGCCGCGCTCAGGAGCGCCTGCATGTCGAGCGGCAGCCCCTTGCGCTCGTCACGCACCAGGACCATAGCGTCCTGCGGGCAGTGATCCACGCACACGCCGCAGCCCATGCACTTCTCGAAATCCACGACGGACCGTCCACCGTCCAGCGCCAGCGCCTCGAACTGGCACACGTCAACGCACTGCCCGCAGCCTGCACAGAGTTCCTCGTCCACCTGGCTGACATAGCCGGATGCGGCGAGCATGGGCACACCGTTGCGGTGTGCGTTCATGGCGCCGCAGCAGCACGAGCAGCAGTTGCAGATAGCGTAAAACCGGCCCAGCATCGCGTCCTTGAAGAACGCGTGGTGGACGTGGCCGCGCTCGTGCTCGGCCTGCAGGATGGCGGCGGCCTCATCGCCCGCAATCCAACGCGACCGCTTGGGCTGGTGCTCCGCGATGAAGCCCGCGAAGGGCTCGCCCACAATCAGGCAGACATCGAGCGGCAGGCACGGCTCGGCCCGCGCACTCCGGCAGGGGCAGTCGATCGCGACGATATGATCGGGGTTCTGCAATACGATGTCCCGCGCGAGCGCATACGGGATGACCTGCTCCAGGTCGCCCAGGTCTACACTGCGATCCACCTGCACGAGCCGAGTGGCCGTCTCGAGGGTGATGACCTTGCCATGGTAGGTGTCCGCAAAGCCGACAGCCGGACGGCCATCGGCGGCGGGCGAAGCCGCGGCCCGCTCGTGTGCCGCGTGACGCTCCCCGCGCCTGCGGATCAGGGCGTCCAGCCGGACCACGATGGGCTTCGCGCGTTTGGCGAGGGGATGCTCGCCCGTGCCGAGGCCGATGTAGAGATAAGGCCAGCGGCCATAGATGTAGCCGTGCAGCAAGTCAAGCAGGCTGTAGCCCGGCGTGCGCCGTGCCTCGCGGATGAATGCACGGGTGGAGGGTCGGGGCCAGAGAGGGAACTTCATGGGTGCGGCCGTCCTCGTCACAGAATAGGGATGGAGCCGTGCCGGCAGGCAGTGAGTGGCGCCTTGTGTACCATCAGGTGCAGAACTTCACAGGCCGTATTGTACACGCGGCGCGTGATGGTGGCAAGGCGACAGAGCCGATAGCGCGAATATCGAATGTAGTTGGAGTCGAGGCTTCAGCCGGTTTGGAAGACTACGCACACAGCCTGCCTAACCGGCTAAAGCCTCGACTCCGATCACGTTTGTCAGTGTGAGGAGTTACCGCGCATCTCCTGGAAGCTGGCTTCTAGAGTTCCGGCGCTCAGTCGATTATATTAGCCGCATTCTTCCGATCGGATCGCCGAGCTGGTGCTCGACGATCCGATTTCAGGTCAATGCTCATTTGATAGGAGGCGGAAGCATGGGATTGTTCGATGCGCTGAAACGCGCGTTGGGTGTGAGCCAAACGGAGCCGGTTGCGCCGGTGAAAGCTGTCAGAGTGGAATCGTCGCGGCCACAGCCGCGGGAGGAAGTCGCAGTTCCTGAGGTGACGGCGGGCGAGCTGCTGGCCGAGCTGAAGGCAGAGGGGGCGCGGACGCCGTTCCTGCTGGACATCCGGGAGCCATACGAGCGGCGCCAGGGCTACATCCCCGATAATCTGCACATTCCCATGAACAGCATCCCGGCGCGGCTGACGGAACTGCCGCGCGAAGCGGACATCGTCGTCTACTGTGCGCACGGCAACCGCTCGTACAGCGTCACCGGCTGGCTGATACAGCAGGGCTACTCTGCGCGCAGCCTCAAGGGTGGGATCGCCGCGTGGGGCGCACAGGGGGGCGCCGTACAACGTGGCTAAGGCTGGCCGAGCGGCCGCCTGGCCTTAAGGGGACGTCCTCTTGCAGCCCGTGTCTGTCGAAGAGCTGCCGGATTCTGCGTTGGCCCGGCATCCGGGGCTGCTGGCGGCAGGTTCGTCTCCCGAGGCACCCTTCGCCATCTCTGACCGCAGAAACGCTATCAGGCCCTCCACATCGGAGAACCCACGGCGTGCCCCCGAGCGGGCATCCTGCAATGAGGCACGCCAGGCAAGCTGTTCCTGCTCCTGAACCTGCCACAGGCGCAGGAGATAGGCGAGATACCGCAGCCTGAGCGTTGCCATAGCCTGACCTCAGATGCATATGTGGGTGTTCGGCGCCTGCAATCGGATTCTGGACACCGAACACCCGCCCGGCCGGGGTGCCAGTCCCCGACGGCTCAACGCAACGTGATGCGATACAGCACGTTTGCCTTGTCGCCACCTACGTAGATGGCGCCGGATGGTCCGACCGCTACGCTATCGAGCATCCAAGTTGGCGGCATGGTCGGAGGCCCGGCGGCGCCAAGTTCCAACCCCTCTGCCACCGTGCTGATCGTTCCATCGGGGAGGCTGATGCGCGACAGCCTACCCGCCAGAGCCTCGACCACCAGCAGGCTGCCATCCGGTGCAACGGCCAACCCCTCTGGCCCCTGCAGTCCGGCCGCCACGACCGCCGGCGGCGTCAAAGGCTGGCCATCCTTGACGATCTGCACGACCGTTCCGGCCGCCCAGTCGCTCGCCCAGAGGTCCTGGTCAGTTGCGGCCAGCCCGGCCGGCACACCCATCTCTGCCAACGTCGTGCGCTGGGCGTGGTTCGTACCGTCAATGCGCACAACCCGAGCTGGCATCACTCCCAGTTCTGCGACCACGATGTCGCCCTGGAAGCGGATTGCGTTCAGCGGGACGGCCAGGTCGGTAATGCTCAGCGAGACGGCGTTGGTGGCAGGATCCCAAACTTGCACCGCATTCGCAAACCATGATGAGAGGATCAGCTGCGCGCCATCCGGCGAGACCGTCATGGGCGAGTGCAGCGGCGACACGCCGAGCAGCGCCTGCACAAGGCTCAACTGCCGTCCGGTCTGACCGTTCAACTCGGTGATCGCGAACGTGCTGGGGATATAGACCGATTCATCTTTCCCGCGGGGTAGCACCGCGATGCCGCCCACGCCTGTAAACCCGCCGCGGCTGACAGTCCGCACCGTGCCGTTGGCGCGTACTTCGTAGATCGCGCCCGTGTTAGCGTTCGAGACGAACAGCCGCCCGCTCGAGTCAAAGGCCAGGTTATCGAGCCCGGGCTCGATTGTGACGTAGACCGACTTTGCGCCGCTGGCCGGATTGACCTGGAAGACCTGGCCCTGCGTCTGATCGAGCACAAACAGGTTGCCCTGCGCATCGAATTTCGCGGCCACCGGAACCGTGAAGCCCTCGGCGACCGTCAGCATGGCCCCACTGTCCACGTCGATGGACACCAGCTTGCCGTCGAAGAAGAGTGGGCCATAGAGCCTGCCGTCCGGCCCGAAGTCGAAGGCGTTGAGCCCCATCAAGGTCTCATCAATGGGCCGGGGTAGCGCAACGCCTTCGGGGTCCAACTCGTACAGCCCATTGCCCAGGAAATCGCACGCGATGAACAGCCGGCCCTCTGTCGAGAAGCTGATGGGGTTGGCGCCCATCAACCCCTCCGCCACGACTATCTTCGTGCCATCCGGTGTCAGCCTGCCGACCTCCCCGGTGAAGATCGAGGTCCAGTAGAGTGAGCCATCCGGGCCGAACGTCACGTCATCGGGCGATTCCACGCCGCGCTCGACGCCGATACGGTCCAGGATCTTGCCACTGTTGGGATTCATCACGACAATCTCGCGGCCTGCGACACTCGCGATGTGCAGGCGGTCATTGCCGTCGAAGTAGATGCCGTTTGCACCATGTATCGGTGCGCCGCGCGCAATAACCCGCGGGCCCGGGGCCTGCGCCTCGACGGGGACGGCGACGCAGGCAATTGGCAACGTGCTTAAGACGACCAGGACGATAAGCAGGATTGACAGGTGTTTCACGATGAGCTCCTTTCGCGTCATGTGATGCCGATGCCGGTCTGAGTGCCAGTGGATCACCTGACACCAGACTATCAGGTAAACGTGGGGAAAACGTGGGGCTTGTATGAGGCGTCCTCAAGTTGTATAATCATGATAGAAGGAGAGTCTCGCTGCTCTTTGGGGACAGGAGGGCAAGATGCCCCACCTGGAACTCAACTTGTTGGGCACCTTTCAGGCTGCGTTGGACGGCGAGCCGGTCACAGGGTTCGAATCAAACAAGGTCCGCGCCCTGCTGGCCTACCTGGCGGTGCTGGCCGACCGACCTCACCCGCGCGCGGCCCTGGCCGAACTTTTATGGCCCGAACGGCCCGAGTCCAAGGCCCTGGCCGACCTCCGTTACGCTCTGTCGAACCTCCGACAGGCCCTTGGCGACCGAGCCGGAACACCGGATCCCGAGACCCACGCTGCCCCGCCCTTTCTGCTGATCACCCACGACACCCTGCAATTCAATCCTCTCAGCGACCACCGGCTGGACGTGGCAGCCTTCGAGGCGCTGACCGCTCAGCCCGATCTCACGACCCTGCTGGCTGCAGAAGCGCTCTACCAGGGCGACTTCCTCGAGGGCTTTGCGCTGGCCGATGGCCAACCTTTCGAAGAGTGGGCCCTCCTGGAGCGCGAGCGGTTGAGCCAGCAGATATTTCGGGTACTGCGCAGCCTGGCGGATCATTTCGAGGGTCGCGGGGACTACGAACGCGCCCGGCATTTCGCCGAAAGGCAGGTGGCGCGCGAGCCCTGGCAGGAGGAAGCGCACCAGCAGTTGATGCGCGTGCTGGCGCTCGGCGGCCACCGCGCGTCCGCCCTGGCGCAGTACCACGCCTGCCGCCGAGTGATGGTAGCAGAACTCAACGTGGCCCCGGCGCGGGAGACCGACTTGCTGTACGAGGCAATTCGCGACGGCACGCTGATCGCTCCTCGCCTGGGGATGCCCTTAGCGCAGCCACTCCTGGCCCCCGCCGGCGTCACCGGCCAAAAGCCGGCCGGCCCGCTCTGCGTGGCCCGCGAGCCCGAACTTGAGCGGCTTCAGGGCTTACTGGACCGAACCCTGGCGGGCACGGGCCAGGTCGTGTTCGTCACCGGAGAGGCAGGAGCCGGCAAGTCCGTCCTGGCGGATGAATTCGTCCGCCGTGCAATGGCCGCGCACGCCGGTCTGCTGGCCGCCGGGGGTCGTTGCAGCAGTATCACCGGCTACGGTGATCCCTACCTGCCGTTCCTGGAGATCTTGCACCTGCTGGCCGGTGATCTGGAAGGCGGCGCCGCGGCCGGAATGCTGACCCAGGAAAGCATCGGCCGGGTCTATGCGGCTCTACCAGACACTGCTCAGTCCCTGGTGGATTACGGACCTGACCTGATCAGCCATTTCACCTCTCGCGCAGCATTGTTGGCACGGCTCGAGGCGACGGGCCGTGGCCCGTCCGCCCACCTGGAAGCGTCTTTGAAGCGCCGCGATACCCTTCCTGGCACGACCTGGGTGAATCAGACCGAGCTATTCGGGCAGTTCACGCGCGTGCTGCACGCACTGTCGCGTCGCCATCCACTGGTACTCGTGCTGGATGATCTGCAATGGGCCGATGAGGGATCGATCGGCCTGTTGTTTCACCTGGCGCGCCGCCTGGCCGGTGAACGCATCTTGGTTGTAGGCATCTACCGGCCTGGAGATCTGACCGAGAGCCGCGCCGGAGCGAAGCATTCCCTGGAAGCAGTGGTGCATGAACTACAGCGTTCTTACGGCGAGATAATCGTGGACCTCGGCCAGTCCGATGGTAGCAAGTTTGTCGATGCGCTGGTGGACAGCGAGCCCAATCGCCTGGGACCTGCGTTCCGGCAAACACTCTACGGGTATACTGCAGGCCAACCTCTCTTCACCGTTGAATTCCTGCGCGGCCTTCAGGAGCGCGGGGACCTCGTCCGGGGTGAGGGGGGAGAATGGCGCGTGGCTTCGACCCTGGACTGGAACGCCTTGCCCGCCCGTGTCGAAGCCGTGATTGCCGAACACATCGACCGGCTGCCTCCAGGCTGGCAGGCGCTGCTAACAGCCGCGAGCGTGGAGGGGGAAGTGTTCAGCGCGGAAGTTGTGGCGCGAACCCTGGCGCTAGACGAGGCGGAGGTCAGCCAGTGGTTGAGCGGCCCGCTCGCGCGTGAGCATCGCCTCGTGTCAGCCCGGGGCGTCGAGCGGTTCGGCGAGCGGCGCCTGTCGCGCTTTCGCTTCAGGCACAATCTGTTCCAGAGCTACCTGTACGGCAAACTGGATGCGGTCGAGCGGGCACACCTGCATGAGACGATCGGGCGCGAACTCGAATCCATTTGCGGCGAGGAGCCGGACAGCCTGGCTGGGCGTCTCGCGTGGCACTTCGAATCAGCCGGGCTCGTGGACAAAGCAGTGACCTACCTGCGCCGGGCCGGGGAGAGGGCCGAACGCCTGAACGGCATTCAAGAGGCCATCGGCCATACCCAAAATGGCCTGCGACTGCTCGCGGCGCAGCCAGAAACCATCGAGCGGCTTGAACAGGAGTTCCTGCTGTGGAACTCTCTGGGCTGGGAACATGAAGCCCTCGGCGGATACGGTCACCCGGAGGTACAGCGGGCCATCGATCGCGCCCGGACTCTTTGTGAACGAATCGGCACGTCGCCGCAGATGGTGCCGGTTCTTTTTGGCCTCCATTGCTTCTATGGCATGCGGGCGCAGTACGACACCGTGCGAGAGTTCGATGACGAGATAGGCAGGATCGCCGTAGAGGCTAACGACCCGGTCTTGATGGCAATCCATGACCGGGCCCGCGGCCACATCGCGACGGTGACAGGCGAATTCGCGTCCGCAAGAGGATACCTGGAACAGGCCCTGGTGATCCGCAGACCGGAGCATGGTTGGCATTTTCAGCAGGGGTTGGAGCACGCCCCCGTTTGTCGCTCTTTTCTGAGCTGGGTCTTGTGGTTCAGCGGCTGCGGGGACCAAGCGCTGGCGCACAGCCACCAGGCAGTGGCTGCAGCCGAAGGGACCGGCCAATCGATCGTGATCGCGCACGTCTTGTCGCTCGCGGCCGTGTTCCATGGACTGCGACATGAGCCGGACGCGTCCCTTGGCAGGGCAGAGGCAGCTCTCGCGATTGCGACCGCCAAAGGCTTTCCACTCTGGCAGGGATTGGGACATACCCATCGCGGCTGGGCATTGGCGCAACTGGGAAGTGTATCGGAGGGTGTAGCCGAATGCCGTGAAGGTTCAAGACAGGTTTACGCCGTCGGGGCACTGCAGTGCTATCCTTGGAGCCTGACACTATTGGCTGAGACGCTGGGATTGGCTGGGCAGCTTGCCGAGGCGCTGGATGTGGTGGCCGAGGCGCAAGCCGAGGAACGCCGTGCCGGCGCCCGCATAATGCGGGCGGAACTGCTCCGCCTGCAAGGCGAGCTCCTGCTTCAGGACGGAGGTACAGAATCCGAAGCCGAGAGCTGTTTCCACCAGGCGATTGCATCAGCGCAGGACCAGCAGGCCAAAGCTTGGGAACTGCGCGCAACAATGAGCCTGTGCCGTCTCTGGCAGCGGGCGGGGCAAAGCGCAGCCGCGCACAACCGGCTGTCCGCGCTTTATAGCCAGTTCACCGAGGGGTTCAACACACCGGACCTGCAGGAGGCGAAGGCTCTACTTGCTGAGCTATCAATACCACGTACGCTGGTGAGGCATCAGAAGTCTGTATGACTCCGACCCGATCTCACCCGCGCGCCCAGCGTGCCCCCGCAATGAGCGTGCCGAGACCCAGCACCACCGCAAACCCCGCTGCCCACCAGTAGAGGGGAATCGCGTTCATGGCCCACAACAGGAACGGCAGCAGGAATAGCAGTCCGGCGGCCACCGCGACGATCACCACACGCTGCACCACGGGCTGCGGGGTGTGCGTCAGGCGCAGGATGCTGAGGATGGTCGACGGGATGAGCAGCAGCAACAGGCCCCCCACCCCCAGCCAGACAAACAGCAAGCCATAGCCGTAGGCAATCTCCGGCGAAAACAGGAAGACGCACAGCGGCCACAGCATCCACGCGAAGATCATCAGGATGGGCAGCGGTCCACCCTGCCCGACGCGCATCGCCAGCGTGCCGAGGGTGATTGCGACAAGAGCCAGCGCGAGGATAATCTGCGCAGAGAGCAGGCTGACGACATCGCCCGGCCGCATCAGCACCTGGTGGTATGAGCCGACCTCAACCCACGTCCAGGGGCCGTCCGCCACATGCACCAGCACGCCCAGGTTGCCCATCGCGAAGACCGCATTGCCCGTCGCCGGGTCGACGACCGCATCGAGCGGGCCATCGTGCCAGGACAGGTTGCCCTCCAGGCTGCGCTGGGTCAGGGCGACCTCGGCCTCGGTAGCAGGGCGGAGTTCATAGCCCATCTGCCAGGTGGCGCCGCCATCCGCGGACACCTCGATCGGCTGCCCACGGCCATACCGGTAGACGGTAGCGGGCCGCGCCGGATCGCTCAGCTGGACCGGTTCGGTCGAGCCAGAGGCAAGCTCGCCGCTCCACGGTTGAATGCACGAGTCATCACGCGGAAGCGCAGCGTCCGCCTGCCAGCTCAGCCCGCCATCCGTGGTCGTGTAGGCGGCATACCCGGCGAACGCGTGCAACCGGTCGTCCTGAGCAGTCAGGCAGTAGATGCCGGGATCAGGCGCGGGCGAGTTCGCCATCGTCAGCAGCGCGGCCAGCGGCAGGAGCACCCAGCCGCGCCGCGTCGATGCCGCCGGCAGGGTGTCATTGCGCAGCCACCACCAGCCGCTCAGGATAAGGGCTGGGAGCGCCAGCAGGTCCGTCGGGTCGAGCCGCCAGCCGACCGGGAAGCCGAATATCCGGCTGGCCGCGACCACAACCCAGGCGTGAGCCGCAGGCACGGTCTTCGCCAGGACAAAGACGGCTCCCACGCTGCCCCAGGCGGCCCCCAGGACCAGACTCGCGCGTGCACCGCGGGACAGCGGCAGCCGGCCTGCGAGCGCGCTGACAACAACAGCCAGCGCCAGCGGCGCGACAAACAGCCAGGCGACGTCGCCCAGCTTGCCGGTGAGCCAGGAGGGCCAGAGCAGGCGCAGCAGGTGGTCGTTGACCAGGAGCAGGCCGAGCGCAGCGACCGTCGCCGGGTGGGCCAGGCGGCGCAGCGATTTGTCCAGAAGGGTAGGGTTCATGGTCTGATTCTAGCTCCGCGACGGGAGAACGTCAACCCGTCGCGTTGACAGGAACCCAACGTGGTGCTATCCTCCGCTCCGTTCATCACACATTCCTACCCAGCGAGCAAACATCCCATGTCTGAGACACCCGAGACCCTCGACCGCGTCATGGTCATTGCGGCGCACCCTGACGATCCCGAGTTCGGCTGCGCCGGCACGATCGTCAAGTGGGCGCAAGCCGGCAAACACATCACCTACGTGCTGTTGACCAGCGGCGATAAGGGCAGCCACGACCCTGACCTGCGACCGGGGCGGCTCGCCGCGCGCCGCGAGAGCGAGCAGCGTGCCGCGGCCGCCGACCTCGGCGTCGAGCAGGTCATCTTCCTCCGCCGGCCCGATGGGCTGCTCGAGAATACGATGGAGCTGCGCCGCGAGCTGTGCAGCATCATCCGGCAGCACCAGCCCAACGTGGTCCTCGCGATCGACCCCTGGCGGCCCTACCAGTTGCACCCGGACCACCGCGCGGCCGGGCAGGCTGCACTCGACGCGATCTGGGCTGCACGCGAGTGGTACATCTTCCCGGAACAGCTCGTCGAGGGCGTGGATGCCTGGCGCGTCAAGGAAGTGTACCTGTTCTGGACTGACAGCCCCGATTACTGGGAGGATATCTCGTGCTGTCTCGACGCCCGAATTGCTGCACTCATGCGCCACGCCAGCCAGGTGGGCGACCCGGAGAAGCTGGCCGAGCGCATTCTGGAACGCGTGGCCGAGACCGGCATCAAGCCCGGCTATCCCGCAGCGGAAGCCTTCAAACGGTTCCAGTTTTGACCCGGCTCCTGCCTGCCCGGTTCCTGGTCATCTTGCTCGTCTGTGCGGCAGCAGTGCTGCCGGCAGCGCGAGCCGATGCGCTCCCTCCTGATCCCCGCTTTGGCATCGTCGAGGCCTTCGTGAACTCCGCTGCGGCGACCGAGGCCGGGGCCGGCTATTCGCGCATCATCCTCCGGTGGGACGTCATCCAACCCGGCGGCCCGGACGACTGGAAGCCGGCCAACGTCCCCGACCCGTTCGTGGCCACCGAGCTGGCCGCAGGCCGCGAGGTGGTGGCCGTGCTGATCGGCACGCCGGCCTGGGCCGCGATCAACCCCGCGGACGGCGCCCGCGCCGTGCCGGATATGGACCGGTGGGCCGCGTTCACCCGTCGCATGGCCGAACACTACCGCGGGCGCATCCACCACTGGATCATCTGGAACGAGCCGGATGTCTGGCAGGACGGCCATCCCGGCCAGACCTGGGCGGGCAGCGTCGAAGACTACGCCCGCCTGCTCAAGACGGCATCCCTGGCAATCAAGGTCGTGGACCCCGACCAGCAGGTCCATATCGCGGGCCTGACGTATTTCTGGGATTGGTCGCACGGTCGCAAGCGCTACCTCGACCGGCTGCTCGATGTGATCGTGGCGGATCCTGAGGCAGCGAGCCATGGCTACTACTTCGATGCAGCCGTCTATCACCTCTATTTCAACCCGAGTCAAACGCCACAAGTGCTGGCCGAGACGCAGAAGACCCTCAAGGCACATGGCATCGCAGGCAAGGAAATCTGGCTGAACGAGACGAACGCGCCGCCGTCGAATGACCCGGCTGAGCTGCCGTGGTCGCCGCCGCGCTTCAAGATTACGCTGGAGGAACAGGCCGCGTTCGTCCTCCAGGAGTTCAGCCTGGCATTCGCGTCCGGCGCGACGCGCGTCGAGTTCTACAAGCTGCGCAACAGCAGCGACCACCCGGAATCCATCGAGCCTTACGGCCTGCTGCGCGGAGATGATTCGCAGCGGCCAGCTTTCACCGCGTACCGCGTGGCGACGACATACCTGCGCGACTTCAAAACGGCCACGCTGCAACGGCAAGGCGTCGTGACCGCGGTCAGGTTTGACCGCGGGGATCGCATCACAACCGTCGTCTGGACCAGCGCGATGCGCGCCACCCGCGTCCGCGTGCGGGCCACCGCTCCGGAAGCGCAGCTCATCAACGAGCGCGGCGAGGTGCGCACCGTGCGCGCAGCGGGCGGCGCGTACACAATCGACCTGCTCGCGGCCGCCTGCACCCACCGGCCCTGCATCATCGGCGGCGCGCCCCGCCTCCTCGTCCAGGCCGGAACGACCACCCTGCCCCCACTCCTGAAGTAGCCACAAAGGACATCGAGGAACGGCACGCTGATAACGCTGATGAAACTGATCGACATGATGTATTCATAACTGATCAGGTAAATCAGTCTGATCAGCGTCATCTGCGTACTATGGGCCGCTGCGGCTTTCGATAAAACGGAACCCTTCCGACTTTCATACGTCTATACATGTAGTAATTGTGTATTGTACGGAGGAGATTATGGAAGGGGAACCGACCACCAAGGGGCTTTGGCTGAAACCAGGGCCCATTATCGCGGGCATTGCCTTGCTCGTCACGCTGATCGGGGTGGGTGCAATCGCGGCCGGCTGCAATGTACTGCCGCATCTCGCGCCTGTGCAGGCCGAGGAAGGCACGCCAACCGCTACGGTCACGCCCTCGCCTATCATTGCGCCGGTGCTGGACATCACCCCGCGCGAAGGGGGTCCAGGCACCCGCATCACCGTGACCGGCAAGGGCTGGCGGCCCGGCAACACCGTCTTTATCCGCCTGGAAAATCCGGTCACCGGCGAAGTGCCGGCGGTTGACCAGGCATCCGCCATCGTGACCGACGCGGGCGACTTCGTCGTCCGCTTTACGTACCCGCTGGACCCGCGCTGGGCCAGCACGCCTGAGATGTTGATTACGGCGGTGGACACGGCCATCCAAAAGCGCGTGTCGACAGCGTTCCGCCTCACCGGCGTGACGCTGCCCACGGGCACGGCCACTGCCGCCGCAACAGCAGGCGTGACGCCGCTCGTGCCGACGGTTGCACCGCCGACGCTAACCCGCGTCCCGCCCACGTCGTCGCCTGCGGCGACTTACACGCGCATTCCGCCGACCGCGACCCGCGTGCCGCCGACTGCCACGCGTATCCCACCGACCGCGACAACTGTGCCACCGACCGCCACACCCGTGATTACGGATTGGCGGGGCGAGTACTTTGCCAATGTCAATCTGGGTGGCCAGCCTGTGCTGGTGCGGAACGACTGGACCGTGGACTTCAACTGGGGCAACGCCGCACCAGCGGCCGGGCTGCCCGCCGATGGTTTCTCGGCCCGCTGGACGCGCGCATTCGAGTTCGATTCGGCCACGTACCGCTTCTACGTCACTGTAGATGATGGCGCGCGGCTCTATGTGGACGGCCAGCTCGTGCTGAACGAGTGGCGCGACAGCAGCGTGCGCGAGGTCTTCGCGGACGTGCCGCTGGCGCGCGGCGGTCACAGCATCCGGCTGGAATACTATGAACGGACGGGCGCCGCGCAGGTGCGCCTGCGGTGGGAGCGGCTCGGCCCAGTCACCTTCCCCGACTGGAAGGGCGAGTACTGGTCGAACCTGGGCCTGACAGGCAACCCGGCGCTGACCCGCAACGACCGTAACATCGACTTCAACTGGGGCACTGGCGCACCGGCAGTCGGCGTCGCGGCCGACGGCTTCTCGGCCCGCTGGACCCGCACGGTCACGCTGCAGCCCGGCCTCTACCGGCTGTTCGCGCAGGCGGATGACGGCGTGCGGGTATACATGGACGGCCGCCTGCTGATCAACGAGTGGCACGACAACGATGCCAGCGTGTCCTATCCGATTGACGTCGCGTTCACCGGCACGCATACGCTCGTAGTGGAGTATTTCGAACGGGCCGGTGGCGCAGTCGCCCGCTTCTGGTGGCAACTGCTGTTTGCCTTCCCGACGGCGACCCCGACGGGCCAGGCTTCGTCTCCTACGCCGACGTCGTCTCCTACGGCGACTTACACGCCGACTTACACGCCGACGGCGACGCGGACGGGGCAGCCTACAGCCACGCCGACTCATACCGCGACGGCCACCGCGACATCAACTCACACGCCGACGTCATCGCCGACGGCGACTGTGACCGCAACCGCGACTGCCACGGCGACTTCGACGACCGGGCCGAGTCCGACGGCTACACACACGCCCACGGCAACGGCGTCGCCTACAGCGACTTACATGCCTACAGCGACCGCCACGGCCACTGCGACGGCCACGGCTACGACCGGACCGAGCCCGACTGCGACGCATACCGCGACGCCTACGGCTACGCCGACCAACACGCCGACAGCCACGGCAACGGCGTCGCCCACGGCAACGGCGACTTACACACCAACGGAGGAGCCGACGGCGACTCCAACGTCATCGCCGACTGCAACAGCGTCGCCCACGGCAACGGCGACTTACACGCCGACCGAGGAACCGACGGCCACACCTACAGAAGAGCCGACAGCAACACCGACGGATGAACCGACGGCGACGCCGACGGATGAGCCAACGGCAACACCGACCGATGAACCGACCGAGACGCCGACGGAAGAACCCACGGCTGCCCCGACCGCTAGCCGCACGCCCACGGCCACTCTGGGCGTGCCGCAGCGGCCGCAGTCGGTGCGGTTGAACGAGCTGATGACGGCGCCGCAGGCGCGGGACTGGGATCGCGACGGCACGGCGGATGCGCAGGACGACTGGATCGAGCTGTACAACGTGACGCGCCGGGCCGTCGATATCAGCGGGTGGACGCTGGAGGTCACCGGGCAGTCCGGCAAAGTCGCCACCTACACCTTCCCGCGGCGCACCGCCCTGCAGGGGGATCGTTATCTGCTGCTGTTCCAGGCTGATACGGACCTGGTACTGGACGATGCAGGCGGCCGTGTACGGCTGCTGGATGCGGAGGGTGACGTTGTGGACCAGGTGACGTATGGCAGGTTGCCCGCAGACACCAGCTACAGCCGGCTGCTGCTGAACAGCTGGACGAATGAGCTGCCACCCAGCCCTGGCGAGCCGAACGTCAGTGCAGGGCCCGCGCTGCGCGGGAAGACACGGCCTACCGCCATACCCACACGGATTCGGCCGCGGCGCTAACGCCGCCCTGAGCGCTGGGTAAAAAAAACGCCGGCCTGGGAAACAATCCCAGGCCGGCGTTATGTGTTAAGACTTCGAGTTAGCGGTTGCCCCGCCCGCGCATCCCACGGCCCTGCATCCGGCTGGGCGCCTCGTCATCGGAATCAGAGTCATCATCCCAGCGACCCTGGCCGGACTGGCCTTTGCCAGCCTGGCCCATCCGCTGACCACGGTCAGCCGCCGGGCCGGTCGTCTCGCGCTCGACCATGCTCGTGGCCTGCTCGGTCATGCGCTCGATCATCAGGTCGGCCTGCGCCTGGGACAGCTTACCGTCAGCCACCAAGGCATCCAACTGAACCTTCTTGGCATCCACGATCTTGCTGACCAGCTCGTCCGTGCTGATGCCCTTGCTCGCCGCAATCTCCGCCAGCGACTTACCCGCCTGCCGTTCCGCCTGGATTTCCTCGGCGGTCATCTTCAACAAGGTGGCCACATCGTCGGGCTGCCCGGCCCACTCCGGCATCCCGCCGCGGCGCATCTGGCCTGCGCCATCCATCGAGCAGTCGCCGCATGTGCCATCCTGGGCCTGGTTGCCGCGGCTCATGCCGTAGCCCTGCGCACCCGGAGCGGGCGGGCCGGCCAGCGCCGTCGTCGCCAGCAGCGCCGTCAGCGCCATCGCCAGAACTGCTACCATCAGAAACCGTTTCATCGGGTCTACCTCCGTAAGTTTGTTCTCTGTCTGGTTGTGCTCAGCCGTCCATCGGCTGGCATGACTCCACTATACTGCGCACCTGTGAAGAAGATGTGAACAAGCTATGGGCCTGTCGTGAAGCTTCACCTCCGGTTACTGGCCGAGCCGCTCCGCGAGCCACGTGCGCAGATTGTTCACCGAGAACTGCTCGCTCTCCAGGGACTTGAGCTGCGTCGAGGCAGGGGTGTCTGCCGGCAGCGCAAATGCGGCGAGAATCTCTGCCAGCGGGACATTGTACGCCTGGGAAACATCGCCCAGCGTCATCCAGCCCTTGATTTCCCGGGCATCCTGGCCCGTGGGCAGGGCCTTTTCGCCCGCTGCATTGAGCTTGCCGGACACTGACCAGATACTTGCGGCCTTCGCGCCGCCGATGACCCCGAAGAAGAGCACCAGGATCAGGATTCCGAAGATGAAGGGATTCACTTTCATTGTCATGCTCCTTTAGATCTGCCGCTGCAACACGCGCGAGGGGCTATGCTACCGTTACTTACCGAATACCGGCATGCCCAGCTTGAGTTCCAGCGCACCCTCGCGCGGGCACTCGTCCACGCACTCGAGGCAGC
>CAZTMA010000097.1:0-21049 GCA_964614645.1 uncultured Anaerolineales bacterium
AACGGCCCCAGGGCAAGCAGTGAGGAGTTCGCATCCTCAGATGCGAACGGCCCCAGGGCAAGCAGTGAGGAGTTCGCATCCTCAGATGCGAACGGCCCCATGGCAAGCAGAGTCGGGGCTCCGGCGAGGTGCGTTCGTGGCGTGCGATTGTGCATATCCCGCACTGTGCTTGCGCTATGTGTGGGGTTTGGACGTAGCCTTTCGCACGGTTATAATGCCGTGCAACACAGGGCGTGACGATGGTCATGTCGTCTGCCACGCGAAATGATTGTGAGGAGCGTAACCGATGAAGGAACCCCAGGGAAAGGCTGTCCATTACACCGATGTGCCGGCCGACGTTTTCGGCGATGAAGCGCCCGGCGTGACGATTCGTTGGGTCATCGACGAGCCGCACGATGGTGCGCCCAACTACGCGCTGCGCGTCATCGAGATTGCCGCGGGCGGCCATACCCCGCGCCACAGCCACCCCTTCGAGCATGAGAACTTCGTCATCGAGGGGCAGGGCCGCGTCCTGCTCGGCGATGCCTGGCACGAGATCGGGCCGGGCAGCGTCGTCTTCGTCCCCGCAGACCTGGAGCACACCTACGTCAACACGGGCGACGCCCCGTTCAAGTTCCTCTGTGGCATTCCAACCTCCCGGCACATGCCGGCGCATCCATAACCGCGACGCGACACATCTTTGAGGAGAAGAACATGAGCTCCGTGCAAGTGCCGGAATGGGTCAAAGACGCCGTCTTTTACCAGATTTTCCCCGATCGCTTCGCCAGGTCGGAGCGCGTGCCCAAGCCCTCCGGCCTCGAACCGTGGGACACCCCGCCCACCGGCCACGGCTACAAGGGCGGCGACCTGCTGGGCGTGGCCGAGCACCTCGACTACCTGGCCGACCTGGGCGTGAATGCCATCTACTTCAACCCGGTGTTCCAGTCGGCGTCCAACCACCGGTATCACACCCACGACTACTACCGCGTTGACCCGATGCTGGGCGGCAACGAGGCGCTCCGCGTGCTGCTCGACGAGGCCCATGCGCGCAACATGCACGTCGTCCTGGACGGCGTCTTCAACCACGCCAGCCGTGGCTTCTTCCAGTTCCACGACATCCTGGAGAACGGCATCAATTCGGCCTACCTGGACTGGTTCACGGTGGAGCAGTGGCCCCTGCAGCCGTACAGCAGCCGCAATTCCGGCTATCGCAGCTGGTGGGGCAACCCCGCGCTGCCCAAGTTCAACACGGATACGCCCGCCGTGCGCGAGTTCATCTTCGACATCGCGCGCACCTGGGTTGAGTTCGGCATCGACGGCTGGCGGCTGGACGTGCCGGGCGAGATCGACGACGATGCGTTCTGGCGGGAGTTCCGGCGGGTCGTGCGGCAGGCCAACCCCGAGGCCTACATCGTGGGCGAAATCTGGCACGATGCGGAGCGCTGGCTGCAGGGCGACCAGTTCGATGCGGTGATGAACTACGGCATCAGCCGGGCCGCAGCAGGCTTCTTTGCGCGCGATACCTTCGACCGGCATTACCGGCCGGGCGGGTTCCGGCTCGCACCGCTCGGCGCGCGCGCGTTCAGCAACGAGATCGAGCGGCTGATGCGCCTGTATCCCTGGCCCATCACGCAGGTGCAACTCAACCTGCTGGACAGCCACGACACGGCCCGGTTCATCAACCAGGTCGGCGGCGACAAGACGGTGCTCCAGCTCGCGCTCCTGTTCATGCTGACCCTGCCCGGCGCACCCTGCATCTACTACGGCACGGAGATCGGCATGGCGGGCGGCCACGACCCGGACTGCCGCGGCGCGTTCCCCTGGGAGGCGCCGGAGACCTGGGACCGTGACCTCCTGGCCGCCACGAAGCGGGCGATTGCGCTCCGCCGGGAGCACCCGGCGCTGCGGCGGGGCGACTTCTCCGCACTCTACTCGCACGAGGAAGTCGTCGCGTTCGGCCGCCAGGCGCCGGAGGAAGGGGCCGTCGTCGTCTTCAATGCGGGAGCCGAGCCGAGGGTCATCAGCATGGACGTGGACGGCCTGCTGCCCGACGGGATGATCGACGACCTGTGGATGGGCCATGCGGGCCGCGTCTCGCGCGGCACCATGCGCCACCTGGAGGTCCCGCCGCGCAGCGGGATGGTGTTTGCAGGAGCGCGGGGGTAGGCTGTCGCTGGCCGGCTGCCGCGCCATGGCGGACTGCTTCGGGCCGTAATGCGCCCAGAAACCCGGTTTCTACCAGAAGCCGGGTTTTTTCATGCACGAATCGCGGGGGCCGTTCCGCATCTGAGGATGCGGAACTCCTCGCGCCGATGGATGGCGGATGCGGAACTCCTCGCGCCGATGGATGGCGGATGCGGAACTCCTCGCGCCGATGGATGGCGGATGCGGAACTCCTCGGACTAGGAGCGGAGTTTGCATCCTCAGATGCAAACGGCGCCTCCTCGGACTTCGTTACCGCGCGATAACGTGCAAATCACGCGTGACCTCTTGACACATTTGTTCTATTATGCTAGGATGGTAGTTAAAACATTCGGTCGGAGAAATCCCGCCTATCTGGAAGAAATACCAGATAGGCCGGCCGCAAAGCTGCACGCTGCAAGCAGCCATCCATCCCACGGAGTCCCATCATGCCTGACCCCATTCACTTCCTCCGTGCCCGCAAGGGCAACCCGCTCGCCGTCTCCCCGGCCCCGCACTGCCCGGCCGGCGCCCGCACCGCTGGCGCCCGCTCAGGAGGTGCGCGATGACCAACGAGCTGCTGGACGCCCTGCTGGCCCGGCTCGACCACAGCGACACCCCCGCCGGCAAATGGCCCGACGCCCGGGGCGAATACTGGGCGGTGTGCCCGTTTCATGCGGACGACCACCCGACGAACTTCTCCGTGTCCGAGCGCGGGTATAAGTGCTTTGCCTGCGGCGCGCAGGGCGGGCTGCACGCGCTGGCCGCCAGGCTGGGCGTAGCGGTTGCACGGTTGCACGGAAATGGGAGGGGTAACAACACATTTTTTTCTTTGGCCCAGTACGCCCGGGATAAGTCCCTGCCCGAGGCGTTCCTGCGCGAGTTGGGAATGGTGGACCGGAAGCACGGCGGCGTGCCGGCCGTGCGGATTCCCTATCGCGACGCCACCGGTGCGGAGGTGGCCGTGCGGTATCGCATCGCCGCGACCGGCGACAAGTTCCGCTGGCAGAGAAACACAAAGGCCCAGCCTTACGGGCTGGACCGGCTCGACCCGGCGGCGGGCTCCGTGATCCTGGTCGAAGGCGAATCCGACGCCCAGACCCTGTGGCTGCACGGCCTGCCGGCCGTGGGGATCCCGGGTGCGCAGACCTGGCGTGCGGAGTGGGCCGGACACTTCACCGGGTTGAAGGTCTACGTCTGGCAGGAACCGGATGACGGCGGCCGCGCCTTCGTGGCGCGGGTGGGCGCGAGCCTGCCGGACTGCCTGGTCCTGGCCGCACCCGAGGGCCGGAAGGATGTCTCGGCGTGCCATATCGCCGGGGATGACGTGCCGGCGCTGTTGGCGCAGCTGATGGCTGCTGCCCAGCCTTTCAGCGCGCTGAGAAAGCAACAGGTCTCGGAGGAAGCCGCCGCCGCCAAGCGCCAGGCGGCCGCGCTGCTGGCGGCGCCCGACCTGCTGGACAGGTTCGGACAGGTCTGCCGGCAGCAGGGCCTGATCGGGGAGGAACGCACCGCCCGGCTGCTGTACCTGGCGCTCACCTCACGGCTGTTGATGCGTCCGGTGTCGGTGGTCGTCAAGGGCCCGAGCAGCGGTGGCAAGTCGTTCACCGTGGAAACGGTGCTGCACACACTGCCGCCGTCGGCCTACTATGCCCTGTCGTCCATGTCCGAGCGCGCGCTGGCCTACAGCAAGGAACCTCTCTCCCACCGTTTCCTGGTGCTGTACGAGGCGGCGGGCATGACCGGCGAGATGGCCACCTATCTCATGCGCACGCTGCTATCGGAGGGGTGCATCCGGTATGAGACCGTCGAGAAGACGGCCGAGGGACTGCAACCGAAGTTGATCGAGCGGCCCGGACCGACGGGGCTAATCATCACCACGACGGCAGCCAGCCTGCACCCGGAGAACGAGACCCGCCTGTTCTCCGTGGTGGTCAAAGACACGACGCAGCAGACCACGGGCGTGCTGCACGCGCTGGCCGCGCGGGCCAAAGGCCAGGCGCCCGCGGCGGTGGACCTCTCGGCCTGGCACGCGCTGCAGACGTGGCTGGAGCTGGCCGGCTGCCGGGACGTGAGCATCCCCTATGCGCATGCGCTGGCCGCGCTGGCCGATGCGCGCGCCGTGCGGCTGCGGCGGGACTTCGGGGGCGTCCTCAATCTGGTTCGGGCGCACGCGATCCTGCACCAGGAGCAGCGGGTCCGGGATGAGCAGGGGCGCATCGTCGCCGAGCCGGCCGATTACGCCGCGGTCTACGAGCTCGTGCATGACCTGGTCGCGCAGGGCGTCCACGCGGCCGCCTCGACTGAGACCCGTGAGGTGGTGGCGGCGGTCAAGCAGTTGGACGTGCCCAACGGGCTGCCGGTCACTTACAAGGCCGTCGGCGATGTGCTGGGCATCGACAAGTCATCGGCACAGCGCCGGTGCCGGGTCGCGTTGGAGGCCGGGTATCTCGTGAACCTGCAGAACAAGGCCAGCAAACCCGCCCATCTCAGGTTGGGCGACCCGCTGCCGGTCGAGTCCGGCGTCATTCCCGAGCCGGAAGAATTAAAAAGTGTAGTTACCCCCCCAATAACCGTGCAACCGTGCAACCGCTCGCAGGGAGACCCGCCCGGTGAGGCGCCCGGCGCCGGCGCAGCCGCGGACGCCGGCCTGGATGAATGGCAGCAGGCGATGCTGGCCGAGGCAGAAGGGTGGGTGACCGACCCGTCATATTAGGTGAGGGCGCGGTTGCAAGCGCGGGCTATCTGGGGAATTCCCCAGATAGCGGCGGTGAAGCAGGTTGGCCGGGACAGGCGAGCGGGTTGTATCCGGCAACCGTTGCCGGATGGACTGCCGGCGGCGCGATCCTATCTGGCATTAATGCCAGATAGATCGCCGGCGGCGCGGGCGTATCTGTAAATACTTACAGATAGCATGCTGCGATGGTCCCCTGCCTAGCTCGTAGTCCAGGGCCTTGTGCTCTTCAGGACGCCCACAAGGAGCATGCTACCCCCATCGCATGGGTCGCGATCGTGCGCGTGCTGTCTTGGCAATATGGAAACGCTATGCTAACATAGTTGTTGTCCCGTTACTTGTTGGTTATCCACGCTGGTTGAGGTTGTCTCAGCGCTTCTCCACGGCGCCCATGTACGTCCTGAATATCAGAGCTGCCGTGGAGCATCCACATAGAGAACACCGCATGGCCCGACTCGAAGATCTGACGCCAGGCGCACGGGTGCGGGGCATCCTGCCCTCGGGCCTGGTGAGCATCGAAGCTGTCAAGTGGCATGGCACTGCCGCAGTCGAGCTGATCTACAAGGACGCGAGCGGCACTCCGCATTCGGAGCTGCTGTTCCGCGACGCTGAGCCGCGGCTGGAGGTCACGACCGCGGGACAAGCCTGGAGCTTCGAGGCCGACGGCGAGCTGCTCCGGTTGGTTAGTGAAGCCCAACGCATCCGCTGGGCCTACCTGTTCGATCCCTTCCTGGCCGTCCACACCTCGCTCGTCATGCCCCTGCCGCACCAGATCACGGCGGTCTACGAGAAGATGCTGACCCGTCAGCCGCTGCGCTTCCTACTCGCCGACGACCCCGGCGCAGGCAAGACCATCATGGCCGGGCTGTTGATTAAGGAGCTGCGCATCCGGGGCGACCTGCGGCGCTGCCTCGTGATCTGCCCCGGCAACCTGGTCGAGCAATGGCAGGACGAGCTCTACAGCCGCTTCCATCTCGACTTCGAGATCCTGACGAACGACCGCATCCAGGCGTCCCGGTCGGGTAACCCCTTCGATGAGATGCCGCTGCTCATCGCGCGGCTGGACAAGCTGGCGCGCGACGAGGAGTTGCAGACCAGGCTGTCCCAGAGCGAATGGGACCTGGTCGTCTGCGATGAGGCCCACAAGATGTCGGCCTCCTTCTTCGCGGGCGAGGTCAACTACACCAAACGCTATCGCCTGGGCCAACTCGCCGGGGGCATCGCGCGGCACTTCCTTCTGATGACGGCCACCCCGCACAACGGCAAGGAAGAGGATTTTCAGCTTTTCATGGCGCTGCTGGATGCCGACCGGTTCGAGGGGCGCTTCCGTGACGGGGTGCATTCGACCGACGTTTCGGACCTGATGCGGCGGCTGCCCAAGGAGCAGCTGCTCAAGTTCGACGGCTGCCCGCTCTTCCCCGAACGCATCGCTTATACCGTGCCCTACCGGCTCTCCGATCTGGAAGCCCGGCTCTATGCCGAGGTGACCCAGTACGTGCGAGAGGAATTCAACCGGGCGGACGCGCTGCAGAACGACGGGCGCAGGGGGACGGTCGGCTTCGCGCTGACGGTCCTGCAGCGGCGGCTGGCGTCTTCGCCTGAAGCCATCTACCAGTCGTTGCGCCGGCGGCGGGAGCGGCTGGAGAAGCGACTGCGTGAGACAGAGGTGGTCAGCCGCGGCGCGGCGGTCCGCGAGCCCGACTTGCAAACCATAGGCTTCGTTCCGCCCGTGGATCTCGACGACCTGGACGACACGCCTGCCGAGGAACTGGAGCCGCTGGAAGAGGAGCTGGTCGATCAGGCCACTGCCGCACGCACCATTGCCGAGCTGCGGGCCGAGATCGGACTGCTGGAGCGGTTGGAGGCGCTCGCGTTGGAGGTCCGGCGCTCAGGCACCGACCGCAAGTGGGAAGAACTGTCGCAACTGCTGCAGAACCAGGCTGAGATGTTCAGTGCGGCGAACGACGGTCGGGACGCAGGCGGCTTCCGCCACAAGCTGATCATCTTCACCGAGCACCGGGACACGCTCAACTACCTGGCGAACCAGATTCGGACGTTGCTGGGGCGCGCGGAGGCCGTGGTCACCATACATGGCGGGCTGGGCCGGGAGGAGCGGACCAAGGCCCAGGAGGCGTTCACGCAGGACAAGGACGTGATCGTGCTGGTGGCGACGGACGCCGCGGGCGAAGGCATCAACCTGCAGCGCGCGCACCTGATGATCAACTACGACCTGCCGTGGAACCCCAACCGGCTGGAGCAGCGCTTCGGCCGCATCCATCGTATCGGGCAGACCGAGGTGTGCCACCTGTGGAACCTGGTCGCGGAAGAGACGCGCGAGGGGGACGTCTACCTGACCCTGCTGCGCAAGCTGGAGCGCGAACGCGAGACTCTTGGTGGCGCGGTCTTCGACGTGCTGGGCAAGGCGCTGGACGGCCAGGCGCTGCGCGACCTGTTGATCGAGGCCATCCGCTACGGCGACCGGCCCGAGGTGCGCGCCCGGCTGACCCAGGCGGTGGAGGGCGCGCTGGACAGCCGCCACCTGCGTGAGCTGCTGGCCGAGCGGGCGCTCGCACAGGACGTGATGGACGCCGGGACGGTCGAGCAGGTGCGGCTGGAGATGGAGCGGCTGGAAGCGCGCAAGCTGCAGCCGCACTTCGTGGCCTCCTTCTTCAAGGCGGCATTTGCCCACCTGGGCGGCACACTGCGCGAGCGGGAGGCGGGGCGCTACGAGATCACCCATGTACCCGCCGTCATCCGCCAGCGCGACCGGCTGATCGGCACGCGCGAGCCGGTGCTGCCGCGCTACGAGCGGGTGTGTTTCGAGCGGGAGCAGGTGACGGTCGCAGGCAAGCCCCTCGCCGCATTCATCTGTCCCGGACACCCGTTATTGGATGCGGTGATTGACCTGGTCCTCGAACGCTATCGGAACCTGCTGCAGCAGGGTGCGTTGCTGCTGGACGCGAACGATCCCGGTGAGACCCCGCGCGCGCTGTTCTACCTGGAGCACGGCATCCAGGATGCACGCACGAACCCGGATGGCTCGCGGCGGCTCGTCTCGCGGCGGCTCCAGTTCGTCGAGTCTCCCCTCCCCTCGCCCTCGCCAGGGAGAGAGGCTGTGGATGAGGCTGCCTTCCACGACGCCGGTCCAGCCCCTTACCTGAACTACCGTCCGCTGACGCCGGAAGAACGAGGGCTGCTGGAGCCGCTGCTGACGCAAACGCTCGCCGCCCCTGGATTGGACACGGCTGCATTGAGCTACGCTATCCAGCACCTTGCGCCCGCGCACCTGGCCGAGGTTCGGGGCACGCGCGAGCCGCTGGTCGCGCGCACCATCGCGGCAGTCAAGGAGCGGTTGACGCGCGAGGTCGCTTACTGGGATCACCGGGCCGAGGAACTCAAGGCGCAGGAGTTGGCTGGTCGGGTCAATGCGAAGATCAACTCCGGCAAGGCGCGGCAGCGGGCCGACGAGTTGGAGCTGCGGCTGCGCACGCGGCTGGC
Source organism: uncultured Anaerolineales bacterium (assembly GCA_964614645.1). Lineage (GTDB taxonomy): Bacteria > Chloroflexota > Anaerolineae > CG2-30-64-16 > CG2-30-64-16 > MWBF01. The sequence continues at coordinate 8,393 of CAZTMA010000097.1, forward strand.
CGAGCTGGAGCAGGAGAAGCAACTGGCTGCCCTGCCGCCTGCTGTCATCGGCGGCGCGCTGGTTGTGCCTGCGGGGCTGCTGGCCCGGCTGCGCGGGGAGCGGCAGGCGGAGCCGAGCCTGTTCGCCCGCGAGACGAAGCGGGTGGAAGACGCGGCGATGGCCGCGGTCGTGGCCGCCGAGCGCGGGTTAGGGCACAGCCCGCGCGATGTTCACACGGAGAACCGGGGCTACGATATTGAGTCACTGATCGCCGGACCCGGCCCGGGCGACGACCGGCTGCGTTTCATCGAGGTCAAGGGCCGCATCAGCGGGGCGGAGACGGTCACGGTCAGCCGCAACGAGATCCTGACCGCACTCAACCGGCCCGACGACTGGCTGCTGGCGCTGGTCGAGGTGCCCGCGCTGCCCGACTTCAGCGAGGCCCTGGCGGTGGGCGAGGAGCGGGCAACCTACGGCGCTCCGCCGGGCTGTGTGGTAAAATACGTGCAACGTCCGTTCACACGTGAGCCGGATTTCGGTGCGACCAGCGTCAATTATGCCTGGCGTGAGTTGTGGGCGCGTGGGGAGGTACCAGCATGAAACGCGCTTCAGGTGGCGGGCTTCGCCTGACTCATCTGTATCTCGAAAACTGGCGGAATTTCGTCCAGGTGGATGTCGCGCTGCAGCGTCGCGCCTTGCTGGTCGGCCCTAATGCGGCAGGGAAATCCAATTTGCTGGATGCCGTGCGCTTCCTGCGCGACCTGGTTGCTGTGGGTGGCGGGTTCCAGGAAGCCGTGCGCAGGCGCAATGGCGTATCGAAGCTGCGCAGCCTCGCGGCCCGTCGCTATTCTGATATCGTCGCCCGGGTGCAGGTTGGCACTGATGATGTGCCTGATGCATGGGAGTACGAGCTGCGCTTCTCGCAAGACAACCGTCAGCGTCCGGTGCTCGCCAGGGAAAGGGTGCTGAAACAAGGCCAGGAAATCCTGGTGCGGCCCAACGATCAGGACCATCACGATCCTGAACGTCTAACCCAGACCTATCTGGAACAAGTAAACGCGAACCTCGAGTTTCGGGAAGTAGCGGATTTCCTTTCGTCGGTTCGCTACCTGCATATCGTTCCGCAACTCATTCGGGAACCCGATCGTTCAATCGGGCGTGCCAATGACCCTTACGGGGGAGATTTCCTCGAGCAGATCGCGAAGACACCGGAACGCACGCGCAAAGCGCGGCTTCGCCGCATCCTGGACGCGCTGAAGGTAGCTGTGCCGCAGATGCAGGAGTTGGAGCTCTGGCGCGACCCTGACAAGGGCACGCCGCATCTTCGGGGGAAGTACGAGCATTGGCGGCCCCAGGGCGCGTGGCAGACGGAGGAACAGTTCTCTGACGGTACGCTCAGGTTGACCGGACTATTGTGGGCTGCACTGGACGGTGGCGGCCCGTTACTGCTCGAGGAGCCTGAGCTTTCGCTACACCCGGATGTGGTGCGTTACATCCCCCAGATGCTGGCGCGGATCCAATCGAAGACATCGCGGCAGGTCATCCTTTCAACTCATTCGGCGGATCTTCTGCGCGACGAGGGGATCGGGCTGGACGAGGTGCTGCTCCTGCTGCCTGGCACAGAAGGCACCCAGGTGCGCCTAGCGGCCAGCTTCGAGGAAGCCAAACGTCTGCTGGAGGGAGGGCTGAGTCTGGCAGAAGCCATTATACCGTTCACGCGACCGGCCCATGTCGATCAGTTGGCGCTCTTCGGAGACTGAGCATGCCGCAACCACTTACGGTAGCTGCAGCCGTTGAGGGGCCGGTAGATGAGGTGGTCCTGCGCCGGGTTCTCGAGGAGGCGGGCCTCAGCCTTTATCCAGTCTACATCACCCACGGCAAACCGATGCTGCTCCAGCGTCTATCGGGGTTCAACCATGCCGCCTATGCCGCACCGTGGGTTGTGCTGGTTGACCTGGACCGCGATGCAGACTGTGCGCCATCCGTCCTGAACCAGTGGTTGCCGCATCCAGCTCCCTCGATGTGCTTCCGTATCGTTGTGCGTGCGGTCGAGGCATGGCTGCTCGCCGATCGGGAAGCCTCAGCCAGCTATCTGAGCGTCCCCCTGGCGCGTATCCCGCTGAATCCCGAGAGCCTGGACAACCCCAAGCTGGCGCTTGTGGCTATCGCACGGCGATCTGCCCGGGGGAACATCCGCGAGGGTCTGGTTCCGCGGCCGGAAAGCGGCCGGCAAGTGGGACCCACTTATACATCGCACATGATCACTTACGCTCAATCAGTATGGCGTCCGGAAGTTGCCGAGCAAGCAGCGGATAGCTTGCGGCGGTTGCGTCTGCGGTTGAGCGAGCTACGCTGACAGAAGCTGCGCCGACATCATCCCCGGTGCCGAGAGTTCAATGACGAGCATAAATCGTAAACTCATCGAAGTCGCCCTCCCCCTCGAAGCCATCAACAAGGCATCGGCGCGGGAGAAGTCCATCCGCCACGGCCACCCGTCCACCCTGCACCTGTGGTGGGCGCGGCGACCGCTCGCCGCGTGCCGGGCGGTCATCTTCGCATCCATCGTGGACGACCCCTCCAGCCACCCCGACCGGTTCCCCACCGACGCCGAGCAGGACGCCGAGCGACAGCGTCTCTTCCGGCTGATCGAGAAACTCGTCCAGTGGGAGAGCACCAACGACGAGGAAGTGCTGAGCGAAGCGCGCGCCGAGATCATGAAGGCCACGGATGGCAACCCACCGCCCCTGCTCGACCCCTTCGCGGGCGGCGGCTCGATCCCCCTGGAGGCGCAGCGGCTCGGGCTGGAGGCGCACGCAAGCGACCTGAACCCGGTGGCGGTGCTCATCAACAAGGCGCTTATCGAAATCCCGCCGAAATTCGCGGGGTGCCCGCCCGTTCATCCACATCAAGATCAGCAGACGGTTGCCAGGACGTGGAAGGGCGCGGCGGGGCTGGCCGAAGACGTGCGTTTCTACGGCCAGTGGATGCGCGACGAGGCGGAGAAGCGGATCGGCCACTTGTACCCCAAGGCCCGGCTGCCGAAAGAGTACGGCGGGGGCGAGGCGACCGTCATTGCGTGGCTGTGGGCGCGGACGGTAAAGTGCCCCAACCCGGCGTGCGGCAGCCAGATGCCGTTGGTGCGCTCGTTCGCGCTCTCGACCAAGCCGGGCAAGCAGGCGTGGGTGGAGCCGGTAGTGGACCGCAGCGTGCAGCCGCCGGTCGTGCGGTTCGAGGTGCGGACGGGGACCGGCAAGCCGCGCGAGGGCACCGTTAACCGGCGGGGCGCGACCTGCCTGTGCTGCAACACGCCGGTGCCGTTCGACCACGTACGCGCCGAGGGCCGGGCCGGGCGGATGGGCAGCCAGATGATGGCGATTGTGGCCGAAGGGACGCGCGGGCGGGTATACCTGCCGCCGGATGCCAGGCAAGCGCAATTCGCAGAGTCAGTCAAACTGACCTGGCAGCCCGATGCGTCTTTGCCTCACAATCCTCGCGACTTCAAAACACCGAACTACGGCATGACCACATTTGCCGATTTGTTCACCCGTCGTCAGCTCATTGCGCTCACGACCTTCTGCGGGTTGGTTGACGAGGCGCGTGAGCGCCTGCAGCGGGATGCGGTCGTTGCGGGCCTGCCGGAAGACGTGGGGTTGGAGGAAGGCGGAACAGGCGCGATGGCATATGCGGATGCGGTGGCGACCTACATAGCGGAGGCGACGAGCAAACTGACGACCTTCCACAACATGCTGGCGTACTGGAGACCAAAAGAAAATAAGTCCGCAACTGGATTTGGTAGGCAGGCTTTGGCTATGACTTGGGACTTCACTGAAACGAATCCTTTCGCGGGTGCTGGAGGAGACTTCGGTGAGATAGTCTCAATTGCGGCTCCAAAAGTGCTACTCAATCTGCCGTCGGCTATGCGTCCTGGACATGCAAGGCAGCTAGATGCTACCCAGACGATGCAAGCTGATCTGCCCCCGATTATCAGTACAGATCCGCCCTACTACGATAACATTTCTTACGCAGACCTGAGTGACTTCTTCTATGTGTGGCTCAGCCGATCTTTGCGTAAAGTGTATCCCCTCCTGTTTAGCACTCTTCTTGTGCCTAAGAGGGAAGAGCTAGTTGCGACCCCTTACCGTTTTGAAGGTGATCAAGAGAAGGCCCGACGATTCTTCGAAGATGGCTTGGGCAAAGCGTTTCAGCGAATGCGGTTAGTCGCTGATTCAGGGTATCCGTTGACAGTATATTATGCGTTCAAGCAGGCAGAAGCAGAAGAAGACTACGAAGCTACCGATGGTGATGGAACTGCGGTAGCATCCACTGGGTGGGAGACCATGCTGGAAGGGTTAGTGCGTGCTGGTTTCGTAGTAACGGGAACTTGGCCGATGCACACTGAAACCACTGTGGCCCTCAAGAACTCATCCAGCACTCTCGCCTCCTCCATCGTCCTCGTCTGCCGCCCGCGACCCGACGACGCGCCTTTGACCACCCGCCGTGACTTCCTACGTGCGCTCGGTCGCGAGCTGCCCGCCGCGCTGCGCGACCTCCAGCGCGGTAACATCGCGCCCGTGGACCTCGCCCAGGCCAGCATCGGCCCCGGCATGGCCATCTACTCCCGCTACAGGCGTGTGCTGGAGGCGGATGGCTCCGCGATGACCGTGCGGACCGCGCTCGCGCTCATCAACCAGGCGCTCGACGCGTACCTGGCCGAGCAGGAGGGCGAGTACGATGCGGACACCCGCTGGGCGCTGGCGTGGTTCGAGCAGTTCGGCTTCGAGGAAGGTCCTTACGGGGATGCTGAGACGCTCTCGAAGGCCAAGAACACGAGCGTCGGCGGCATGGTGGAGGCCGGGATCCTGGCGGCTCGCGGGGGTAAGGCCCGGCTGCTGCGCCGGGAGGAGTTGCCTGCGCACTGGGACCCCGGCAGCGACCGCCGCCTGACCGTCTGGGAGGTCACCCAGCAGCTCATCCGCGCGATGCAGGAGCGAGGTGAACCGGCCGCGGCTGCGCTGCTCGCGCAGGTCGGCGGGCTGGGCGAGGCTGCCCGCGACCTGGCCTACCGGCTGTACACGATCTGCGAGCGGAAGGGCTGGGCGCAGGAGGCGCTGCCGTACAATGGGTTGGTGGTCGCGTGGAGCGAGGTGGGACGGATGGCGGTGGAGAAGGTAGAAGAGATGCCGGTGCAGGGGCGGTTGCTCTGATCTCGTAGCTTTCGCCATATCCCACCGTCTGGGAAAGGTTGAGATAATCGATGACAAAAAGGATAGTCGAGATACGGGTGGCCTTTTGGGTTCAAAAGGAGCAATGGCTCGACTTTGGCCCCTGGTTGATAAGCCGCGGCAACCAACCGTTGGTAGAAAAGCAAGTACGCGATCTTGAAAAGACGCTTGAGGAGGTCGAGCCGCGAGTGTTTTTGGACGGAACCACCTTACGGGAAATGTACTTGGGGCAAGTCAACTTCAAGGCGGGAGAATGCCTTCCTGATTCGGAGCTGACTTCGACGGTGATGGCAGTGCTCTGGGACTTAGCGGATTTCCTTGTTGAGTTCAGACTGGGTGAAGATTGCCTTCAGATATGTTCTGCAGACCAGCAGAAACATCTGATTACCAAGTTCGCCGCGTGCCTGCATGGGCTGCTAGACCAAGCCATTGGTCTTCCGCCGGAATACCTGGGTTCGGTTCTGTTCTATGAAGACGAGCAGTTTGCGCAAGTGAAACAGCATGACGAGGTTCAGCAGTACCTCGATAGCCAATTCAACCTCGGCGTCAGGTCGGCAGATGTTTACTGGTCAAGCCAGGAAATATCCGCTCTGTTCCTTTTGGCGCCTCAAGTGGTAAATCAGCCGTCACATGTCTTTGTATCTTCTAGTCCCGATGTTCTACGTCCTCTGGCAGTGGAGGTGGAACACCTCCTTTGGCATCAAGGCCTACGCAAGATGATTGGGCGCGAGATTGATGCGGCACGCTCCGAGGCTACACGCGCGCTCACTTTGAGGGATAACTTAGGAAAGCTCGCCGCGCAACGGTTGGGAGTCATCTCTTTGCTTTCCAGCATCTATAAACCCCCAAACGACCTTTCGCCCGAGCTCAGCCAGAGTATCGTCGATCTCAGCAAGGCGCTGCTCAAGCTGCAAGATAGCCAGATGAACTTGAGGACGATAAGAACTGTATTTGAGGAAGATCTTTTCTGGCGCGGCAATGTACTCCTTCTGTATCGGGCGGGGGTCGCGCGAGGTCGCTTGGTGAAGATCACCGAGGCCGATGTTGGACAACTGAGCCTTGGCGCGTATCTCCGCCGCAGTGCGCTGCAGATTCTAGAATTTTATGATCAGCGCATCGATGAGACATGCAGTCGCCTAAAGGGAATACTGGAAAGCTACCAAACTTTGCTTGATGTCAGGTCGACACAGCAAAGCGATTTGCTCAACAGTTTGGTGCTCATTCTGACCGTGGTGTCGGCGCTCTTGGCACTGTTTCAGGTCTTGAGCGCCTTTGATTTCTGGAGAGAGAATGGTCATCTCGCAATCCTGGCTGGAGCCTTCGTAGTTGTTGCTCTGATCACCCTAGCGCTGGCAAGACTCCGCGCAAGACGTATGAGGCGTAAAGCGGCGTGAGATTGGATGCTGATCCTACCCATGGCGGTCCCGACAACAGCCTTATCAGCAAGACGAAGAAGGGGATCATGGCTCAGTGAATGTCGTTTTTGCGCATCATCGGATTCCGAATAAGTAAGCATAAATGGTGAACCCGTCCCCAATGGATGGAAAGTCTGACTAAGGAGTGAGAAATGGCCTGGATACTACCTTCGGCTATCACTGCGCTCGATCATTTCAATGAGTTTCCCGAGGAAGAAGCGTTCATGAAGTACCTCGGGGAGGTGTTCCAGGTATCATATGCGGAGAGACTGCGGACTTACAGCAGCGAGTACTCCTACTTCTTTCTTAAGCCATATACCAAGCCAGCGCTAAGGTATGGCCTAAGTGGCGAAATACTAGCACTTTATGCGCCTTATCCAGAAGTCCAGGCTCGCAGCTTGATCGATGTTGCTGATCTTCAACAGAAGCATAAAGAACGAGTCCATCCGGTTTGGAATATCATAATCACCGATGATCCCGACACTGTTGAGCATCTGAAGCAGCTTGTTGCAGGGAAGGATCTAGAAGTATATAGCATACCCTTCTCGGTTCAGGAACTCTCAGCCAAACCATCAGCGGAATTCGTCTATGCAAGACTTGAAGAGTATATCCACGGCCGAGACCTATTTGCGTTTCAGTCTGCGCTTCAGCACGATACACTCTTCTTTGGCAGGAAAAGCCTCGTTGATGATATCGTTGGCAAGATTGAGAATGGCCAGAACTTCGGCCTATTTGGTTTGCGGCGGTCGGGCAAGACCTCGGTATTGCTTGCTGTTGAGCGCTACCTGAGCAAGATGGGAGGCTATAGAGTATTACGCCTCGATTGCCAGAGCCCGGGCGTGTATCTGATGCATTGGAACACCTTACTGGCGCGAATTGCAAGCGAGATCACGGGTCGTGCTGGGGCCTTTGTCGGTCTAGCTGAACAAGTTGTAGCTTTTCAGAGGGCGGTGCAAGAGGCTCCGGCTAAGACGCTGCTGATCTTTGATGAGGTCGAGAATGTCTCACTTGACCTGTCCCCAGCATCGCACTGGAACGACGAGTTCTTGCCATTCTGGGGAGCGATTCGCGCTGTTCACCAGGAAACGAACGGGAAACTCGTGTACGGGGTAGCGGGCGTTAATCCGCACATCTTCGATATTCCGCTTGTCGCCGGTAAAGACAATCCGATACTCCTCGGTGTAGCTCCCCTCTACCTGTGGCCCCTCAGCCTTGCTTCGACTAGGGAGATGGTTCGTACGATCGGTCGCTACATGGGATTGGAGTTCGAGGAGAAGGTTTATGACTGGCTATATTGCCAGTATGGGGGAGTTCCATTTCTGGTTCGCAAAGCCGTCAGCTTAGTGTATCGAAAGGCTGACCGCAAGACCGGGGATGTCGTGATCTTGACAGATTTCACGTCTCGCCAGAAGTGGCTGGATGATCAGCTCGGCAAAGACATTATGAACATGCTTGTCGTGTTGGTCCAACACTACCCCGACGAGTTCGACAACCTCGTCCTTTTGGCCAATGACGACGAGGCGTGGATTCAAGAGGTTCAGGAGTCGGATCCCACTTCGCTAACCCATATCCTCGAGTATAGAGTGATTACGGAGGATCAGGGAAACTTCAGGTTTGCCATTGAGACACTAGGACGCTTCTTGAAGGTGCACGGGAAAGATATGAAACGCGCTGTTCAGACGCTGACCGCGAGCAGTGCCCCGACAGCATACGAAGCGCTGCCCGCACCGCAGCAACTTGAGTTATGGACACGCCTCTCTCGTGCGAGAAATAGTGTTGAACCCGAGTTGCGAACGCTATTGTATCGCGCTTTGCTGTTTGCTTACGGCGATAAGGCTATTACGCGCGTCCTAGAGAAGTTCAGTCCGGAAAAGCAGAAGTCGCTTGCCGGCTATAGCCTTCTGCAGATATTCCGTGGAGAAAGCAAGGCGTTATACCTCAAAGATGTTAAGGAGATCGCGCTCCGCGAGTGGGATCTAGTCAAGCATGTCTTTGGAAATGATAGGAAAGCATTTGAACTCAAGCTCGACCAGCTGAATGCAGACGGGCGGGCCGATGCACATGCGAACCCGATATCGGATACTGTTGTCTCACAGGTTGAAGCGATTGCGCAGGATCTGCTCAAAGCAATGGCTCCGTATCTCGAATAAGGTAGAAGTCAAGTAGCAGAATCTTACAAACTCTGTATCCAAGCTCGACCACGGTAGGATGTTACGGTCTGCAAAATCCCCAACCGGAGGGTGCATGGCAATCACCAACCACGAACGCGTCGGCAAGGCGCTTGACCTGTTACGCCAGGGCCTCACGCCCTACATCGAGCGCGAGTTGCGCGCGGCCTACGAGGGCCAGTGGCGCAAGCAGGCCGCGTACAGCCTGAAGCGCGAGGGCGACCTGCCTGAGGGCGAACAGCTCGATGCACATGCGCTGCTCGTCATCATGTGGGATCACTGGAACGAGGCGTTCAAGGGCACGCTGGGCTTCAGCGAGCGCAGCCTCGTCAGCGAGCTGCGCGAGACGCGCAACCGCTGGGCGCACCAAGGCACCTTCTCCACTGACGACGCGTATCGCGCGCTGGACAGCATCGCGCGCCTGCTTTCCGCCGTGTCTGCTCCGGAGGCTGCCGAGGTGGAGCGCCAGAAACAGGAGCTGCTCCGTGTGCGCTTCGAGGAGGAGGCGCGGCGGGAGAGCCGCAAGGCCGCGATTGCGCCGGTCGAGGGACGCCCCCTCGCCGGGCTACGCCCCTGGCGCGAGATCGTCACGCCCCACCCCGACGTTGCTTCTGGCCGCTATCTGCAGGCGGAGTTTGCGGCGGACCTGTGGCAGGTGTACATGGGTGAAGGGGCCGACGAGTACCGTGACCCGACCCATTTCTTCGAGCGCACTTTCCTCACCGACGGTCTGCGCCGCTTGCTCATCGGCGCGCTGCGGCGACTGGCCGGTCAGCCGGGCGATCCGGTCATCGAGCTGCAGACCAACTTCGGTGGCGGCAAGACGCACTCGATGCTGGCCCTTTATCACCTGTTCTCCGGCATGCCTGTCACCCGCCTCCCCGGTGTGGAGGCGTTGGCGCGCGAGGCGGAGACAGGCCCGGCCACAGGGGTGTGCCGGGCCGTGCTGGTCGGCAACAAGATCTCGCCCGGCCAGCCCAGTCGCAAGCCGGATGGGACGGTCGTGCATACGCTGTGGGGTGAGCTCGCCTGGCAGTTGGGCCGGGCCGAGGGGTATGCGGAGGTGGCCGAGGATGACCGCCGCGCGACCAACCCCGGCGATGCGCTGCGCCGTCTCTTCAACCGCTACGCGCCCTGCCTGATTCTGGTGGACGAGTGGGTGGCCTACGCGCGGCAACTGCACGAGCGGGCCGACCTGCCCGGCGGGAGCTTCGACACGCATTTCACCTTCGCCCAGACGCTCACCGAGGCCGCCAAGTCTGCGGACCGCACCCTGCTAGTGGTCAGCATGCCCGCGTCCGATATCGAAGTCGGCGGCGACCGGGGCCGCACCGCGCTGGATCGGCTGAAGAATGCCATCGGCCGGGTGGAGTCGCCCTGGCGTCCCGCCAGCACCGAGGAAGGCTTCGAGATCGTGCGCCGCCGTCTCTTCCAGCCAGTGACCGATCCAGTGGCCTTCGCCGCGCGCGACGCGGTGATCGACGCGTTCGGGCGGCTGTACCGCGAGCAGGCGCAGGAGTTCCCGCCCGATTGCCGGGAAGCGGCCTACGAGCGCCGTATGACCGCGGCCTACCCGATCCACCCGGAACTGTTCGACCGGCTCTATACCGAGTGGTCGAGCCTGGACCAGTTCCAGCGCACGCGCGGGGTGCTGCGCCTGATGGCTGCGGTGATTCACGCCCTGTGGGAGCGCGGGGACGGCAGCCTGCTGATCCTGCCCTCCACAGTCCCGATTGATGATCCCAACGTCCAGGCGGAGCTGACCCGCTATCTCGAGGACCACTGGGTGCCGGTGATCGAGAAGGATGTCGACGGGCCAAACAGCCTACCGCTGGCGCTCGACCGGTCCAACCCGAACCTGGGCCGCTACTCGGCCTGCCGCCGGGTGGCGCGCACCGTGTACATGGGGTCTGCGCCGACCGCCAAGGCCCGCAACCCCGGCATCGACGACCGCAATGTCAAGCTGGGCTGCGTGCAGCCGGGGGAGGCTCCCGCGACCTTCGGGGACGCGCTGCGGCGGCTGGCCGATGCGGCCGCGCACCTGTACGTGGATCGCAGCCGCTACTGGTACAGCACGCAGCCGAGCGTCAACCGGTTAGCCCAGGACCGGGCCGCGCAGATAGACGAGGAGACGGCTTACGAGGAGATCGTGCGCCGCTTGCGCGAGGAACGGAGCAGGGGCGATGCGGCCACCAACGGCGGGCGGGGCTTTTCCGCCGTCCACATGGCTCCAGCGAGCAGTGGGGACGTCCCCGACGAGCCGAACGTCCGGCTGGTTGTGCTGCACCCGAAGTTCCCGCACACGTACAAGGCGGCGAGCAGTCCCAGCCGCCAGGAGGCCGCGACCATCCTCGCGACGCGCGGCAACAGCCCGCGACTGTATCAGAACATGCTGGTCTTTCTGGCGCCGGAGCGGGCACGGCTGGCCGAGTTGATCGAGGCTGTGCGGGGCTACCTGGCGTGGAAGTCGATTAACGACGAGCGGGACGCGCTCGACCTGGGCGCGTTCCAGCGCAGCCAGGCGGAAACCAAGCTTCGGCTGGCCGACGAGACGGTGCGGGCGCGCGTGGGCGAAACCTACGGACTGCTGCTGATCCCCTCCCAACCGGACCCACGCAAGTCTGAGCTGATCTGGGAGGAGGTGCGGCTGCAGGGGGCGGACGCGCTGGCGGCGCGCGCCGCGCGCAAGCTCAAGAACGACGGCCAGTTGATCGTCCAGTACTCTGCGGCCAGCCTGAACCTGGAGATCGACCGCTACAACCTGTGGGGCGCGGCAGACCACCTGCCCGTCCGGCAACTGTGGGAGTACTTCGCCCGCTATCCCTACCTGCCGCGGCTGCTGGATGCTAACGTGCTGCTTGGCGCGATCCAGGACGGGTTTGGGCAGGTGACGTGGCCGGAGAACTTTGCCTATGCCGAAGGCTGGGACGAGGCGCGAGGGCGTTACCTGAACCTCAAGGCGGGGCAGGCGGGCAGCGTCGTTATGGACAATCGCGCGGTCATCGTCAAGCCCGCGGCGGCGCTCGGCCAGTTGCGCCGCGATGAGGAAGCAGCGGCTGCCGTTCGAGGAGCAGCAATCGTACCGGGCCATGAGCCGCAAACATCCGGTGGTCAGGAACCGGGTGTCTTCCCACCTACCGACCCCGGCTCAGGCGGAGGTGTCGAGCCGCCTGCCGAGCGCCGACTCTGTCGCTTCTACGGGACGGTTGAGTTGGACCCCCTGCGGGCGGGCCGCGATGCCGGTCAGATCGCCGAGAGCCTGATCCAGCATCTGGCGGGGCAGGTCGGCGCGCGGGTGAAAGTGACACTGGAGATCGAGGCCGAGCTGCCGGACGGCGCGCCGGAAAACGTGGTGCGGACGGTGACGGAGAACGCGCGCACGTTGAGGTTCAGGACGGCGGAGTTCGAGTAAACGGCGAACTGGCCCTGCAGCGACCATTCAGCATAGTGCCTGACTAACCTCATGAGTGCCGCCGCCAGACATAACAAAACTCCCCGGCCTGGTGCAACCAGCCGGGGAGCGCAAGAGCGGGTAAGCGGATTCGAACCGCTGACATTCAGCCTTTGGCATATGCCAAAACAGCCTGAATGTCCTCCGGCTCCAGTTCCGGGTAATCGGACAGCAGGTCTGCAACCGGCACGTCGGCTGCGAGCGCTGTCAGAATCTGCTCTACGCTGATGCGCAGGCCACGGATGGTAGGCTTGCCGGTCAGCACACCCGAGTTGACGGTGATTCGGTTCAGTAGCTCCTCTTGTCTCATGGCACACACTCCGAACTCCAGTATAACAAAACTCCCCGGCCTGGTGCAACCAGCCGGGGAGCGCGAGAGCGGGTAAGCGGATTCGAACCGCTGACATTCAGCTTGGGAAGC
>CAZTMA010000098.1:0-20882 GCA_964614645.1 uncultured Anaerolineales bacterium
GCCCGGCCACCCATACGAGACGCGCTCCACCATCGTGGGCGCGTTGTCTCGTATGCCACGCATGGGCGAGGTCGGCACGGACGGTATGCCGTATCCGACGGTCAGGATATCAGGGCGTGTCTGTCCGTGCCCTCCGGTTCGGGATTGCCGGCCTCGCCCCTACAGATTGGGTCGCGCGTGTTAAAGAAGCTCGGCAGATTCCTGATCCAGATACAGCCGTACGTCCGCGTGCGTGCGGAGCGCGGACGCGGGGCACGCGGGGGTGATGGGTCCGGCCAGCGTGCAGCGCACGGCCTCGGCCTTGCGGCGATCGGGCACGACGCACGAGATCGTCCGCGCGTCGAGGATGGCCGGGATGGTCAGCGATAGCGCGCGGGTGGGCACGTCGGCCATCGTCGCGAAGTGGCCCTCGCCGACCTGCTGGCGGCGGCATGCCTCGTCCAGCAGGACGATGTGGACGCGCGCAGGCGTCTCGAAATCCGCCGGCGGGTCGTTGAACGCCAGGTGGCCGTTCTCCCCGATGCCGATGCACGCGACGTCGACCGGCGCCTCGTCGAGCAGCGCGGCGTAGCGCGCACACTCGGCCGCCGGGTCGGCGGCATCGCCGGCCAGCAGATGCACCTGGCCGAAGGGCAGGTGGTCGAACACGCGCTCGCGCAGGTAGCGCCGGAAGCTGGCCGGATGGCGGTCGTCCATGCCCAAGTATTCGTCCAGGTGGAAGACGGTGACGCGCGGCCACGCGATAGCCCCCTGCTCCCGCAGCGCGGCCAGGAACTCGTACTGCGACGCGCCGGTCGCCAGGATCAGGCGCGCTGAACCTCGTGCGGTGATGGCCTCCCGCAGCCGTCCCGCGACAAACTCCGCGGCGGCCGCGCCCAGGCTGTCCTTGTCCGCATGGATCTCGACCTTACCCCACGGATAACTCGTCTCACTGATCGGGCTTGTTGCAGGCATCTATGCTCCTCCCTGAATGATGGTGTTGCAGTGGTATCTTACCACAGTTAGTGGCGGGGACGCTGCAACCTTAAGCCTTGCTGCACGCGCGGTCGAAATGTAACAAACGCTACGGTACTGGCCCCAAAACACTATACAATCCTTATACAAGATAGCATTACAGGTATCAGGAAGTGAGGGGGCGGCAAGATGCGGTGGTCATGGAAGATCGGTGAGTTTGCGGGGATCGGCGTGTTCATGCACGCGACGTTCCTGCTGTTGATTGCGTTCGTGTTGTTCGGGAACATGCTGGCCGGCGGCGGGCTGCTGGCCGGGCTGACCAGCGTGGCCTTTATCATCCTGCTGTTCGCCAGCGTGGTCGCGCACGAGTACGGCCACGCGCTGACCGCGCGGCGGTATGGCATCAAGACGCGGGATATCACCCTGCTGCCCATCGGCGGGGTCGCCCGGCTGGAGCGTATGCCGGACAAGCCCATCGAGGAGCTGTGGGTGGCGCTGGCCGGGCCGGCAGTCAACGTGGTCATCGCGGCCGCGCTCGTGCCGGTCGTCCTGCTGGCGCAGGGATTCGACGGGCTGCAGAATTTCAGCCTGACGGAGGGCTCGATCCTCCAGCGGCTGCTGGTGACCAACCTCGTGCTGGTCGGGTTCAACCTGCTGCCCGCGTTCCCGATGGACGGCGGCCGGGTGCTGCGTGCGCTGCTGGCGACGCGGCTGGAGTACACCCGCGCGACGCAGATCGCGGCGTCGCTGGGCCAGGGATTTGCGTTCCTGCTGGGGCTTTTCGGGCTGTTCGGCAACCCGCTGCTGGTCTTCACCGCCCTGTTCGTCTGGATCGGCGCGGCGCAGGAATCCAGCATGACGCAGATGAAGAGCGCGCTGGACGGCATCCCGGTCAGCCGGGCCATGCTGACCGACTTCCGGGCGCTCGCGCCGGATGACACCCTGGGCCGCGCGGCCGACCTCATCATCGCCGGGACGCAGCAGGACTTCCCGGTCGTCGATGGCGGCGCCGTGCAGGGGGTCCTGACCCGCAACGACCTGATCGCGGCCCTGCGCCAAAGCGGGCAGGAAGCGCGGGTGAGCGACGTGATGCGCCGCGACTTCCAGGCAGCGGAGTGGTCGGAGATGCTGGAGCTGGTCTCGCGGCGGCTCCAGGAGTGCCAGTGCCACACCCTCCCGGTCACGCGCGATGGCCGGCTCGTCGGGCTGGTGACCATGGACAACATCGGCGAGTTCATGATGATCCAGTCGGCGCTGAAGAAGGCGGCAGCGCCCGCCGGACTACGCCAAGCGTAGCCAGGCCCCTGGTGGCTTGGGCACGGGCACAAGGCCCTATGCTACGAGTATTTGCGAGGACGGGTCCGGCTCCGGGGGAGACGGGCCCGTTTTTTAGTTATCCATTCGCGCCAACATGTACTATAATGGCTCCGTCCCCAAACCACCACCGAAGGAGCCATGATGAGCCAACCCCAGGTAAGGTTCTCCGTCTTTACGAAGCCGTGGAAGCAGCTTCCGCTCAACGAGTTAAGCCGCATGGTCAAGGGCTGGGGGTTCGACGGCATCGAGCTGCCCGTCCGCCCCGGCTACCAGGTGCTCCCCGAGAACGTACAGCGTGATCTGCCGCAGGCCGCGCGCCAGCTGGCGGATGAGGGCCTGCACATCTTCAGCATTGCCGGGCCGACCGACGAGGCCACGATCGCCGCCTGTGCGGAGGCGGGCATCCCGGTCATCCGCATCATGGTCGGCATCGGGCCGGAGGGCTATCTCGCCACTATCGACCGGGTGCAGCGCGAGTTCGACGCGCTCCTGCCCCTGCTCGAACGCTACGGCGTCACGGTCGGCGTGCAGAACCACAGCGGGCCGATGGTCGCGAACGCAATGGGGCTGCGCAACCTCGTCGGCCAGTACGACCCGCGCTGCTTTGCGGGCGTCTGGGATGCGGGGCACGAGGCGCTCGTCGGCGAAGAGCCGGAGCAGGCGCTCGACATCATCTGGTCGCACCTGGCGATGGTCAACCTCAAGAACGCCGTCTGGCGGCGCACCAACCCGGACGCCCCGGTGGCCGAGTGGCAGCACTACTGGCTGCGCGGGCCGGACGGGCTGGCCTCCTGGCCGCGCGTCGCCGCAGAGCTGCAGCGGCGGCAGTACGCCGGGGTGGTCTGCCTGACCGCCGAGTACACCGACGAGGCGCGGGTGGAGGAGTTCATCAGCCGGGACATCGTGTTTGCGAAGGGCTTGTTCCATGGCAAGTAGGGTGCGCGTCGCAATGATCGGCGCGGGGGTCATGGCGAACATGGTCCACTACCCCTCGCTCGCTTCCTTCCCCGACGTCGAATTCGCGGGCATCTGCGACATCCGGCCCGACCGGCTGCACGCGACCGAGGACAAGTACGCGATCCCCGCGGAGCGGCGCTACACCGACTACCGGCAGATGGTCACCGAGGTCGCGCCCGACGCGGTCTACATCATCGGCCAGCCGGAAGTCATGTACCACCTGGCGGTCTGGTGTCTCCAGCAGGGGCAGAACGTCTACTTCGAGAAG
Organism: uncultured Anaerolineales bacterium; assembly: GCA_964614645.1. Lineage (GTDB taxonomy): Bacteria > Chloroflexota > Anaerolineae > CG2-30-64-16 > CG2-30-64-16 > MWBF01. Next base: position 3,497 of record CAZTMA010000098.1, read on the forward strand.
CCGCTGGGCATCACTCTGCACCAGGCGCGCAACTTGGCGTACCTGGCCGCAAAGCGCTCCTGCATCACCCAGGTCAGTTTCCAGCGGCGCTCGTGTCCGATGGTCGTGCAGTTGCACGAGCAGTGCCTGGCGCGCGGGCCCATCACGCACGCAGTCTGCCGCTTCTACAAGCACCTCCCTGTCCCCCATCTCGACACGCGGGACCACATGATGGACGACGGGGTGCATGCCATCGACACGCTGCGCTGGATGTGCGGGGGCGAGGTCGTCCGGGTCGAGGGCACGACGAAGCGGCTGCTGACCCCCGATATCAACTTCATCGCGGCCACGCTCCACTTCGACAACGGCAGCCTCGGCATCATGCTCAACAGCTGGACGAGCGGCCGGCGCATCTTCGCGGTGGAGATGCACGCGCCGGGCATCGCGGTAGAGGCCGAGCACGAGGGCCGGGGCGTCGTCTATGCAGACGGCGATACGCAGGGCGTGAGCTATGACACCCGGGCAGTCGCGGGCAGCGATGAGTTTTATGTCTACGGCGGCTTCCAGGCGAAGAACCGGGAGTTCATCGACTGCGTGAAGGCCGGCACGCTGCCCGCATCGCATTTCGGCGATGCCGTCAAGACGATGGAAGTAGCCGAGCGCATTCTGGCGCAGGGGCTGCTGGCAGAGTAATCATGGTTTGTAGTAGGCGCTTCAGCGCCCCGGGGCATTGAACTGTCCACTACGAACCGGTGAGAGGAGGATACCCATGAACTCGCGCGAACGCGTCACACTTGCACTCAATCACCACGAGCCCGACCGCGTGCCGCTGGACCTCGGCGCGACCGCGGTCACCGGGATGCACGTCAGCTCGGTCTATGCGCTGCGGCAGGCGCTCCGGCTCGACCCGCCGGGCACGCCGGTCAAGGTGGTGGAGCCGTACCAGATGCTCGGCGAAATCCAGCCGGACCTGCTCGATGCGGTCGGCGGCGACATCGTGGGGCTCGGCGGGACCACGACCTTCTTCGGCTTCCGCAACGAGGGCTGGAAGCCGTGGATCTTCTTCGACGGGACGCCGGTCCTGGTGCCCGAGGCGTTCAACACGGACCCGGAGCCGGATGGCTCGATCCTGATGTACCCGGAAGGCGACAAGTCCGCGCCGGCAAGCGGTCACCTGCCTGCAGGCGGGTTCTACTTCGACGCGATCGTGCGCCAGCCGCCCATCGACGACGCAAGCCTCGACGTGGAGGACAACCTGGAGGAATTCGGCCCGGTCTCGGACGCGGACCTGGCGTACTTCGCGGCCGAGTGCGACCGGCTGTACGGCGAGACGGACAAGGCCATCATCGCCAACTTCGGCGGGACGAGCTTCGGGGACATCGCGATGGTGCCCGCGACGCAGCTCAAGCACCCGAAGGGCATCCGCGACGTCGCCGAGTGGTACATGAGCACGGTGACGCGCCGCGACTACGTCTACCGTATCTTCGAGCGGCAGTGCGAGATCGGACTGGCGAACATCGAAAAGCTTCACGGCGTCGTGGGCGAGCGCGTCGCGGCGGTGTTCGTCACGGGCACCGACTTCGGCCAGCAGACCGGTTCCTTCATCTCCCGCCGCGCCTACCGGGACCTGTTCATGCCGTTCCACCGGGCCATCAACGACTGGGTGCACGCGCACACGACCTGGAAGACGTTCATCCACTCGTGCGGCTCGGTCGTCAGCCTGCTGCCCGACTTCATCGAGGCCGGGTTCGACATCCTCAACCCGGTGCAGTGCTCGGCCGCAGGCATGGACCCCGCGACGCTCAAGGCGCGGTTCGGAGACCGGATCACGTTCTGGGGCGGCGGCGTGGATACGCAGCACACGCTCCCCTTCGGCACGCCGGACGAGGTGGCCGCGGAGGTGGCCGAACGCATCCGCATCTTCGGGCCGGGCGGCGGGTTCGTGTTCAACACGATCCACAACGTGCAGGCGCGCGTGCCGGTGGAGAACCTGATCGCGATGTATGAGACGGTACGGGAATCTGGAATTAAGAATTAAGAATTAGGAATTATGAATTGCGGGTGGTGAGGGAAAGATCGTAATTCTTCATTCGTAATTCGTAATTCGTAATTCCAAAACAAGGGGGGTGTGATGGAAAGGCGTGCATGTGGGAACACCGGCCTGACGCTGCCGGTGCTGGGCGTCGGCGTATGGTCGTTCGGCGGCGGCGAAGGCGATTACTGGGGCAGCCAGGACGACCGGGATGCCACGGCGGTGGTCGACCGGGCGCTGGCGCTGGGTGCGAACTACTTCGACACCGCAGAGATGTACAACACCGGCCGGAGCGAGGCGGCGCTGGGCCGGGTGCTGGCCGGCCGCCGGGAGCAGACCCTCGTCGGGTCCAAGCTCATGCCGGCCAATGCGACGTCGCCGGAAGCGGTGCGGGAGCACTGCGAGGCGACGCTGACGCGGCTCCAGATGGACACCGTCGATATCTACATGGTGCACTGGCCGCTGCCTCCCGAGGCCGTCGCGCCGACGTTTGACATGCTGATGCGGCTGCAGGCCGAAGGCAAGATCCGGCACATCGGCGTGAGCAACTTCGGCGTGCGGCAGATGACGGAAGCGCTCGCGTTGGGCGTGACGCTGGCCGTCAACCAGCTGCCCTACAGCCTGCTGGCGCGCGGCATCGAGCGGGAGATCCTGCCCTTCTGCGCGGTGCATGGCATCGGCGTCATCGGCTATATGCCGCTGATGCAGGGGCTGCTGACCGGCAAGTATCGCTCCGCAGACGAGATGCCGCCGGGGCTGACGCGCTCGCGTCACTTCCGGCCCGACCGGCCCGAGTCACGCCACGGCGAGCCGGGCGCAGAGGTGGAGACGTTCGCGGCGGTCGACGGGCTGCGGGAGATTGCATCACGCGAGGGCGTGCCGATGGCACAGCTCGCGCTGGCCTGGGCCGCGGCCAACCCCGCCGTCACCTGCGTCCTGGCGGGCGCGCGGAACGTGAAGCAGCTCGACGAGAACGCGGCGGGCGTCAGCCGGCAGCTCACAGCGGAGGTCATCGCTGAGATGAACGCCCTGTCCGAGCCGGTCATGGCGAAGCTCGGCACGAACGTGGACCTGTGGCAGCCCGTCGAACGCAGCCGGACGCATTAGCACAAGATTGAACCACGGAATACACGGAGTACACGGGAGAGTAGGTGATTTTGGAGTCGAGGCTTTAGCCGGTTAGGTTGGCTGCGTGTGTACACACCCAACCCGGCTAATGGAGAATTGCTAAATAATCTGGTAACGTGGTTTCGGGGCAACGGATTGAAGCGGATAAACGGATTTGGCAGTGAGCGCACGGGGCATATCCGCTTATCCGTTGGCATCCGTTGCGGCGTTACCTGAATAAATTGCTAATCTCCATAAGCCTCGACTCCAGGTACGTCCGGAATTCCGTGTGCTCTGCGTGTTTCGTGGTTGCTTCTGAACAGGAGAAATCAGGATGCAGAGACAGAATCTCGATCAGAGCTGGGAGTTCAGCGAGCTGACCGGGTTTGCGGCGATGTTCAACCCGCACGCCTGGCAGCCGGTGACTATCCCGCACGACGCGATGATCGCAAAGCCGCGCGATCCCGGCAACCCGGCCGGCGCGGGCGGCGGGTACTTCCCCGGTGGGGTCGCGAGCTACCGCAAGAAGCTGTTCGTCCCTGAGGATTGGCTCGGGCAGACCGTGCAGCTCGAGTTCGAGGGCGTCTACATGAACGCCGAGGTCACGGTCAACAAGCGGCTCGTGCAGCGCCAGCCCTACGGCTATTCCAGCTTCATCGTGGACATCACCCCGCACCTCGTGTTCGGGCAGGAGAACACAATCGGCGTCGTCGCCAACAACACTTCGCAGCCCAACTGCCGCTGGTACACCGGCACGGGCATCTACCGCCACGTCTGGCTGCGCACGGGCGCGAGCATCCACATCCAGCCCTGGGGCGTGTTCGTCACGACGCCGGTGGTCGATCCCGCTGCCTCCGTGATCCAGGTGACGACTGAGCTGGCAGGCGTGTCCAGCCTGTCCGGCGCCGTCCTGCGCACCACCGTGCTGGAAGCGGCGGGGCACGCGGTCACACAGGCTGAAAGCCCGGCCAAGACGCCGGCCCTCCAGCAGACGCTGCTGGTGCGCGACGCGCGGCTGTGGTCGCTCGATGCGCCGCACCTGTACACGCTGCGCAGCGAGGTGCTGGTGGACGGCACGGTGGTGGACACAGAGGAGACCCCCTTCGGCATCCGGTCGATTGCCGTGGATGCGGAGCACGGGTTCCGGCTGAACGGCGAGCCGCTGAAGCTCAAGGGCGGCTGCATCCACCACGACCACGGCCCGCTGGGCGCGGCCTCGTACGACCGGGCGGAGGAGCGCAAGGTCGAGCTGCTCAAGTCGGCCGGGTACAACGCCATCCGCACCGCGCACAACCCGCCCGCGCCCGCGCTGCTCGACGCGTGCGATCGCCTGGGCATGCTGGTCATCGACGAGTCGTTCGACGCGTGGACCTCGGGCAAGGTGACCAACGACTATCACCTCTACTTCCCCGAGTGGTGGCAGACGGATATCGCGGCGATGGTCAAGCGCGACCGCAATCACCCGTCGGTGATCATGTGGTCCATCGGCAACGAGATCTTCGAGGCGCTCGGCGACCCGGTCGGCGCCGAGTGGTCGACGCGGCAGGCCGACTACGTGCGCAGCCTCGATAACACCCGCCTGGTCACGTCCGGCGTCATGTTCAACTTCCTGGAGGACATCGAGCGCGGGGATGTGGGCGGCTCCTTCCAGCTCAAGCAGGTCGCGGCCGACCCAATGAACGACAGCTGGGGCCGGCAGACGGCGGCCTTCGTCGCGCCGCTCGATGTGGTCGGCTACAACTACATGGTACAGCGCTATGCGGTGGACCGGGAGCGCTTCCCCGGCCGGGTCATTGCCGGGACCGAGACGTGGGGCCACCGGATGTATGCCTTCTGGAAGGAGACGGAGCGGCTGCCCAACGTCATCGGCGACTTCGTGTGGACCGCGCAGGACTACATCGGCGAGGCGGGCGGCGGGGCGGTGAGCTTCGACGGCCAGGCCCGCTTCGGCGCACCCTACCCGTATCACCTGTACGGCTGCGGCGACTTCGACATCTGCGGGTTCAAGCGGGTGCAGTCGTACTATCGCGACCTGCTGTGGGGCCATCGCACCGACCCCTTCATCGCGGTGCTCGACCCGCAGCACTATGGCAAGCCGGTCGCGTTCACGCCCTGGGGCTGGGAGCCGGTCGTCGACAACTGGACCTATCCGGGCTGGGAAGGCAAGCCCACGCGCGTGGATGTCTATGCGGTGGACGACGAGGTCGAGCTGTTCGTCAATGGGGCCTCCGCAGGCTGCAAGCCGGCCGGCGCGGCCAGCCAGAACAAGGCCAGCTTCGACGTGGCGTATGAGCCAGGCGTGGTCGAGGCCGTGGGTTACACCGGCGGTCGTGAGACGGGACGGTTCCGTTTGATGACCACGGGCAGCCCGGCCGCGCTGCATGTCGAGGCCGACCGGCCCGCGATCGCCGCAGGCCGCGGTGACCTCGCGTACATCGCCATTACGGTGGTGGATGGGGAGGGCGCGGCGGTCAAGCACCAGGACATGCCGGTCACGCTGGAGGTCACGGGCGCGGGCGAACTGGTAGCCATCGGCACGGGCGACCCGATGAGCGAGGAGCCCTACGCAGGCAACCGGCGCACGACCTTCCAGGGCCGGCTGCTCGCCATCGTGCGCAGCGCGGCTGAGACGGGCACGATCACGGTCACCGCGCGGGCGGAGGGACTGCCGCCGGCCAGCATCGAGCTACAAGTGCAGTAGCTGCGCATCCTCGCTTGGCAGGTCCCTGACCAGGAATGCCCAATTTAGATGGACTCGAGGCTTTAGCCGGTTTGGGAGTGCACCTATGCAGGCGACCTGACCGGCTGAAGCCTCGACTCCAAGCTTCGGTAGAAGACTGCACCAGGAGAGATCTATGTCCAAGACACCATACACTGTCATCCCGCTGTGGCCCGATGGCCCGGCGGGTTCCGAAGGCTGGGACCAGCCCGAAGAGGAGCTTGAGCCTCACCCCGGCATGCTCGCTGTCCGCAACGTGACGCAGCCCAGCCTGCTCGTCTACCCGGCGGAGCAGCCCACCGGCGCCGCCGTCATCATCGCGCCGGGCGGCGCGTGGCACTTCCTGGCCATCGACCACGAGGGCTACCAGGTAGCCGAGTGGCTCGCTGCGCATGGCATCACCGCCTTCATCCTCAAGTACCGGCTGATCCCGACCGGGCCGGACATGGCGAAACAGGTCGGTGCGTTCATGGCGAGCGTCGAGTCGAGGAAGGCGGCCCTGCGCAAGATCGAGCCGCTGACGCTGGCCGACGGGCAGCAGGCCATCCGCATCGTGCGTCAGCGCGCCGCGGAGTGGGGCGTGGACCCCGGCAAGATCGGCTTCATGGGGTTCTCCGCCGGCGGCGGCGTGACGACCCAGGTCACAACCACCTACACCCCGGACTGCCGGCCTGACTTCGCCGCGCCCATCTACCCTGCGGTGTTCGAGGACGTGGTGGCGCCGGCGGATGCCCCGCCGCTGTTCCTCCTGTGCTCGGCTGCGGACCGGATGGCCGTCCACGCAAACATGATCCTGTATCACGCCTGGGAGGCCGCGCAGCGGCCCGTGGAAATGCACATCTACGCCCACGGCGACCATGGGTTCGGCATGCGCCAGCTCGGCCTGCCCTCCGACACGTGGATCGAGCGGTTCGCGGACTGGATGAAGGGGTTGGGGATGGTGCAGGGGTGCACCTGCGTGTGCACCCCAGTTATGAGATAGTGTGGGGGTGCACCTGGGTGTGCACCCCGAATCGGTGTGCGGGCCGGCGGCGGACACATAGGTCCGCCGCTACTGAATCGCTATCCGTGCAGGGCGTAGTCCACCAGCTCATCCAGCGGGCAGGTCGCCAGGCCGACCACGTGGTCTGCGCCGCCGTAGTAGACGTACACCGTGCCATCGACGACCGGGTTGGCGTTCGAGAAGACGACGTTGGGCACGTCCCCGCGCAGCTCCCAGATCTCCTCCGGCCAGAAGATAGGCTCCTTCGGCCTTCGCACGATCTTCGTGGGGTCGTCGAGGTCGAGCAGGATGACGCCCAGCCGGTAGACGTGCTCGGGATTGTACGCGTGGTTGATGACCAGCCAGCCGTGCGGGGTCTCGATGGGCAGCCCGTTGGAGCCAACGCTCTCATTGTCCCACCAATTGTCGGCGCGCGGGCCATAGATGGGCGCCATCCACTCCTCGGGCCACGTCACCAGGTCGTCGGACCGCGCCAGCCAGACGTGCGGGCGGCGGCGGTGAAATGCGACGAAGCGCCCCCCGATCTTGCGCGGGAACAGCAGGTGGTCCTTGTTGTCCTCACCCACGCGGATGGGGCCGATGCGCTCCCAGGTGATGAGGTTCGTGCTGCGTGCGATCATTGGCAGGACGCCCCCGCCCGCATGGGTCGGCTCACCCGTCCCGCGCCACTCGCGGCCATACGCGGTGTAGGTCATATAAAAGACCCCGTCGATCTCGGTCACGCGCGGGTCTTCGACGCCGCGCGAATCCGAGCCGTCGACCGGGCCAAGCACCGGCTCGCGCAGCCGGTTCCAGTGCAGGCCGTCCGCGCTGACAGCATAGCCGATGCGGCTCACCCAGTCCATGCCCTGGGCCCGATAGTGCATATGGAACAGGCCGTTGTGGTGGATCACGGCAGGATTGAAGACGTTGTAGCACTCCCAGGGCGACGTGGGGTCGGGGAGCATCAGCGGGCTGGCGGGGTGACGGGTCAGTTTCACGGGATCCTCCTTCGGAAAGTAACACCCTTGTATGCGCCAGCGTATCACGCACGGGATGGGGTGTCAAAGCACCGCTGGCCGCGCCCCAACTTGCGCACAGGGACACGAGCGGTGTAACATGCTCATGTTACCCGTCACACATGGAGGCAAGAGCATGGAACCGGGACGCAAGGTTGTGGATGATCTCCTGCGCGGCAGGAAGGCGGAGCGCGTGGCGCTCATGGACGGTCCCTGGACCGACGCGATTCTGCAATGGGTGAAGCAGGGGTATCCCACCCGCACGGTGCACAAGGAGATCGGCGACTCACGCTGGCGGCCCGAGGACGGCCAGTGGGAGGATGTCACCGCGCCCGGTGATTATATCGAGCCGGTCACCCCGTGGCAGCACTTCGGCTACGACATGACCGGTGTTGGCGGCTGGTTCGACGTCCACCCGCTGCGCGACTACGAGAAAGTCCTCGAAGAGACCGACGAGTGGCAGGTCAAGCGCAACGGGTCAGGCGCGGCGCTCAAATACTGGAAGCACCACATGGGCACGCCGGAGCACATCGACTTCCTGATGTCGTCGCGCGAGATATGGGAGCGCGACTACCGCCCTCACCTGCTCAACTTCGACGTCGAGCGGTTCAGCAATCTGGACAAGACGCGGGAGAACCTGGACGAGGCGCACGCGGCCGGCGCCTGGGCCCACTACGGCCACCTGTTCATCTGGGAAGGCATGCGCCAGAGCATGGGCGACGTGACCATGTACTCGAGCCTCATCACCGACCCGGGCTGGGTCCACGACTTCAACCGGGTCTACACGGACTTCCACCAGCAATACTACCGCTACCTGTTCGAGCACGTGGGGCTGCCCGACGGCATCTGGATGTACGAGGACCTGGGCTACAAGAACGGCCTGTTCGCCTCCCCCAAGACCCTGGGGGAGCTCATCTTCCCCTACTTCAAGGAGATGGTGGACTTCTTCCACGGCTACGACCTGCCGGTTGTCCTGCACTCCTGCGGCAGCACGGCCAAGGCGCTGCCCCTGATCGTGGAGGCGGGATTCGATGCGCTCAACCCGATGGAGCGCAAGGCGCTGGACAACGAGCCGTTCGCGTTTGCCGAGAAGTACGGCGACAAGCTGGCGTTCGTGGGCGGGTTCGACATCCGCATCTGGGAATCGAACGACCGCGACCTGGTCGAACGAGAGGTGCGGCACTACATCAACGGGATGAAGGATCGGGGAGCCCGCCTCGTGTTCGCGTCGGACCATTCGATCCCGCCGACAGTACATTACGACACATACCGCTACGCGCTGGATGTGTACCGCGAGTGCATGTTCTACTAACAGGGTATCTGAAAAACTGTGGAGTGGAGCGTCCTCAGACGCGGAACGGGCCTCGTGAAAGCGTCCCGCCCGTCCGCATTTGAGAATGCGGACTCCGCCTTCAAACCGGAAGTGCATGGCCTACTAACAGGGTATCTGAAGAGCCGTGGAGTGGAGCGTCCTCAGACGCGGAACAGGCCCCGTCAAAGCGTCCCGCCCGTCCGCATTTGAGAATGCGGACTCCGCCTTCAAATCGCCACCAAGCGGCGCGGTCCCGATCACGGAGGACGCGAAGGGGGCCGGTGCGGTGTGGTACTCACACTGCACCGGCCCCACGAGTCTTGACGCTTATTTACTCTTTGATGACGGTCGTGTTCCCACCACCGCCGCGGCCTGCACCGGAGATCGCCACGATCACCAGCACGACCAGCAGCACGGCGATGAGCCAGCCCCACCACGGGATGTTGACGAAGAAGTTGTTGTTCGTCGTCGTGGGAGCCGGGGCAGGGTCGCCCGTGTCTTCCTGGGCCGGCGGTTCAGCCTGAATGTCGACATCCACATCGACCGTGCCGGTCGTCTCCTGCGCCGGCGGCGCGATCAGCGCCTTAGCGGGCGCTGCCGCAACCTCAATCAGGCTTGCCTCAGCAACCGGCTGGGCAGCCGCGGCCCCGGCCAAGGCGCCCAAAAGCACCATCGTGATCGCCAATACACTAAACAAACGCATAGGTCCTCCACATTCAATACATGCTCGTGCAGATTCAGTCAAATCGATCCTGTGCACAAGCCGCATTGTGTCACTGCCAAGGCTGCTGTAACGTGAGGCACGTTCCAATATAAGACCGCCTTAAGGTGCGAGGGCACGAAAAAGGGAGCGACTTTCGTCGCCCCCTTAGTGAGTCTTCGGTCGGCCTGTGGCTCCCCGTCTGTCAACCGCCCTTGCCGTTGGTTCCGTTGGTCCCATTCGTGCCGTTCGTCGCGGCAGCCAGCGCGACGTTCCGGTCCTTCAACGCCTTCTTCCGGTCCTCGGTGTCGAGGATGCGCTTACGCAGGCGAATGCTCTTGGGGGTGACCTCGACCAGCTCGTCCTGGCTGATGTACTCGATGGCGTCATCGAGCGACATGACGATCGGCGCATCCAGGTGCACCAGTTCGTCGCCGGACGACGAGCGGTGGTTGGTCAGGTGCTTTTTCTTGGTGACGCTGAGCGTCAGGTCCTCGTCGCGCGCGGAACGGCCGACAATCATGCCCTCGTAGATCTCGGTCCCTGGCGCAATGAACAGCTTGCCCCGCTCCTGTGCGTTGAACATCGCGTAGGCCGTCGCGACGCCGTCCTCCCACGCGACCAGCGAGCCGAAGTTGCGCTGGCGGATGGGGCCGACGTGCGGCTCATAGCCGTGGAAGAGCGTGTGGACGATGCCGGTCCCGCGCGTGGCGGTCAGGAAGGACTGCCGGAAGCCCAGCATCCCCCGCGTCGGCGCCAGGTAGGTGTAGTAGACCGTGCCGTTGTCCGCCTGGTGCATGTCCAACATCTGGGCCTTGCGCTGGCCGAGCATCTCCGCAACGACGCCGGTGTAATCGGAGGGCACTTCGATGTGGACTTCCTCCATCGGCTCCAGCGTCTCGCCGGTGTCGGGGTCCTCCCGCAGGATGACCTCGGGCGCGCTGACCTGGAACTCGTAGCCCTCGCGGCGCATCGTCTCGATGAGGATGGTCAGGTGCAGCTCGCCGCGGCCGCTGACCAGGTAGGTGTCCGCCGCGTTGGTCGGCTCCACGCGCAGCGCAACATTGCGCTCCAGCTCCCGATCCAGCCGTTCCTTGAGCTTGCGGCTGGTGGACCACTGTGCCTCACGGCCGGAGAAGGGCGATGTGTTGACCCCGAACGTCATGCGCACGGTCGGCGGCTCGACGACGATGGGCGGCAGCGGGCGCGGGTCGTTGGCATCGGCCAGCGTTTCCCCGATGTTGACGTCAGGGATGCCGGTCAGTGCGACAATCTCGCCCGCAGTGGCTTCCTCGACCTCGACCCGGCTGAGTCCCTCGTGGACGAAAACCTGGTTGACCTTTTCTGCGTGTAGCACGCCCTCGCGGTCGAAGCGCGCGAGCGGCTGCCCGCGGCGCAGCGAGCCTGCGGAGAGCCGGCCCAGCACGATCTTGCCCTTGTAGTCGTCGTAGCTCAGGTTAGTCACGAGCATCTGGGCCGGCTGGTTCGCTTCGGCCTGGGGTCCCGGCAGCGTATTCACAATCGCTTCGAAGAGCGGCTGAAGATGGTTCTCCAGCGGGTCCGGCACAAGACCCGAGCGACCGTCGGTCGCGACCGCGTAGATGACCGGGAAATCCGCCTGCTCGTCCGTTGCACCCAGCTCGATGAAGAGGTCGAAGGTGGCGTTGACCACCCACCCGGGCCGCGCGTTGGGCCGGTCGACCTTGTTAACCACTACGATGGCCTGGTGGCCCAGCTCCAGAGCTTTGCGCAACACGAAGCGGGTCTGCGGCATCGGCCCCTCGACGGCATCGACCAGCAGCAGCACACCGTCCACCATGTTCAGCACGCGCTCGACCTCGCCGCCGAAATCCGCATGGCCGGGGGTATCGACGATGTTGATCTTGACCCCGCCGTAGCGGACCGCGGTGTTCTTCGCCAGGATCGTGATGCCGCGCTCGCGTTCCAGGTCGTTGGAATCCATCACGCGTTCCGGCACCTGCTGGTTGTCGCGAAAGACTTTCGACTGGCGTAGCATGGCATCGACCAGCGTTGTCTTGCCGTGGTCGACGTGCGCGATAATGGCGATATTGCGGAGGTCCGTGCGTCTGTTCATACTTGCTGCCTATCTGGCCGGCTCGTGCGGTTTGGACAAAAAAACCGCGGCCTTGTGCCGCGGCTGTCACAGCCAACTCTTCTATATTGTACACAGATCGGTTGAAAAATCAAATTCAGCCGGTAGATTCTTATGGTGGCTGCCTTAAGGCTGTCGAAGCGTATGGCACACTACCGGGCGGCGCGACGCGGTGGGCTACAATGAAACAGCGAAACCGCAAGTGTATCGGAGAAGCTTTATGGGTGTGTTACGGGCATTAGTTGGGCTGGTCAGGCTGGCGGTCACGGCGGTGCTGGTGGCCGTGCTGCTGCTGGCGGGCATCAGCTACCTCGACAGCGAGGGCAGGTTTGCCCCCAGGCTGCGCGCCGCCGCGGAGACAGTCGTATCGCCGGAGATCGTGGCTGCCATCGCAGAGGGTGGGAGCACCGTCGCCGGTGAGCTGGCAGACCTGCTGGCCGAGGCATTGACACGCGTGGATGGCGCAGTGCGGGGCACGACTGCAGGCGAGCCGGGCAGCTCGACGGCAGTGCTCGATGCCGAGACCGTGCGGGAGACCCGCGCCGTGCTGGACGAGATCAACGCCTATCGCGCGGCGCATGACCTTGCGCCGCTGGCCTGGAACGACCGGCTGGCGCACTTTGCGCAGGTGCGTGCCGGTGATATGATCGAGCGCGACTACTTTTCGCACCACGACCCGGAGACCGGCGAGGTCCTGCTCGCGGGCCTGCGCAGCTTCGTGACGGTCGGCGAGAACCTGTACCAGATCTCGGGCGGGACGGCGCCGCTCATCCGCCACGTCGCGGACAAGGTGGTCGAGGGCTGGCGCACCAGCCCGAGCCATAATGAGCTGATGCTGGACGCGCAGATGCGCAGGGGCGGGATCGGGCTGGCGCGCGGTGGCCCGCGCATCGTGGTGGTGTTGGTCGCATCGGAATAAGTTGAAACCTGGGAGAGCCATCTGAAAACGGATCAGGAGGCAGTCGAGGCGCTGGCGCAGGCGGTGACAGACGAACTGTTCGTGGCGCTCGGTGCGGCGCGCGACGGCGCGGTGCGCCGCCGGCTCGGCGGTGTGGTGGCGCGGCCCGTGCACCGGCTGGCAGCCCTGGCGGTGGGGTTCGACGGCCGGGTGGGCGAGGAGGGGGCTGCAGCCGGCTGCCGTTGGCTGCTGTCGCACTTCGTGGAGCAGGTGGATGCGGTAGACCCGGAAAATATCCTCCCGACCGGCCCCGTCCTCATCGCGGCCAATCATCCCGGCGCATATGACAGCTTTGCACTGGTCGCCAGCCTGCCCCGGCCGGATATTCTGGCGCTGACCAGCGAGGTGAAGGTGTTCCGCTACCTGCCCCATGTGGCCGGCCACCTCATCCAGACGGACAGGGATCCGTACAAGCGGCTCGCAGCCGTGCGCACTGCCGTCCGCCACCTGCAGGCCGGCGGCTGCCTCGTGACCTTCGCGAGCGGCTTCCTCGACCCCGACCCGCTGGCCTACGACGAGGCACTTGAAGAAGCGCGGGCCGCGCTGGCGGACTGGTCGCCCAGCCTGGAGCTGCTTTTGCGGAAGGCCCCGGAGACGTGCCTCGTGCCCGCGATCGTGGGCGGGGTGGTCGCGCCGCAGTGGGCGCGCCATCCCCTCGTCCGTTATCGCCGCCGGCCGCACGACCGCCGCAAGCTGGCCGAGTTCCTGCAGGTCATCTACCAGCTCGTCCGTCCCGGCCGGCTGCGCCTGGCCCCGCGCGTGGTCTTCGGCCAGGCTGTGCCTGCATCCGAGCTGTCACCCGGAGCGCCGGAATGCATGCCCCGGATTCGTGCGCATGCGGAAGCGACGCTCGACCGCCTGTTGGCGGTGAACAGAGGAAGAGGTGAACAGGGGAAGAGGTGAACAGGGGATGTGCGGTTGCGGGCTGTCCGTTCTCTCCACCGAGGCAAGAAGGGCGTTCTACCGACAGGCCATTCCCGTCCACATCACCTGTTCACCCGTTCTCCTGTTCACCTCTTCACGTCGTCACTCCAGCGCGCTGCGCAGCGACTCCTCGATATCCGAGCTGACGTTCGTGTGATACAGCTGGCCCCGGTACGGGCGGAGCGCGGCTACCACTGCGGTCTCATCGCCCTGTCCCAACACGAAGAGTGCGGACGTATCCGGCTTCATCGCGGCCTTGACCTCTTCGACGAACGTGCGGTCGATGTTCTCCTCCAAAGACTTGCCCACGATGGCGCCGCCGGCTGCGCCCAGCGCGATGCCTGCGGGCGGAAACAGGAACATCAGCAGCCCGCCCAGCACGCCGCCGATGGCCGCGCCCTTCCACGTGGCATCGCTCGGCCGGCCGCGCGTGGTCACGTTGCCCTCCGCGTCCTTGACAATCAACGCAGCATCCATGATATCGACCAGGCCGCGACGCTCCAGATCGCTCATCGCCGCCCAGACCTCTCCGGCATCCTCCTGCCGGTCAAACGTAATCACCATCAGCGAAGACATGGTCCCTCCTCAATCCACTCATGTTGAACCGCGCTCTTCTGCAAGGTCCTCATCCGCCGCCGATTGCGGGCAGGAAGTGGACCTCGCTGTGCGGTTTGACGGCCTGTCGCAGGCCCTGCCGGCTCACGACCCCATCGACGGTCACGACCATGCCCCGGCGCAGCTCGCCGTCCTCGGTCAGCCGCGCCGCCATGCCGGGATAGGCGGCATCGAGCGCGGCTACCAGGTCGCGCACCTTCTCCCCGGCGACCTCGACCTGCTGGAGGTCCCCCGTCAGGTGGCGCAGCAGCGGCGGAATCCAGACGGTCGCCATCCGCCTACTTCTCCCACAGGGCTTCCAGCACCTGCCCGGGCGACATGGGCAGGTGCGCCAGGCGGACCCCGGCAGCCCGGTAGATCGCGTTGGCGACGGCCGCGGCAGGCGGGACAATCGGCACCTCGCCCACCCCGCGCACGCCGTAGGGATGCCCGGGGTTGGGCACCTCGACCAGGATCGTGTCGATCATCGGCAGGTCCGGCGCGGTCGGGATCCGGTAATCCAGGAAGCTGGCGTTGAGCAGGTGGCCGTCCCGGTCGTAGAAGTACTCCTCGTTCAGCGCCCAGCCGATGCCCTGCGCGACCCCGCCCTGAATCTGCCCCTCCACGTATGCCGGGTGGATCGCGCGGCCGACATCCTGCGCGGCCGTATAGCGGAGGATCGTCACCTTGCCCGTCTCCGGGTCCACCTCGACATCCACGACATGCGTCGCAAAGCTGGGACCGTACTCCTGCGGGTGCGCGGTGGCGCTGACCATGATGGGCCGGTCCTCGTTGAGCTTTGCGGCCGCCTCCTTGAAGGTAAGCCGGTGGGCGGCGCCGGGGGCCGAGAAGACGCCGTCCGCGTATTCGACCTCCGCCGGGTCGATCTCCCACAGCTCGGCCACCCGCTGCTGCATCTCAGCGATCAGCTTGGTGCCTGCAAGATACGTGGCCCAGCCCGTGCCGAACGTCGTGCGGCTGCCCGCAGTCACGTCGTTGTACCCCACCGAGTCGGTGTCGACGACCACCGGCTTGACCTCCGACACGGCTACGCCGACCGCCTCGGCCAGTTGCATCGCCATCGCGACGCGCGAGCCGCCGATGTCGGTCGAGCCTTCGATGAGCGCCAGCTTGCCGTCCGCGTTGACGCTGACCGTCACGCTCGACTTACCGCCCCAGTTGCCCCAGAAGCCGGAGGCCACGCCGCGGCCGCGGTGTGGTCCCTCCAGCGGGGTCCGGTAGTGCTCACTGTCCCGGATCGCCTTCACCGTGTCCAGATAGCCGATGACGCCGAACATCGGGCCATCTGGCTTGCGGACGCCTTCCTGCGCGCCGTTGAGGAGGCGGAATTCCAGGGGGTCCATCCCCAGCTTCTCCGCCAGTTCATCGAGCACCGTCTCCGACGCGAAGGCCGCGTTCGTGCCGCCGGGCGCGCGGTATGCAGACGAACGCGGCCGGTTGACGACCACGTCGTAGCCGTCGATCTGCAGGTTAGGGACGTCGTAGGGGGAGAGCAGCACGTTCATGCCGGAACCGACGGGCGAGCCGGGATACGCGCCTGCCTCGTAGATGAGGGTCGCCTCCGCCGCGGTGATGCGGCCGTCGCGCCGCGCGCCGGCCTTGATGTGGATGTACGATCCCGAAGTTGGCCCGGTCGCCAGCAGGACCTCGGCGCGGGTCATCACCATCTTCACCGGCTTGTTGCCGGCCTTGCGCGAGAGCAGTGCGGCCAGCGGCTCCAGGTAGATGCCGGTCTTGCCGCCGAAGCCGCCGCCGATCTCCATCGGCACGACCTTGACCGTGCCCACGGAGATGTCCAGCACCTCGGCCACCTGGTCGCGGATGCTGTGCGCGCCCTGCGTGCTGGTCCAGATGGTCAGGCCGCCGTCGGTGCTCCACAGAGCGGTCGCGTTCTGCGGCTCGATGTAGCCCTGGTGCACCGTGCTCGTCGTGAACTCGCGCTCGACGATGACGTCAGCCTCCGCAAAGCCCGCGGCCAAGTCGCCCCGTGCGAACCGCTCATGGCTCGCGATGTTGCTCTCCGTGTCGCCCTTCTCACCGATCTCGTCCGTGCGCAGGTCGTGGAGCAGAACCGGCGCACCGGGCTGCATGGCCTGCCGCCCGTCCATCACGGGTGGCAGCAGCTCGTAGGTCACCTCGATGAGCCGCACGGCTTCCTCGGCCACGGATGCGTTGATCGCGGCGACTGCTGCGACAGGATGGCCGTGGAACAGCACCTTGTCCTGGGCCAGCAGGCTCGCGCTCAGATGGCGCAGGCCGATGGAGCTCTCGCCCTGCTCCTGCAGCTTGTCCGCTACATCCGGCATGTCCGCCGAAGTAATGATCGCCTTCACCCCCGACAGCGCTGCGGCCTTGCTCACGTCGATATGGAGGATTCGGGCATGTGCGTGCGGGCTGCGCAGCACCTTGCCGTGCAGCAGCCCCGGCAGCCGGAGGTCGGCGCCGTACAGCGCGCGGCCCGTCACCTTGTCCACCCCGTCGTGGCGCAGCGGCCGTGTGCCGATCACCTTATACGCAGAGGCCGCGGGAGCTGGCTGCGACCCATCCTGCGTTATGTCACGTTCAACTGTTTCAGTCATCGCCCCCTCCCCTGCCGTTGCCATCCATCCGCTCCGCTGCGTCCAGCACGGCACGCACGATCTTATCGTAGCCCGTACACCGGCACAGGTTGCCGGCCAGGAAATAGCGCACCTCCCGCTCGGTCGGGTGCGGGTTACGGTCCAGGAGCGCCTTCGCCGCGATGATGAATCCCGGCGTGCAGATGCCGCACTGCAGGGCCGCATGTTCGAGAAACGCCTGCTGCAGCGGGTGGAGGCCGCCCTCCCCCGCGAGGCCCTCGATAGTGGTGATGGCACGGCCCTCGGCCTCGACGGCCAGCACCAGGCAGGTGTTGACGAGCACGCCGTCCATGATGACATTGCACGCG
>CAZTMA010000099.1:0-12870 GCA_964614645.1 uncultured Anaerolineales bacterium
TCCGAGAACGGGAGAAGGTCGATCACCATGGCGCCGTCGAAGTTGTCGTTCTCCGGTGGGGAAATCTGTACCAGGTTCATGGTGAGCGGCCCGCCACTACTTGCCCAACGGTTGTTGCCTAACTGGAAATAGTACGCAACTCCCTCCTCACCCGAGAACGAGAGATTCCCGTCGGACCACCAGATGCACCCAATGTGGCTCAAACCTGAAAGCCCTGTGTCCTGGTAGACCTCCAGTCTGGGTTCGGAAACGGTACTTCCAAGGATATCAGCGCGATACCTTGCTGTGACCGTGGGGACGAACTTGTACCAGACGGTCCGCCCGGTATCACAGTTGCTGTACTCGCCTGGTTCGAGCGTCGCGTCGACGTTGGTTATGTTTGCCTGGAAAGGTAGTGAGATAGTCTCCGCATTCGCAAAGTTGTCGTTAGCAGGAGGTGTGGACTGGTAGACGCTGAGTGTTAGGTAACCGCCCGAAGTCCAGTAGGCATTCCCGATCTGAAGATAGTAAACTTCTCCTCCTTCCGTGCTGAAGGTAACCGGCGTGTTCCACCAATACGGGCAGGTCAGGTACTCAAGGTCGGAGAGCGAAGAACCGTTTGCCCGGTATACGGCGACGATCGGAGCCTCAACCATACTGCCGTACATTTCTGCCCGGTAAATGGTGTCCTCAGCAGGGGTCAACACGTACCAGGCGGATCCGCCTATATCGCAAGGCTGTAATTCGCCCCCCTCGATGCTGGCACTATAGTTGTTGATTTGGGCGTGGAATGGGATTTCGGTGATGGGAATGGCGTCAGTGAACATGTCGTTTGCCGGTGGTGGCGGCAGCTCCGATTCGAAGAGATGCGTGGCTTGCAGGTCCGCCATGGCGCCAGTTGCGCCGAGGCTCAGGATGACGGTTACGACGAACAGGAATGTAGCGGGCCGCGTGCGGAAGAAGCGGGGGGATGCCATACGAGGTTCCTTTCATGAGACAAGACAGCGGTCACACGATAAGGCACACACGCATCGCAGCTGCTGCGGAGCAGGTGCTCGGTTCCAGCCCAGGACAACTGGGGCCAGACGGGGACAAGGCAAAGCCTGTTCCCTCCGCAGAGAGTTGACGGAGTCCGCGTACGTCGGACATCTCCATACTAGCACTTCTGTGGTTGCAAGTCAATACGTGACGAAATCATCACTTTAGCAGACGCATGAGGCAAGTACACGCGCGGTCAGCCAGCACCCTGACAGCGCTGGCTGACCGTCCCCCTTCATCCGTTTATCCGTGCCTATCCGTTGCCCCGTCAGGCCACAAACAGCGGCTTATACGCCGCGCTCCGCTCCGCCAGCTGCGCTTCCTCCGCTGGCGACAGCGGCGTGACCTGCGGCGCGACATCGCACATCTGCCACAGCAGCTCGGCATGGCTGGGCGACACCGCCGCGGTGACCCCGCGCGACAGGGTGAATCGCATTCCCCACAGGGCATCCTCCGGCGTGTCCACCGGCTCGTACCAGCACTTCGCCCACTTCTTCTCCGCGCCCGCGGGCCACGGCTGCCGCGCCAGCGCCTTCAGCGCGAGGATGCCGAGTCCCTGCTCCTGCGCCCGCTGCACGACGCCGGGGCCGAAGTTGCCCGCATGCCACATGACCCAGTTGATGGGATACAGGATGGTGTCGAACTGGAAGCGGTCCAGCAGCGCGAGCGCGGCCTTCTCGCCGTGCGCCGAGAAGCCGATGTGCTTGATGACGCCCCGCTCGCGCGCGTCGAGGAACGCCTCCAGCGCACCGCCCGGCCCCAGGATGGTCTCGACATCGTCCATGGTCGTGACCGCGTGGAACTGGTACAAGTCGAAGTGGTCCGTCCGCATCTTCTCCAGCGACCTCTTGAGCTCCTCCTCCGCGCCCGCCCGCGTGCGCTGCTGTGTCTTGCACGCAAGGAACACGTCCTTGCGGTACGGCTCCAGCGCGGGGCCGAGCTTGTCCTCCGCGTTGCCGTAAGACGGGGCGATATCGAAGTAGTTGATGCCCCGCTCGATGGCCTGGCGGACGAGCGCAGCCGAGGACTCCTCCGTCTCGTTCATCACGACGATGCCGCCGAAGCCGACGATCGACAGCTTCCGGCCGGTCTTGCCCAGGGTACGTTGTTCCATGCTAAGCTCCTCGCCTTTGGGGATAGACACGCACGCGGCCAGCGCCGCGGTCGCAGCAGCTGCCGCGGTGGCAGCCAGAAACTGCCTGCGGTCGAGTTGTTTGGATGGCATAGGTCCCTCCGATCTGGGAATACACGCGGCCATCGCGAATACCCGAATCGCTCACGAATACGCGAATATCCCCGCGGCGATACGCGCTATTCGCGTATTCGTTCCCAGCGCCGCAGCGCCATTCGCTTATCCGCGATGGCCGCGTCCCCAATACGAAACGCGCCTACAGCGCGCAGTACCGCTCGATGCGCCGGCCGATGACGGCCAGGCTGCCCTCCCAGAACGCCCGGTCGCGGATGTCGATGCCGAACCGCGCGGCCAGGTCCGCGGCCGTGCCCTCGCCGGTCGAGGCCAGCAGGTTCACGTAGTCCGGCACGAAGTCGACCCCGCGCTGTTGGTAGATGGCATACAGGCCCGTGCCGAACAGCAGGCCGAACGCATAGGGGTAGTTGTAGAACGACAGCTCCGCCCGGTAATAGTGCGGCTTCCACGTCCACATGTACGGGTGCAGGTGGTTCTCGTCCAGCCCGTCGCCGTAGGTCGCCTGCTGGGCCTGCTTCATGATGTCGCACAGGTCATCCGCGGACAGCTCGGCTTCCGCGCGGCGCTCGAACACTTCCCGCTCGAACAGGTAGCGCGAGTAGATGTCCACGATCACCTGTGTGTCGCCGATGAGGATGGTCTCGAGGATCGCCAGCTCCTCCGCCGGGTCGGTCGTCGCGCCGAGCACCGCATCCATGACGATGGTCTCGCACATGATGGAGGCGGTCTCGGCCAGCGTCATCGGCGTATCGCTCTGCAGATAGGTCTTGCCCGCCGCGAAGAGACACTCGTTGTGGAACGCGTGGCCGAGCTCGTGGGCGATGGTCGAGACCTGGTCGAGCGTGCCGTCGAAGTTGCACAGCACCCGGGATTCCTTGACCGCGTCTACGCCCATGCAGAACGCACCCCCGCGCTTGCCGTCCCGCTGCTCCGCGTCGATCCACCGGCCGTCGAACGCGCGCCGCGCCAGCCCCTCCAGCAGGGGCGAGAACCCCGCGAAGTTCGCCAGGATAAAGTCGCGCGCCTCGCCGAACGAGTACATCTTGCGGCTCGCTTCATCCGCGCCGCCGGCCGGCGCAAAGACATCCCACCAGGCCAGCCGCTCCTTGCCCAGACGCTGCGCCTTCGCGCGGAAGTACCGGCGGAAGGTGGGGAATGCGGCCTCCATCGCACCGAGCATGGCCTCCAGCGTCGCGCGGTCGATGCGCGAGCTGTCCAGCGCGCTGTGCAGCGCATCGGACCGGCCGCGGCGCTGGTTGAGCGTGTTCGCCGTCCCCTTGACCCCGTTCAGGCACGCGGCCAGCGGCTCGCGCACGGAGGCCAGCGCGGCCAGTTCCGCCTCGTACGCGCGGCGGCGCACGCTCTCGTCGGGATGCGAGTGCAGGTTGATGAGCGCGGGCAGCGGCAGGCGCTTCGTCTCGCCGTCCAGCTCGAAGTCCACCGATAGCTGCGACGTGATGGTGCCCTGCAGCTTGCTCCACGCGTGGCTGCCGCTGACGTTGAGGGCCGCGGCCAGCGATTCTTCTGCCTCGCTCATCAGGTACTTGCTCTGCTCTGCGGTCTCGCGCAGGATGAAGGCATGGCCGGCCGCGGTCGGGTGGGTCGCGATGGCCTCCTCCAGGACCGGCCCGAGCTGACCGATCCAGGCCTGCAGCCGCGTGGTCAGGTTTTGCAGGCGGACGGATAGTGTGTCAAACTCAGAGAGCCGTTTGCGGGCCAGCGCGTCGCGCGAGTCGGTCGAGACGAAGCCGTAGATGTACGAGCGCACCGTGCCCGCCAGCTCGTTGACCGCGTTGAACCGATCGATGACCTCGCCCAACAGCGGGCCGATGGCCGTGATCCCTGCGTCCGGGCCGGCCGGGGCGACCCGCCCGGCGAAGAGCGCCTCGAGCTCGTCAAGCTGCCGGGTCACGTCCGCGACCGCGGCCAGGAATTCGGGCGCTTCGAGCCCGGGGTAGACGTTCGAGAGGTCCCAACGGGGTGTGATGTCCGTCATGTAGTTTCTCCACGCAGTTCGAATGTGCCAGATGGTGCTGGCATTATACCATGAGGAGCGACGATGAAAGCCATTATCCTCCGCCGCCCGCGCCAGTTGGAGCTGGTCGACATCCCGGTGCCGCGGCTGACTGAGGAGAACCACGTCCTGGTCAAGGTCGCCGCCTGCGGCATCTGCGGCAGCGACCTGCGCTACTACGCCGGGGAGAACCCGTGGGCCCTGCACACGCTGGGCCGGCACATCCCCAATCCGCCGGATATGATCCTCGGCCATGAGTTCGCGGGCACGGTCGTGGAAGTCAACGCCGCGGCCCACGAGCACCTGCTGGGGCAGCGGGTCGGCGTCCAGGCGTTTCGCACCTGCGGCCGCTGCGCCCTCTGCCTGAGCGGCCACGAGAACCTGTGCCGCGAGACCCTGCACATCGGCCACGCCCAGGGCTGGCGGGACATGCCGTTCTACCCCGGCGGCTATGCAGAGTATTGCCTGGCCTGGGCCGACCTGCTGCACCCGATGGCTCCGCACGTCTCCTTCGAGGCGGAGGCCATGCGCGACATCCTGGGCGTCGGAGTGCATGCCGTGGGCCGGGCCGAGCTGCCGCCTGGCAGCACGGTATTGTGCATCGGCGGCGGTCCCGCCGGTCTCTGCATCGCGCAGGTGGCGCGCACGCGCGGCGCGAGCCACGTGCTGGTCTCCGACCCTTCCGCACTCGCCCGCCAGGTGGTCGGCCGGCATGCCGGGCTGACCGCGATAGACCCGGCGCACGAGCGGCTGGCCGACGCGCTGCGCCGCGTCACCGGGCAGGCAGAGTGCCACGCGGTCTTCGACACGGTGGGCAGCGCCGAAACGTTCGCCGAGGCGCTGCCCCTGCTGTCGCCGGCAGGAACGTACGTGAACCTCGCCGTGCAGGACCTGTCCGTGCCGCTCAACTTCGAAGCCGTCGGCTCGGAGCGGCACATCACCACCTCCTCCAATGCCTACTATCGCGACGAGCGGGAGGCACATCGCCTCATCGAATCGGGCGCGGTGGATGTCGCCTCGATGATTACCCACCGCCTGCCGCTGGAGCGCTTCGCGGAGGCGTTCGACCTCCTGATGGCGCCCGCGCGCGAGGCGTACAAGGTCGTGTTCCACATGGATGAGCTGGCATGACAACAGCATCCCTGCCCGCCGCCGACGAAGTCGCAGACAACGAAGCTGCATACAATGCGTTCGTCGAACGGCACTATCGCCGCAACTTCGTCGCCAACGCCCTGGACCTCGGGCTGTTCATGGCCGCGCTGAACCTGGTGTCGCTCGCGACCATCACCCCGCTGCTCGTCAGCCGGCTGACGGATTCGAAGATCATCATCGGCCTGCTGCCCGCGCTGGTGAACGTGGGCTACCTGCTGCCCCAGCTCCTGACCGCCAACTACACCGAGGGTCTCCGGCGCAAGCTGCCCTTTGCGGCTGCATGCGGCCTGGCCGAGCGCCTGCCCTACCCGCTCATTGGGCTGGCAGTCTGGTTCCTGGCCCTGCCTGCGCCCGCGCTGGCACTCCCGATCATCCTCTCGCTGCGCGGGGCCGCGGCGGTGGCCGGCGGGCTGAGCACGCCGGCATGGTACGACCTCATCGCCAAGGTCATCCCGGTGCGCCGCCGCGGCTTCTATTCGAGCGTGGGCAACGGGTTGGGCGCGGTGCTGGGCGTGGCGGGCGCGGCCCTGGCCGGGTGGATCCTCGGCCGCTGGCCCTATCCGCAGAACTTCGCCATCTGCTTCTTTGCCGCCTTCGTGCTGATGGTGGTCTCCCTGGCCTCGTTCTTCCTCAACCGCGAGCCTGACAGCCCGGCGGTCAAGCAGCGCGCGCCGCTCAGCGTCTATCTCCGCCAGTTGCCGCAGGTGCTCCGCCGCGACCGCAACTACCTGCACTATCTCGTCAGCCGGTCGACGATGCTCTTGGGTGGCATGGGCGCCGGGTTCTACATGGTCTACGGGGTTGAGCAGTTCGGGCTGGCCGAGCGGCATGCGGGGACGCTCACCGCGCTGCTCGTCGGCAGCCAGGCGCTCGCGGGGCTGGCCTGGGGTCACCTGGGCGACCGCGCGGGGCACAAGGTCGTCCTGGTAGGCGAGGCAGTCTTCATCGCGCTGGCTGCGGCCGTCGCGCTCTTCGCGCCGTCGGCCACCTGGCTCGGCGTCACCTTCATCCTCGTCGGCGTCGCCAGCGCCGCGGCCAGCGTGTCGGCCATGAACATCATCCTGGAGTTCTGCCGCCCGGAGGACCGGCCCACGTACATCGGCCTGACCAACACGCTGCTCGCCCCATTCGTCGCGATCGGCCCGGTGCTCGGCGGCGCGCTCGCGACCTGGCTCGGCTACCGGCCGATGTTTGCAGCGGCCATCGCCATCGCGCTGACCGGCGCCCTGCTCATGCGCCTGTGGGTCCGCGAGCCGCGGCGCCCTGCGAACGCTCAGCCGCAGAGCGCGTGAGTTATGGAGATTTCCGAAATAATCTGGTAGCGTGGTTTAGGCGCAACGGATTGAGGCGAACTGCGGTTCGCACCGGATAAACGGATATGCACCGTGCGCACACTGCCAGATCCGTTTATCCGTTGGCATCCGTTGCGGCGTTACCCGAATAGATAGCTAATCTCCTTTAGTCGACCGGGAGCCAGTCCTCCGGATCAACGTACCCCCGATTCTGCGCCGGGAAATCGTCCGGCTCGTCGGGATAGGTGTAGCCGCGGCCCACGATCAGGCCGTTGCACGCGGGATAGTCCGTGTAGATGCGCCGCGCGCTGGGGAACCGCCGCAGCTCGAAGTGCACATGCGAGTCGTCGCCCGACGGGTGCTGCTCGGGATAGCGCCCGCTGTAGGCCATGTACAGGACCTCGCCCAGCAGGTCCCCACGGCGGACCGCCTGCCCCTCGCTGACTTCGAGGGAGTTGTCGTCGAGATGGGCGTACACGGAATAGAGGACCTCGTCGTCCGGCAGCGCGTGCTCGATGATGACCGCCAGCCCCGGATAGTTCAGGTCCGGATCGGCATACACCACGGTGCCATCCGCCACCGCCGTGACCGCCGCGCCCGCGGTGCTCTCGCCGTCCGCGCGGTAGAGGTCCTGCCCCGCGTGGTACAGCTCCTCCCAGGCGATGCCGAAGCAGGTTGTGCCCTTGAGGTCGGGGTTCTGCACTCCATAGCGCGTGTCTTCGATGAGCCTGCCCGCCTGCCGGAGGACGCGCGGCTCATACTCGTGCCCATCCTGGTAGCCGAGCGGCGGGCTCATCGCCAGGTTATCTGGCGACGGCGTCTGTGCCAGCGCCCCTGCGCCGCCGAGGAGCAGCCCGGCGATGACCAGCAGGACCAGGGAGGGTGCCCTCATCGCGCCCCCTCCGGCTCGAGGGTCGCCAGCACCTCGTAGAATAGCGCCAGCGCCTGCGGGTCGAGCCCGGTCGTCACGAGGTCATGCACCGGCGCGATGATGAAGACCCGGTCGCCGTAGGGCAGCACGAGCGAGAAATCGCCCTCAGTGCCCACCTGCACGCCCGAGAGCCCGGCGACCGTAACCTGCTCCAGCCCGGCCAGCAGATCGGCCGGACGCTCTGCCGCGCGCTCACGGAGCGTGTCATCCGCGACGAAGCGCCGATAGAACTCACCGGCGATCTGTTCGAGGCCCTGGCCCGTCGGGTTCGGCTCCACCCGGATGAGCATCCCCTGGTAGCCGTCTACGCCGGGGATGCGGAACTGGATGCGCGCGGTGTAGATGCCGGCCTTGCTCTGGCCCGCGCTGAAGTGTACGCCCGGGGGATAGCGGACCGAATAGCCTGCCTCCGGGTCCGTATAGGTCTGCCAGTCGGCGGTCAGCTCGGGCGCCGCGGTAGCCAATGCCTCCACCGCTGCAGTTGCGGGCGCATCCGCAGCGCCGGTCGCCGGCAAGGGCGTCTGCACGCACCCTGCGCACATCAGCGCTGCGCACAGCCAGAAATAGGCGCCCCATCGCTTCATACTGTCGTCTCCTCGTGTGACCATCTTAGCCTGGGCAGAGTGCAAAAAACATCTTGTAGCTTCCATTCCTTGACTTTAACGCTGCTCGCTGGTATTATCCAGCTTCGTTTCGAGTGTACGATTGGTATGTAAGCTTTTATTGTCGATTGGCGGGTGTAGTGTTGGGTGTTCTGGATTGCTCCGCGGCCGCGTGTTCCTGGTCGCAAGATATGAGTTCCTTACGCCAGCCGCGGTCGACGCGCGCTGGCGTTTTCGCGTGCCGGACCTGCGGGTTCGTAACCTGGGTGTGTTTCAGCTCGGGGGCGCGACCATCGCGCATAGTGCGCGCCGCGGGGGCCCGATTCGCTTATTCGCGGGCTGATTCGATTATTCGCGATGGCCGCGTTCGCCTCCGGGGTGAAACGCAGCCCCGTAAGCCGGACCTTAACGCTGCACAGCTATAATTTTTCACCAGGCTCGCGTTCGTCGTAGCATCTGCTCCGGCGCGGCACATACTGCAGGCATCGCGCCGGCTCCCCTAAGGGGCCTGGCACGGCGGAGCCTGCCCGGGTGCCGCGCCGCTATCAACGTCCAGGAATAAATTGCCGAAATCCGAAGCCGGTCTCTCGCTCTATCTCGGCCGCCAGGCCAGCAGCCTGCCGCGCTATATGCTCGAGCAGCTGCTGTATGCCGCCGCCGGCTGGATCCCCACCGTCCTGGGGATCGGCATCCGGGCCATCCTGTACCGCCTGATCCTGCGCATGGACGGCATTGCGGCCATCGAGAGCGGCGTGCGCCTGCGCTTTGCCGACCGCATCCGCCTCGGCCGGAACGTCTATCTCGACCACGGGGTCTACCTGCACGCCTGCCCCGCCGGCATCGAGATCGGTGACCGCTCCTTCGTGATGCATAACTCGGTGCTGCACGTCTACAACTTCCGCGACCTGCCCCACGCGTTCATCCGTATCGGCCGGGACAGCCTGATCGGTGAGATGAATGTGCTGCGCGGGCAGGGCGGCATCACCGTGGGCGACCGGGTCTACACTGCGCCGCTCGTCCAGATGCTCGCGGTCAACCATGTCTACGACGACCCGTCCCGCCCGATGGTCGACCAGGGCATCACCGCGGAAGGCATCACGGTCGAGGACGACGTCTGGATCGGCGCCGGCGCGATCATCACGGACGGCGTGTGCATCGGCCGCGGCGCAGTCATCGCCGCCGGCGCAGTCGTCACTGCGGACGTGCCGCCCCACACCGTCGTCGGCGGCATCCCGGCCCGCGTCCTGAAGCACATCGAACCCGGCGCCCCCGTCGCGCGCCGCGCTGAGATCCACTATTAATAGGACGCTGATTGGACTGATTGAACTGATCTAGATGATTTCTTTTTAGTCTCTTTTGATCAGTCCAATCAGTTCAATCAGTGTCCCATTATTGAGCAGAAAAATCATGAAAATCAGTCAGATCAGTTCAATCAGTGTCCCATTCCGCCACACCAACACGAGGACCAGTCCATGAGCACACTCTCTGTCGTGATACCAGCCTATAACGAAGAAGACGGCATCCAGCCGGTCATGCGCCGCGTCCTCGCGGTTGCCCCCGACCTGGCCCCAATGGGCATCGAGCTCGAGCTCATCGTCGTCGATGACGGCTCGGCCGACCGGACCGCGGAGCTCGTCGCCGCGGAGCCGGGCGTGCGCCTCCTGTCCCACCGGTACAACGGCGGCTACGGCGCGGCCCTCAAGACCGGATTCGCGGCCGCGCGCGGGGAGTGGATCGGCTTCCTCGATGCGGATGGCACCTACCCGCCCGAGCACTTCCCGCAGCTCTGCCGCGCAGGCATCGAGCAGGACGCCGACATCGTGATCGGCTCCCGCATGGCCGGCGCGGAGAGCCAGATGCCGAAGGTGCGGCGGCTGGGCAACTTCATCTTCGCCAACCTGGTCAGCCTTGTGAGCGCGCAGCGGATCACCGATTCTGCCAGCGGCATGCGGGTGTTCAAGAAGTCGGTCCTGGAGCGCGTCTATCCGCTGCCTGACGGCCTGAACCTGACCCCCGTGATGAGCACCCGCGCGCTGCACGAGGGCCTCAAGATGATCGAGGTCGCCATCCCCTACAGCGAACGCGCCGGCCGCTCGAAGCTGAGCGTCGTGCGCGATGGGATGCGCTTCGCCCAGTCCATCGTGTGGACCGCGCTGACCTACAACCCGGCACGGCAGCTCGGGATGGCCGGCCTCGTCATGCTGGCCTTCACCGTCGCGGTGGGCATCTGGCTCGTAGCCCAGCGCGTGCAGGGCATCACCGATCTCACGCCCCTGGGCGTGTTCCTGGTGTTCACCGCAGCCGTGCTCGGCGTGGCCGGCGTCAGTATCTTTGCGCTCGGCGCGATGTTCAACTACCTGGTCGCGCTCTTCTACAAGCGTCCCATCCGCCAGGGCCTGTTCGGCCAGCCGCTGTTCCGCGTGCCGCTTGAGCGCCAGTTCGGCTGGATGGGCCTCGTGCTCATCGCGCTGGGCCTCGTCGTTGCAATCGTCACGCTCGTCCTGGGCTCGAACGGCTGGCCCATGACGCGCCTCTGGTTCTGGCTCCTGCTGGCCGCCATGGCCGCGCTCGTCGGCCTGCAGCTCACGATCAGCTGGTTCATCATGCGCGCCCTCGCCGAGCTCAGCCAGCGCGAGCACCTCGTCGCCGGCGACATGGCCGGCCGCGAGGTCGCCGAACCTGCTCGTCAATCTTCAATCTTAAATCTTCAATCTTAAATCGTATCGAGGTGTTCCGTGGCAGACTTTACCGAACTCAAGCCTGAATTGCGCGCCAACCTGGGCACGCGGCGCATCCCGCCCCTCCCAGCCGCACGCTTCCCGGACGCCGGTGCAGCCGTCCAAACGCTCACTTCCTCCACGCGGCCCGCGGGCCGCGTGGATGTCCTGCTCGTCAACCCGCCCACGCCCGACGGCGGCATCTGGATCCGCAGCCAGCACCGCGTGGGCCGCCGCAGCCGGGAGAACATGATCTGGCCCCAGGTCAGCCTCGCCCAGCTTGCCGCCATCCTGCTGCCCGACTATACCGTCGAGATCATCGACGCCAACGCGCTGCGCATGGGCTGGCCCGAATTCGAGAAGCTGCTCGAAGAGAAGCGGCCCAAGTACTACCTGACCCAGGTGACCGCGCCGAGCCTGCGCAACGACATGTACGGCGTCTTCCTGGCGAAAGCCCTGGGCGCGCGCACCCTCGCGTTCGGCACCCACGTCACGCCGCTCACGCTCGAAACCATGCGCCCCTTCCCCGCGCTCGACTACATCCTGCGCGGCGAACCCGAGATGACCCTCCGCGAGCTCCTCGACACCTTCGAGGGCAAGACCCCCTCCGACCCGCGCATCGCGAAGATGTTGACAGAGACGACGATACGAATTGAAGATGAAAGATGGAAGATGCAAGATGCTGACGCCAATCTTCAATCTTCCATCTTCAATCTTTCATCGATTGCAGGTCTCGCCTGGCGCGACAACGACGAGATCGTCATCAACCCCGACCGGCCGTTCATCGCGTCGCTCGATGACCTGCCCATGCCGAAGCACGAGATGCTGCCGCTCGACCGCCAGCGGATGCCGATGATCAAGGGGCCGTTCACGTTCATCGTGACCAGCCGCGGCTGCCCTGCGGGCTGCAAGTACTGCATCAAGCACGTCAGCTACCAGACGAGCGTCCGTGTGCGCTCGCCCCAGCTCATCTTCGAGGAGCTGCAATACCTGGCCACCCTCGGCATCCACCACGTCCACATGTACGCCGACCTCTTCACGGTCAACCGCCAGCAGGTCGCCGATCTGTGTCGGCTCATCATCGACGCCGGCCTGAAGGTCAAGTGGACCTGCAACAGCCGCGTAGATTATGTCGACGAGGAGCTGCTGCAGCTCATGGGCCAGGCCGGCTGCTGGTACATCTCGTGGGGCATCGAGAGCGCGAACGAGCAGATTCTCAAGCGTGCGCACAAGGGCTACAAGAAGGAGCAGGCGTTCAAGGCGCTGAAATGGTCCAAGGCCGCGGGCATCAACAACTGGGGCTACTTCATCATCGGCCTGCCGGGCGAGACGGAGGAGACCATCCAGGAGACCATCAAGTACGCGAAGGAGCTGCCGCTCGATATCGCGCTCTTCCACATCGCTGCGCCCTACCCCGGCACGCCCTTCTTCTACGAGGTCGTGCAGAACAACTGGTTCCGCCCCGGCACGAACTGGGAAGAGGTGGACATGGACCAGTCCACCGTGCTCGATTACGGCGACCTCAACGCGGAGCGCCTCGAGTACTGGCAGAAGCGCGCGACGCGCGAGTGGTCGCTGCGCCCCGGCCCCATGCTGACCTTCATCAAGGGCCTCAATAGTTGGGAAGGTTTTAAGAGCGCCGTCAGTGTCGGTTTCCAGACCCTCAAGTTCATCCGCAGTTGACGCCCTGGCAACCAGGGCATCCTGAGCAGTCTGTAAGGAAGTTTTTTGTAATTACGAGTCTGTCATGCTGAGCGGGTTAAAGAGACCTCCATCACCGCGGCGAGGCTCCAGCGAAGCATCTCACGCTCCACGCAGTCGAAGGACGCCCACCCGCCTATGCTAGTGAGTCGTTTGGCATGAGAAAAGCCATTCTTGTCACCCTGACCGGGTTAACGACGCAAAGCGCGGCGCCGCGCATCGCCAGTGAAGGGTCTC
>CAZTMA010000099.1:12985-16637 GCA_964614645.1 uncultured Anaerolineales bacterium
CGCCGCCGCGGGCAATCCGCTCCTGCGCGAACTCCTCGGCTACGGCGAACTCGCCGCCGCGCTGCTCGCGGGCGCCCTGTGGTACCTCTACCCGGGCATCGGCCTGCGCCCGCTGCTCCTGGTCGCGGTCGTGTGGCTGATTGGCCTGGCCGGCCACGGGCTCGGCGCGTGGACCTATCGCCTGCGCACCCCCCTCGACCTGCCGCTGGCGCTCTTCGTGGCAACCGCCGCGGTCGGGCTGTGGGCCACCTACCATCCCGACTCTGCGACCGCGTACCAGCCGTTCGACAACGCGGTCGGCTGGCAGAAGTTCGGCCTGATCCTGGCCGCCGTGTCCATCTGTTACGCCCTGGCCCACCTGCCGACGCGCCGCGGGCTCTGGCTCGCGGTCGCGGGGATCGTGCTGGCCGGCGCCGCTGCGGCCCTCTACTTCATGCTCTCGCACGACTTCGCTGCTGGCACCGTGAAGGTCGCGCTCCTGCAGCAGCTGGGCCTGCGCATCCAGGCCGCCCGCCCGGCCCTGGCCCTGCACCAGTTCGGCCCTAACCAGGTCGGCAGCGTGACCGCGATGGCCTTCCCGCTGGCCCTCCAGTTGGTCATTGCCGCGTGGTCGCTGCGCACCGGAGCGGTCAGCCGCATGCTGTTCATGGCGGCCCTGGCCGGCTCCCTGGCGCTATTGGCACTGGTCGGCTTCGGCCTGCTCCTGACGGTCTCCCGCGGCGCCTGGCTGGCCCTCGCTGCAGCACTGTTCGCCTGGGCAGCGGTCTCGCTGGCTACACGCATTGCTGCGCGCTGGAATGCCCGCCACACCGACCGGCCCCTGGGCCCCGCCGAGCTGTTGGTGGTCCCGGCGATCCTGGCCCTGCTGGTGCTCCTGCTGGCGCGGCCGTTCGTGGTCTCCTTCCTGCAGGGCTTCCTCGGCCCGGGCATCAATCGCCTGGAGCTGATGCGCCTCTCGACCCTGCTGATCCGCGACTACCCGTTCACCGGCGTCGGCCTGGGCGCCTACCCGGTCGTCTTCTCGCTCTACGTCCTGCTGATCCACGTGCCCTTCATCGGCAGCCCGCACAACCTCTACATCGAACTTGCCGTCGAGCAAGGCATCTTCGGCCTGCTCGCGTGGCTCGCCATCGTGGCTGTGACGCTGGTCCTCGCCTGGCGCACGTACCGTGCGATGTCGCCGAGCCTGCAGATGAGCGAAGCGGCCATCCCGAATACGCGAATCGACCCGCGCATCAGCGAATCTCCCGCTGACGGCGAGCCCCATTCGCGTATTCGTGGCGCGCCCGCAGGCGCATTCGCTTATTCGCGATGGCCGCGCCCCGGCGACGCTGCCAACCCGCCCGCCGCGCTCGGCCTCCCGCTCGGCGGCGCGGTCGCCATGCTGCTCGTCCTCCTGCTCCATGGCCTCGTCGACGACCCGCTCTACGCCCGCCGCGTCGCCCTGCTGCTCTTCCTGGCCCCCATGGGCCTCATCGTCGCCACCTGGCAGTTGAGCAGGACCGGTCCGGCACCCGACTTCGCGCTTCGCGACCTTCGTGCTTCGCGTCCTTCGTCGCCTTCGCGCCTTCGTGTTCCATACCCCCGCATCATCGCGGTTCCCGCCGTCATCGCCCTCGCGCTCATCGTCGCCCTCATCGCCCTCCGCACCCCGCTCACGGCCGCCTGGCACGCCAACCTGGGCGCGCTCGCGCAGACCCGCGCCGAGCTCGCCGTCTACGACCCGCAAAACTTCGGCGACCCGACCATCGACGAAGCACGCCGCCGCGTGGACACGTCCGCGGCCGAGGCGCACTTCCGCGCCGCGCTGGCCCTTGCACCCGCCCAGCCCACTGCCAGCACCCGTCTCAGCCTGCTGGCCCGCGCGCGCGGCGATTATGCGGCCGCGCGTGACCTGCTCCAGCCGCTCGTCGCAGCGGGCGCCGCCGACCGCGTGACGCGCCTCCTCTACGGTGACGCGCTCGTTGCGAACGGCGAGGTGGCCGCGGCCGCAGCCGCCGTCGACGGCCTGCCCTTCGTCCGCTCCCGCCTGCTCGGCCAGGCCTGGGAATACCGGGCGCTGCTGGACGACCCCCAGCGCGCCGCCTGGGCCAACGAGGCCGCCGCGCTGGTGACCGACGACCTCGCGCCGCCTGTCCCGGAGTTGGGAGCGCCGTGACGATGCCCGCGCAACCCATGGCCGCTGTGCCGCGTCCGACCGCCGTGGCCGCGTTGGCCATCCCTGCTATGGCCGCCCTTGCCATCCTGGCCGGCGTGCTGTTGCGCCTCGTGCGCCTGGACGCCTGGAGCCTGTGGGGCGACGAAGTGGCCTCGCTCAACCTGGCCGCCGCGCCGGTGTCCATGATCCTGGCCCGGGTGACCGACCTCTACCCGCCGCTCTACTCGCTCTTCCTGCACTTCTGGCAGCAGGCCGGCAGCGCCGCAGCACTGCTCGGCGGCGAAGGCTTGCCTGGGGGCGAAGCATGGTTGCGTCTGCCGTCCGCCCTGGCAGGCATCGCCACTATCGCAGGCGTCGCCTGGGTCGCGCTCCAGCTCGACACCCCGCACCGCCGCACGATTGCGCTCATCGCCGCCGCGCTCCTGGCGCTCTCCCCGCTGCACATCTGGTACTCGCGCGAGGCCCGCATGTACGCGCCTGCGGCCCTCCTCGCCACCGCCGCGGCCGCGTGCTACCTGGGGATGCTGAAGCAGGCGGCATCTGGACCACGAAGGCTTGGAACACGAAGCCGCGAAGACGGCGAAGAACACGAAGCACGAAGCGCGCGAAGCTCGCGGGCCGGCGCCCTTCGCGACCTTCGTGCTTCGCGCGCTTCAGATGCTTCGCGCCTTCGTGTTCCAAACCTTCGTGTTCCAAACCGCGCCGCCCTCTACGCGCCCACCTACATCATCTTCACGCTCCTGGGCATGTACACCGCCTACGCCAACGTCCTGCTCTGGCTCGCCGGCCTGATCGCCGCACCCATCCTGGCCCGCGCACTCTACGCCGCGCCCGCCCTGCCTCGCCGCTACTGGCTGGCCCAGGCCGCCGTCGCCCTCGGCTTCGCACCCTACCTGCCCGTCGTCGCCGCGCAGGTCAGCTACGGCAACTTCGGCTTTCTGGCCGAGCGCATCGGCTTGGCCGCAGGAGATCCTGCCACCGCCGGCACCCTCGGCGCCACCCTGGTCCTGGCCCTGCTCGCCGCCATCGCAGCCCTGGCCCTCGCGGCCTTCGCCTTATCCCGCCACCGCACGTCCGTTGTCGGACGCGCGTTGGCCATACGGCTTCATCTTGCATCTTCCATCTTCCATCTTAAATCCGTCGTCGTTCTCGCCTTCGCCCTCCTCACCATCCTCGGCGCCATCCCGCGCGGCCTGTCCATCAAGCGCCAGCTGCTCGTCTTCTGGCCCCTTGCCACCGTCGCGACCGCCGCCGCCCTCATCACCGTCACCTCCCCCTCTCCTGAGCACCTGGCCGCAGCCGGTGCTCAGGAGAGGGGGTCGGGGGGTGAGGCCCGGGGGCCGGGGGGTGAGGCCCGTCCCACCGCCCTCCTCCTCGCCACCTCCCTCGCGCTGTCCGCCGCCATGCTGGCCGGCGGCCCGTTCGAGGACTGGCGGGGCGCCGCCGCCTACGTGACCGCCACCGCACCGCACGCCGCGGTCTACCTGCAATCGG
>CAZTMA010000099.1:16649-20603 GCA_964614645.1 uncultured Anaerolineales bacterium
CGCGACGCCTTTGCCCACTACTACCGCGGCGCCGGCCCGCTCTATGCACCCGACCCGGCCCGCGCCGGCCGCCCGGGCACCTGGGCCACCCACCCGCCGTCCGTGCCCCCGTCCGCCGCCGCCAAGGAGGGCATCGTCGTCACCAACCAACACCCGTCGCTCGCGCACGAGGTCGCGCCGCTGACCGCGTGGCTCGCCGCCCGCGGCCAATCCCCCGGCCCCGGCGTCCCGTTCCCGCGCTACCTGTCCGTCGCGGGAACGATTGACGATTACAGATTGAAGATTGAAGGACGATTGCAGACTGACGGTTGTGAACCACAGATCAAAGAAAATGAAAAAGATCATAAAAATCAGTCCAATCAGCGTCATCAGCGTTCTATTCTTCCGTAGGAACAAAGGCTAAACCCATGCCAGAACACATCCTCGTCACCGGCGGCGCCGGGTTCATCGGCTCGCACATCGTCGACGCCTTCGTCGCAGAGGGCCACTCCGTCGCCGTGCTGGACAACCTGTCCACCGGCAAGCGCGCGAACATCCATCCGGCCGCGCGCTTCTACCAGGTCGATCTGCGCGACGCCTTCGCGGTCGCCGACGTGTTCCGGATGGAGCATCCGACGGTCGTCTGTCACCAGGCCGCGCTCGCCGACGTGCGCGGCAGCCTGCTCAACCCGGTGATCTATGCGCAGACCAACATCATCGGCACGCTCAACCTGCTCGAGGCCGGCCGCGCGACGGGCATGGTCCGCCGGTTCCTCTTCGCGTCGACCGGCGGCGCGGTCTACGGCGAGCCGGAGGAGCTGCCCGCGACCGAGTCCTGCCCGCCCCGTCCGCTGGACCCGTACGGCGCGACCAAGCTGGCGGCTGAGCACATGCTCTTCACCTACCATCACAACCATGGCCTATCCGTCGCCATCCTGCGCTACGGCAACGTCTATGGCCCGCGGCAGGACCCTGCCGGCGAGGCCGGCGTCGTCGCCATCTTCGCCGGCGCCATGCTGGCCGGCCGGCCCGCGACCATCTCCGGCGATGGCCTCCAGTCGCGCGACTTCGTCTACGTGGGCGACGTGGCCCGCGCCAACCTGCTCGCGCTCAATGCAGCGATCCCGGGCCGCTTTGGCATCTACAACATCGGCGCCGGCGTGCCCGTGGACATCAACACCGTCTTCGACCACCTGGCAGCCCTGACTGGCTACACGCAAGGCCAGCGCCACGGCCCTTCCAAGCCCGGCGAGGTCCGCCACACCTACCTGGACACCACCCGCGCCGCCCGCGACCTCGGCTGGCAGCCCCAGGTCTCCCTGCCCGCCGGCCTCGCCACCACCGTCGCCCACTTCCGCGCGCTCAACCAGGCGGCCCAATCATGACATTCGTCCAATTCGTGCAATTCGTGGCGAAAACTATTCAAAAAAATCAGCGTGATCAGTTCAATCAGCGTAAATCAGCGTTCTATTAACCCATGACCACGACTCACTCCAGGAAAAAGATGCTCACATCCATCGCCCTCATCCTGTTCTCGATCGCCTGCAGCGTCGCGGGCCAGACCGTCCTCAAGCTCGGCATCACCCAGGTGGGCGGCCACGCCAACGCCGGCGCCGAATTCCTGCTCACCGCGTTCCGCTCGCCGCTCGTCTGGCTCGGCTTCGTCTTCTACGGCATCGGCGCGCTCTCGTGGATCATCGTCCTGTCCCGCCTGCCGCTCAGCCTGGCCTACCCGTTCCTGGCGCTCAACTTCGTCCTGAGCGCCCTTACCTCCCGCATCTTCCTGGGCGAAGCCATCCCGCTCTTGCGCTGGGGCGGCATCGGTCTTATCATTGCCGGCGTGCTCCTCGTCGCACGGAGCGTCTGACGATGCAAGATATCAGATGTAAGATATCAGAAATAGGCCGGAGGTATACGGGACATGCCGGGATATGAACGCTTTGAGGACATGGCGGTATGGCAGGCAGCACGGGAGCTCGCCCGGCAGGTATACCGCATCTCTGCACAGGGTGACTTTGCGCGGGACTTCGGGCTTCGTGATCAGATGCGTCGCGCAGCAGTCTCTGTGATGTCGAATATCGCCGAAGGCTTTGAGAGTCGGACCCAGGCCCTGTTCATCGATTTCTTGGGCCGGGCGAAAGCATCATCTGGTGAGGTGCGCGCCCAGTGCTACATAGCGCTAGATGCGGGTTATCTGGATCGCCAGGCTTTCGACGAACTCGTAACCCTGACACAATCCTGCAGCCGCCAACTCAGCCGTTTCATGGCTTACCTGGAGTCTCATCCAGGTGCCGGACGCATGGGCGAGTCCGGGATCGAATACACCATCAACCCGGATCGATCATCTTAAATCTTACATCTTCTATCTTATATCGGTACCTCATACCGGGGGAATTATGCGATATCTGATCACCGGCGGCGCCGGCTTCATCGGCTCACATCTCTGCGAGCTCCTGCTCGCCCAGGGGCATCGCGTCGTCGCGATCGACGACCTGTCGACCGGCCGCGTCGAAAACATCGCGCACCTGCGCCCGCTCCCCCACTTCCAGCTCGTGCGGGAGAACATCCAGAACGAGCAGGTGCTCGACCGCCTGACGAGCGAGTCGGACGTGGTCGTCCACCTCGCTGCGATGGTCGGCGTCCAGCGGATCGTCGAGGACCCGGTGCGCACGATCCGCACGAACATCATGGGCACCGAGGCCGTGCTCGGCGCAGCTTACCGCTACGGCTGCAAGGTGTTGATCGCCTCCACGTCCGAGGTCTACGGCAAGGGCGTCCGCGTCCCCTTCACCGAGGACGACGACCGCCTGATGGGCCCCACGACCCGCAGCCGCTGGGCCTATGCCGAGTCCAAGGCCGTCGACGAGTTCCTGGGCCTGGCCTACTATCACCAGTTCGGCCTGCCTGTGGTCGTCATGCGCTTCTTCAACACCGTCGGCCCGCGCCAGACCGGCCGCTACGGCATGGTCGTGCCCCGCTTCGTGCGCCAGGCCCTGAAAAACGAGCCGATCACCGTCTACGGCGACGGCACCCAGTCGCGCTGCTTCGCGGACGTGGCCGACGTGACCCGCGCGGCCGCCGCGCTGGCCGAGCACCCGGCCGCGCCCGGCCAGGTCTTCAACGTCGGCGCGACCGAGGAGATCACCATCCGCGGCCTCGCCGAGCGCGTCATCGCCCTGACCGGCAGCCGCTCCGCCATCGAGATGGTCCCATACGACGCCGCCTACGGCCCCGGCTTCGAAGACATGCAGCGCCGCGTGCCCAGCATCGCCAAGCTCCACGCCCTCATCGGCTACGCCCCGCGCTGCTCGCTCGACGACACGCTGCGACGGGTGATCGACTACGAGAGGTTGCAGGTTTAAAGGTTGCAAGTTGAAAGTTACGTACCCTCACCGCGCAAACCTGCAACCTTCAACCTTAGAACATTCATCGGCAAGGGGGAGATCGCGTGTCCACCATCGAACGCTTCGAAGACATCGAGGCTTGGAAAGTCGCCAGGGCATTGACGCACCAGATATACCAGTTGTCTGAGCGCGGGGGCTTTGCCCGCGACTATGGTCTGCGGGATCAAATGCGGCGGGCTGCCGTCTCAGTGATGTCCAATATCGCGGAAGGCTTCGAATCGCGCTCTCAGGCCATGTTTGCTGACTACCTGGGCCGAGCTAAGGGGTCAGCCGGCGAGCTGCGCGCGCAGCTCTACGTCGCGCTCGATGCCGGCTATCTCTCCCAGGAGGAGTTTAGTCGCCTCAAGTCGGAGACCGAACACTGCAGCCGCCTGATAAGCCGCTTCATCAGCTACCTGGACACCCAGCCCAACACCCGCCGCACACGCGAATCCATCACCGAATACGAGATATCCAGCCCATGACCACCAACCTGCAACCTTCAACCGGTAACTTGCAACCTTCAACCTTCAAACCTTCCAACTTCGCGCTCATCGGCGCCGCCGGCTATATCGCCCCGCGCCACCTGCGC
>CAZTMA010000100.1:0-20524 GCA_964614645.1 uncultured Anaerolineales bacterium
ACGTCGCGCAGGACTGCGACCACGCCGCCGACCTGGCCTTCAGCGTCCAGCACGGGTGAGGCCAGGATGCCATAGGTGCGGCACTCGTCCGGCTGCGCATCGCCCTTGCCGGGACAGGGCAGGTCCAGCTCGCGAATCTGCTCCTGGCCGCTCTGCATGGTCTCCGTCAGCAGGTCCACGAACGCGGACACGCTGAGGTAAGGGCGCAGCGGCACGCCCGCGGGCGGCTCCGCCTCCAGGCCGAGGATGTCGCGCGCCACCGGGTTCATCAGGATCAGCGCCATGTCAGGATCAACTACGACCACGCCGTCACCGATGCCCGCCAGGACCGCCTCCAGCTCGCGGCGTTTCTCCCACGCATCCTGGTAGAGCCGCGCATTTTCGAGCGCAGTGGCGGCGAAGTAGGCGAAGCTGGTGAGCAGCTGCTCCGTTATGTTGAGCTTGCCGCGCGGGCCGCGACTGGCGCGGTCGGCGACCAGCAGCGCACCGATGGGCTGGCCGCGCGAGATGAGCGGCGTCACGATGTACGGATGGCCGCCGAGCAGCTCGCCGAGCCTCGCCGATTGAAGATTGCTGCCCTCTTTCTTCTTTCCTCTTCCATCTTCCTTTCGTAGCCCTGCCTCGACTCGGCCGGACCGTCCTCCGTGCAGCGCCTCGCGGACGGCGGTCTCCGCGGCCAGTTTCACGACGAAGGGTTGCACCTGCTCGTCGCCGTCCGCGAAGGACGCGCCGCTGAGCGTCCCGTCATCGCGGCCCGCCTCGATGAGCGCGACCGCACAATGGCTGCTGCCCGTGACGCTGCACAGGTTCTCCAGCACCAGTTGGAGCGTTTCTTCCGTGCGCAGGGTCGTTGCCAGGGCCTTCGAGACCTCCTGCAGCGCGCGCAGCTCCAGCACGCGGTCGCCGAGGTCGGTTGCGGTGCG
The DNA here is from genome assembly GCA_964614645.1 of uncultured Anaerolineales bacterium. Classification (GTDB taxonomy): domain Bacteria; phylum Chloroflexota; class Anaerolineae; order CG2-30-64-16; family CG2-30-64-16; genus MWBF01. The sequence goes on from CAZTMA010000100.1 coordinate 924, forward strand.
CTGGAGGGTCTCGGTCTTCTGCGCCAGTGCGACCTGCTGCTGCGTCAGCGCGGCGTCCATCTCGACGGCTTCCGCGGTGCGCCGGGCCAGCTCCCAGGCCACCAGCACCAGCCCGACCAGCCAGGCCCACAGGAGGATGTAGCGCGTCTGGAATGCGCTGTCGGCCAGAAAGCCGAAATTGCCTGCGGCCAGCCGCAGCGCCGCGGTGTAAGTGGGGCCGAACAGGAATGGCATCCAGATCATGCCGGGCAGGCTGGGCGTCAGCGTGACCGCCTTAAGCGCCAGCAGCAGCAGGAGGATGAAGAGCGGGCTGCTGATGCCGCCGTCGCGCCAGATGAGGGCACTGACCAACAGCGTATCTGCTACATACAGGCCATAAGCCAGCCACGCATCCGCGCGGCGTGCAACTGCGGTCTGCGACCGGGTGAGCCAGTAGGCTGTGGACAGTAGCGCGAGCAGCCCGTACACGGCCAGCAGTCCCAGCCAGCCTCCGCCGGAGCCCGCGTCGCGCGTCCGCCAGAGCACCCACGCACCCAGCGCCAGCAGCGTCCAGCGCGTCGGCACATCCACGAGGCGCTGCACGCGCACGAGCGACGGCGGGCGGATGCGCCGGCGGGCGTTCGGAAGGGGCGAAGCGGTGGGGTTCATCATCGCGGTGGCGGGCTAACCGGTGTGGCTGTCGGGATCACAGGCCGGCTGCCCGGCTCATCATCGGGCGGCGGCGGGGCCGGTGGCTGTACGGGCGGCTGCGCAGTTGTCGTGGCGGTCGGCGTGCGCGTGGGCACGCGCGTCGCGCGTCGCGTTGCGGTGGCCGTAGGTGTCGTTGTTTCCGTCGCGGTGGCCGTCAGGGTGGCGGTGGGTGACGGTGTGTACGTTTCCGTCGGGGGTGCAGTTGGGCTGGGCGTGGCCGTGTAAGTCGGCGTTGCCGACGACGTAGGCGTTGGCGCAAAGGTCGCCGTGTCCCTTGGCGTCGGCGCGGGCGTCGGCTGCAGCGGCGTCACGCTGCGCACCCACACGCCGTCATCGGTCGCGGCATAAAGCAGCCCGCGCGAGCCTGCGTCCAGCGCCAGCGCGCGCACGTGCGCCGCACCGGGCCGCGCGAGGCTGGCCCACGTCGCGCCGCTGTCGTCGCTGCGGTACACCTCGCCCCCGCGCACGCCGGCATACAGTGTCTCCGGCACGCGTACGTCGCTCGCCAGTGCGGTGACCGGCCGGCCGCCGGGCAGCGGCCAGAGATTCCACGACGTGCCGCTGTCCACGCTAAAAGCCAGGCTCTCGGTCGTCGCAGCCCAGGCCCGGATGCCGAAATAGGGCGCAATTGCCAGGGCGGTCACGGGCGCGGCCGCAGGCAGCGCATCGCGCCAGGCCAGCCCGCCGCTGTCGCTGAGCCAGACGCGGCCCGAGCCGGTCAGGATGAAGAGATGCTCCGGCACGCTGCTCTCCGCCAGGAGCGCCACGACCTGCGCCTCGGCCTCGCCGGTTGTAGCTTCAGGGAGGTCAGCAGCCGCCTGCAACCACGGACCGCCGGGCGCCCACGTTGCGCCGCCGTCCGTGCTGCGCTGGAGCCGCGTATCGGTCGCCAGGACGATCAGGTCGCCCTGCGTCTGCAGGCCGGGGAGGACGGCCAGCGCCGGATGCAGCGGCTTGCCGGGCGCCGGCCCGATGCTGCGCCAGTAGGCCCCGCCGTCCGCCGTATGGTAGAGCTGGCGAAACGCACCGGAGCCGGTCAGCGCGTAGATGTGCCGCGGGCGGCCCGGCACGACGCGCCACGCAGCCAGCGCCGGCCCGCCCAGGCTGTTGCGCGGCAGCCCTGCGTCGATGCTCTCCCAGCCGCCTTCGGCGCCCGCGCCTGCGACATAGCGCCACAGGCCCGTCGCGGTCTCTGCATAAAGGATGTGCTCCCCTTCGCCGCTCGTGATGGCGAAACTCAGCACCGTCTGTCCGCGCAGGCCCAGCGAGCGCCAGCCCCCGTCGTCGCGCGCGGCGAGGGGTCGGGCCAGGAGGGGAGCCATGAAGAGCAGGCTGATGGCGAGCAGGGGGATGAGATAGCCCGTGCGCGCGAGGCGCGACGTCTTGAGCCGTCGGAGTGCGGCCTGCAGAGGGGCCAGGGCCGGGGCACGCGACATCATGGGGCTACCTGTCGGGCGGCGGTGCGGGCGTGGCGCCATCTGACTGCTCGTTCCAGAAGTCGACGGTGACGCACTCAGCGGCCGGCGCGAGCACGACCACGGTCGGATTCGGGCTGACCGCGTGCCAGCCGTTCTCCAGCCGCTCGCTCACGCTGTAGCTGCCCGGGGCGAGGTCAGCAAACCGGTAATTGCCGCCCGCGTCGGTGCGGACGCTCACCGGTGCGCCAGGGCCTTCGAGTGTGACGGTCCAGCGTGCGAGCGGCGCACCGCCCTTCGTGTCGCGCAGTTGCCCGGCGATGCAGACCAGCGCAGGCGGCGTGGCCGTGGGTGCAGGTGCGCGCGTGGCCGCCGGAGCGGGCGTCGGCGCGGGTGTCACGACCGCCAGCGCGGTCACGTCCCCGCGCACCTCAATCGCAGTGACGGGCAGCCAGCCCTCGGTTGTACTGCCGCCGGATGCAGGCATGATGCAGCATACGCGCAGCCAGAGGCCGTCCGCGCGGCGGCCGGTGATTTCCAGCTCGCTCCCTGCTGCAACTTGCCCGACGACGCGATAGGTGCTGCCGGGGCCTGAGCGTGCGCTGACCGGGCCTTGCGGCACGATGGCGAGCGGCCGCGGCGTCGGCACGGGTGTAGGAGTGTTCGTCGGTCGCGGAGTCGGCGTCGGGGTGAAGGAACGGGCCAGCCTCTCGCCCTCGACTGCGCGGCTGGAGTCTTCCACCGGCAGGCCTTGCGCGCGGCGATACAGCGCGATGGCCGCAGGCACGTCGCCGCGGTGCAGCGCGCCATCCGCATCGGCCAGCAGCAGGTCATAGAGTTGCCGCGCGATGCGGCCCTGGCCGAAGCCGGGCGTCTCCGAGGCCGCCGTCTCGGCGACCAGGGCTTCCAGACGCATCAGCGCCTCGCCCCGTTCGTCGCGCGCGAGCGTGCGCAGCGCCTCCAGGTACAGCCCGCCCAGCCGCCGCGCCTCCAGCGCCATGCGGTTGCGCGGGTGGATGACCAGCGCGCGGGAGAAATACTCAACCGCCTGCTCGACCACACGGAGGTCTTCCGCAGGCTGGCCGCTGCCGGTGGCCTCGACCAGGTCCTGCCCGGCATTCAGGTAGCATACGAACAGGAATTCGTCGACCGCCTCGGTGCGATAGGAGCCATCCAGTTCCTTGATCTTCTCGAACTGCTCGATGGCGGCGGTCCACTGGCCCAGGTCGTAGAGGCGGCTGCCGTCAGCATACAGCGCGGCCAGGCGGCTGCGCTGCGACACGAAGTCGGCGCGTGCCTGCGCATCAGCATAGCCGGGATCCACGGCCAGGACTTTGTCCAGCTCCGCGGCTGCGCGCTCCCAGTCCTCCTCAGCGATGGCGGCTTCCGCGGCTGTGTAATCCTGGGCCAGCAACTGCTGGCGTTCGGCGCGCGCAAGGCCGGAACGCGCCTGGGGGTCCTCCGGTGCAACCGCCAGCAACTGCCGGAACGCATCCTGCGCGCCCTCGTAGTCGCCCGCGGTCAGGCGCTCCTGCCCGCGGTTGAACAACTCCTGCGCGTCCTGTTCGGAGGCCCGGTTCCAGGGGAGCAGCGTCTGCCAGGAGCGGGCCGCCGACCCCGGCGCGCCCACCTGGAGCGCAACCAGGAGCAGCGCAACCACGCCGATGAATCCCAACAGCCCCACGCCCCACACGCGCCATGAGCCGCCTCTGCGCCGCGCGGGCTGCGCCCGTTCGCGCGATGCGCCGGACGCCGGGTCGGCATAGGCGTCCGGCGCGGCAGCTTCAAGCTGGAGGAACCACTGCACCTCGTCCAGCAGCGCGTCGAGCCCGGGCCGCGTCGGCTGCAGCGCCTTGAGCCGGCGGAATCGTTCGAGGGCCTGTTCCCAGTTGCGGTGCTGGTAGGCTGCCATGCCCTCGTAATAGAGGGCTTCGGCGGGGTCGGGGGGCGGCGAGGTCAGGCCGTAGGCGCGGCGATGTTCGGCGGCGGCCAGGCGGGCGTTTGCCGTGCGCGCGCCGCGGGCCGGGCCGCCGTTGTCCGGCCGGCCCGGCGTCGACTCAGCTCCAGCCTTCGGAAACTCAACCTCAGCCATAGACTCGTTCTGTGACTCGCTCTATGCCAACGACTATGCCATCCATCACCGGAGGGGGTCTGCCCCATCCTTTCCGCCGGTCTCTGGCGCTGCCGGTGGGGCGTCATCGGTCTCACCTGCGCTCGTACTCATGACAGCCGCCTCGTCTGCGCCACCGCCCATCGCCAACGAGAGGTAAGAGCGATAGCTGTAGGGCCACCCCTGCAGCCGGATGTCGTCTACGTAGCTCCAGGTGTTGTACAGGTTGTCGTAGCGGTTATGGTTGGCAAAGGTGAGTTGGATGGTCTGCCCTGCGAACGGGGTCAGGTCGATGAGCGCCTGCTGCCAGCCCGTGTCATAGGGCGCCCCCAGGTCTTTGCCGTATCTGTCGGTCGGGTTGCCCGCGGCCAGCAGCATTTCCAGCGGCCGGCCCGCGGCATCGTTGGCCCACACCTCGAACCTATCCTGGTCGCGCTGATAGTATGGGCTGTACATCACGTCCCAGCTCAACACGCGATACCGGAAGGCCAGCGTCAGGTCCGGCACCTGATTCAGCGGCGGCACCTGGATGGTCTGCGCGATCGTCGCATGGCCGACCGGTACACCACCGGGCTTGTCCAGGCTGGGCCCGTAGTCTTCCGTGCCGAGCCGGGCGACGAAGCTGCTGCCTGCAGGCGTCTCGTAAGGGATGACGGCCATGTACAGCGAGCCACTGGCCTCCCAATCGCTGAACGTGCCTGTGTCAAACCGGCCGTTGCGCACCGACTCGACAACCGCATACGCGGGCGTTTCGCTCCACGCCCCCTCGTGACCGGCCAGGTCGCTGGCGCGCGCCCGGAAGAAGTAAGTGTGGCCGCGCTGGCCCGCAAAGCGTGCACTCGACTGCTGCGTGTCCACCAGCCAGTTCTGCCACGCACCGTCATGGCCGTCGCGGAACTGCACATCCACGCGATCCACGCCGGAACCGGGCTGGGGATCATAGTGCCACCAGCGCACCTCGAACTCCGGTGCAGGTTGGTAGTGGCTCTGGACGCTTGCGTTCGCGCTGGGTGCATGGCGGTCGATGGCAACCGTAAAGTGTTGCTCCGGCTCAGCATTGCCCGCGATGTCCAGGGCCGAAACGTCAACCGTGTGCGTGCCATCCTGGTCGACGACGAACGTTGCCCCGGTCTGCCAGGGGCCGCCGTCGACGCGATAGCGCATGCTCGCCAGCCCGCTCGTCGCGTCCGTTGCGCTCAACGCGAATGTCACCGGGCCGACGTACCAGCCGCGCGCGCCGAGCGTGCCCGACTTACTGACAGTCGTGACAGGCGAAGTAGCATCGTACCACAGCGCATCCGGCAGGGCAACCGCTGTACGGTGGTCGGCGTTGCCCGCGCCGTCACGCAGCCAGGCGTAGACGGTGTGCTGGCCTTCACCCGGTACCGACAGGTTCAACAGCAGCTCGCTCGCCGCGTAGAAGGTTCCATCGGTCGGGCCGGTGGGCGGGCTGTCGAAGCGCACGTAAACGCCGGCGATGCCGGACTGGTCCAACGGCGCGCGCCACGCCAGGTAAAACGCGTTCTCCTGCTGCCAGCCGGACGGTCCGGCGGTCAGATTGAGCGGAGCGGGCGGCGCATCCGGGTCGAACCGCAGCGTCACCTGCTTGACCGTTTCGATGTTTCCCGCCACGTCCTCGGCGGCATATTGCAGGCTGTACTTGCCCGGCATGTCCAGCGTTAACTGCGCGTTCGCGGCCGTCGTCGTCACCCACTCACCGCCGTTCAGCCGGTAGCGTAACTGCATTACGCCGGAGTGCGCGTCCTCCGCAGTCAGTGATACCGTCAACGGCGAACGATACCAGCCGTCCTCACCGGCCAGGCCCTCGACGGTATGGGTGGTCGTCGGTGGCGTCGCGTCATAGCGCAGGAGCGGCGCGAGCGCGCGGTTGCGCGGATCCGCGTTGCCGGCCCCGTCGCGCAGCCAGAGATACAAACGGTGCGCGCCCTCGTCGGGTACGCTCAAGCCGGTGATACGGTTGGTTGCCGGCAGCAGCTCGCCGTCCGCCGGGCCGGTGGGTTCCGTATCCAACCGGTAGTACACGCCAGTGATGCCGCTCAAGTCGGTGGGGTTGGCCCACTGTACAGTGAAGCTGTTGGTGCGGCTCCACGCCTCTGGCGCGGTGGTCACAGCCGTGGGCGCGGCCGGCGCGTTCTGGTCCAGTTTGATCTCCACCGGGAACGAGCTTTCGATGTTGCCTGCCTTGTCCACCGAATAGAAGCTGACGGTATAGATGCCGTTTTCGCTGAGCGCAAACTGTGCTTGCTCCGGAGGAGCCGTCTGCCACGCGCCCGCGTTGATGCGGTAGTACGTGGTCGCCACCCCCGATGCGTCATCGGTCGCGACCAGGGTCACTGTCACCGGCGACGTATACCAGTTGTTCTGGCCGAGCGTGCCCTCTATCAGGTACGCGGTCGCAGGCGGCTGGACATCGAGCGGCACGTCGAAGGTCTGCACCGCGCTGCGGTTGCCAGCGCCGTCCTGTCCGTAGTAGGCCAGCTGGTGCGCCCCGCTCGCATCCAGTTGTATCTGTGTGCCGCTCTGCCATGCGCCGCCGTCAAGTTGGTAGAAGGCAGTCGCGGGCGCAGAAATTGCGTCGTTCGCGGTCAGGGTCAGGCTGACGGCCGCGGTGTACCAGCCGGTCGGCTGGGGCAGCCGCGCCGGTGTGAGGGTGATGCTGGGCGGGGTAAAGTCCACCGGGACGGTGATGTTGACTGTCGGCTCCACGTTGCCCGCCTGGTCCTGGGCGTAGCGTGCAAGGCTGTGCACGCCCTCCGTTGCAATGACCCGTGTGTCCAGTATCTCCCACGGGCCTGCGTCCATCTGACTGTAGACCGCCTTGACGCCGGAGCCATCGATGCCGTCCGTGGCTGTGAAGGCGACGTTGACAGTGCTGGTGTACCAGCCGGAAGGCGCAGGCAGCGGCGCCAGCGTTGCAGTGCTGGACGGCTGCTGCGAGTCGTACCAGAACACCTGCGTATCCACGTTGCGGTTCTCGTGGCTGACGTTGCCTGCCGCATCCAGCAGCCAGATATACAGGTCGTGCTTCCCATCCGCAGGCACGGCAATATCGGTCAGGCTGTTGGCAGCCGCGACGTAGATGCCGTCCGTGGGGAAATAGCCGGGCCGGTCGAGCTGGTAATACACGCCGACGATGCCCGACAGGTCGGCGGGGTTGGTCCACTGCTCACCGAAGCGGTTGACGTTCGTCCAGGTGCGCGCCGGGTTACCCTTGAGGCTATAGGGTGCGGGAGGCGCCTCCCGGTCGAGGTAGAGCATGCCGTTGGTCGCGCTGGTGTGGTCGGCCCGGCCCAGTTCGTCCTGCAGCCAGACATAGATGGGGTGTGCGCCGTCGAGCTCCGGCGCGATGCCGGTGATGGCGTGGTCTGATGCGACGAAGATGCCGTCGTCGGCCGCGGTGGGCGCGGTGTCGAGCTTGTACCAGGCGCCGGTCACCGTGCCCAGGTCGGGAGGGTTCGTCCACGTCACCGAGAAGTCCGCCACATTGGTCCACACGGCCGGCGTCACGGTGAGATTCTGCGGAGCGCCGGGCGCGTTGCTGTCGAGGGTGAAGGGCGCATCGCTGCGGTCGGCGCTGGCGTGGCCCGCACGATCCACGGCCTGTACCTGTACGAGCACCGCGCTGCTGTCGATGGCCGGTGCAGCCCAGGCATACGCGCCGGTGTGAGGCTGGCCGGCTGCGATGACCGACCACGCGCCGCCACCGTCGTAGGATACGCTGAGAGTGATCGGGTTGGTTGCCAGGCCGACATTGTCGCTGGCCTGCCACGTGAGGGTCTGCGTTTGGCCGCCTGCCCAGACTTCGCCGCCGTTCGGCGCGGTAACAGTGACCACCGGCGCCGTGGTGTCCACGGTGAAGTGGCTGCCCGCGCCGGGCGTTTCAACGTGGCCCGCGAGATCGGTCGCGCGGCTGCGCACCGCGTAGGTCGTGCCGTCGGTCCAGCCGGGTAGCACGCCGGTGTATGTCCAGGCCGCGCCGTTGAGCGCCACTGCGAGCCACTGCTCCCCCGCGGCCCAGCCGGTCCCCTGCCAGAACAGGCCGGTCGTCGTGTTCTGCACGCTGATGTGCACCGCGCTCACGCCTGCCGTCGCATCGCCGGCGCTGCCCTGGATGGCCGGCACGGCCTGCAGGACGGCATCTGCCGCAGGCTGCGTAACCTGAGAAGTGGGCGCGATGGTATCGACGGGCACAACGTAGGTGGGGCTGACCTCCAGCAGGCCGCCGGCCTCCTGGATGCGATAGCGAATCAGGTTGGCGGTCGCGGCGTCGGGCCAATTCAGCCCGGTGACGGTGAGCGTCTGCGTCGTGCTGACCGGCCCGGCGGCCGTAAGGCCCGCGGCTGTCCAGGCCGACCATGACGCGCCTGCATTTGTGCTCAGCGCGTACTGCGCGGTGGCCGGCATCAGTCCGGCCGCTGACTGTGCAGTAACCTGGCTGCCCGCGGGCAGGGCCGTCACCCAACCGGCGGGCGCGAAGCCCGTCCAGGTGACGGTGTCTGGCACGGCAGGTGCGAATGCACGCGCGGTGAGCGTGGCCGCCAGCAACAGCACCGGCAGCAGTAGTCCAGTCAGGAGCAGTCGAGACAGCGGCCGCATTCCGGGCGCCGGAGGGTGCGAAGTCGAACGATGCGGCTCAGTCATAAAGTCGTGGGAAGTGGGCATGCCCAAACCTCAGTGATCGGTGATGTTGCATGGCGCGGTGGACCGGGCGCGGTGCGACACGCGGGCGTCAGCCCGCGGCCTCGAACCTGTAACCCAGGCCGCGCGCGGTCAGGATGTAGCGGGGATGATCGGGGTCCGGTTCCAGTTTCGAGCGCAGCCGCCGCACATAGACAGCCACCTGGTTGGAGTAACCTTCGTAGTCATACCCCCACACGGTGCTCAACAGTTGCTCGTGCGTCAGAACCCGGCCGTTGTTGCGCATCAGGCAGTGCAGCAGCCGGAACTCGATGGGCGTCAGCTCCACCGAGCGACTGCCGGGCAGCAGGACCGTGTTGTTCACCGGGTCGAGGCGAAACCCCTCGACGGTGAGCTGGCTTTGGGGCTCACCGAAGGTGAACGCTTCGGCGCGGCGCAGGACCGAGCGCACACGAGCCAGCAGCTCGGACGGTTCGAAGGGCTTGGCGAGGTAGTCGTCCGCGCCCAGGTCCAGCCCGTACACGCGATCGCTGGTCTCGCCCTTGGCTGACAGGATGATGATCGGCAGGGTGGTGCTGCGGCGCAGGTGGCGGGTCACTTCCCAGCCATCCATGCCCGGCATCATCACATCCAGGATCAACAGGTCCGGCGTTTTCTCGTCGATCATCTGCAGCGCGTCGCGGCCATTATCGGCGGTAAACACAGTATAGCCTTCCTCTTTGAGCAGGAAGGCTGTCATCTTCAAACTGGGACGATCGTCGTCCACCACCAGAATCCGCATCGCGCCCGGTTTCTCTTCCGCACTCTGCATGACTGTGGGCACAGGGTCAGAGCTTACCGCTCCATTATACCACTTGTCAGAACGCGCGGCAAAGATTGCGCCCGGTTTCGCGATGCTTCGGGATGAACTGCCCGTCATCTCGCATATTTCCTTTCAGAAAGAGACTATCCCACTCATCGCATCGTAGGCGCAGGATATGAATGGAGTATGAAGGAGATGCCGGGGAAGGCTGACAGTCTTTTAACGAGAAGGAAGAGGTCGTTATTCCGGGGGATACACCCAGGCCGCGAACAGGTCGTCCAGGGGCGCGCCTGCAACCGTCTCAGCCAGGGCCTCGAATTCGGCAGGGGTGGCAATGTCCCAGGCTTGCTCGGCATAGTAACGCTGCAGGAACTCCGCCATGCGCGCTGGCCCGAGCCGCTCGGCCAGCGCGACGAGGAACAACGGCCCGCGACCGTACACGACCCCGCTGTACTCGGCCTCGGGATACGCGCTGACCGGCAGGCCGACCGGCTTCTCGATCCGATCCACGCGTGCCCAGCGGTCATCCAGCGCGGCCAGGAACGACGCGCCGCCCGGCTCACCATAGCGGGTCAGAAAATAGAGATAGGTGCTGTACTGGGCCAGGGCCTCGTCCAGCCAGGGATCGTGCAACTGGTCGTTGCCGACCACGGCGTACCACCACTGGTGCGCGGTCTCGTGGACGATCACCGCCTCGAACCCCGCGTCGCCCGGCTCCCGCTCGTACAGGCCGGCTGCAAGCACAATCAGCCCCGGATACTCGATGCCAGCGGCCGTCGTGCCGGTTGCGGCGATGTCCAGCTCGCGATATGGGTAGGGCCCGAACTCGGCCTCGAACGTTGCGACCGCCGCCGCCGCAATCTCGAGCGCCGACTCCCCGTTGACCTCTCCGCCCGGCAGGTAGTAGCTCGAATAAGTCACGCCGTCCAACGTTGCGGCCGCAGTCTCATAGTCGCGGCTGAGCGTCGCGGTGAAGTCGCGCATCGGCCCGCCGCCGAACTGCCAGATGACCGCATCGTCGGTCTGCCAGCGTTCCAGCTCCACGCCCGTCGCGGCCACCTGAATGCCCCCGTCCGTCTCCAGACGCACATCATACAGGCTGGCATCATGGTAGATGACGTCACCCTGCGGCGCAGGCCGCTCGATCTGCCAGCCGCCGTTATCCTCATCATATACCGCGACGGTCGGGTAGAAGTGCGTCAGCGCGAGCACGCCCTCCTTGAAGGCCAGTTCGTCGTAGTTGCCGACGCCTTCCTCCGGGATACTCACGTCAAAATCAAGGACTATGTCTACCGGCGCGCCGGGTGCGAGGGGGTCGGCCAGCGGGATGCGTGCCACGAACTCGCCCCGCTGCCAGTCTGCCTCGACCATCTCCCCGTTTGCCCCCGCTTGCGTCAACTGCATCACCGGGGCCCAGAGGTTCGGGTACAGGTGAAAGTAAACCTCGTCGAGCGCCACTGTCTCCCGATTGGTGTAGTGGACATACGCGCGGCCCTCCAACTCGGTCAGGTCGGGAGACACGACCACATTGAGCCGGTAGCGCGTCAAGCCGGCCAGATCTATCTCGGCGGCCACCTCCGGTCGCAGCGCGGCGGTGTAGACGGCCGGGTCGTCGGCCGCAGGCGGCGGTTGTGTGGGTTGCGCGGTCGGGACGGAGGTCGCAGCCGCAGTTGCCGTCGGTGCATCGGTCGCTGCGACGGTCGCTGCAACGGTAGGCGAAGGGGCCGCCGTCGAGGTCGCGGGCGGTGTGGCGGCGGTGGGCTGCGCCGGCGGCGTGCAGGCGGCCAACACAACAAGCAGCGCGAGCAGGGCGAGGCGGCGCAACGGATTGAAACTGATAAACGGACGAAGGCTGTGGCAGAGAGGCACGCATCCGTTTATCCGTTTGCGCGCGAAGCGCCATCCGTTGCACCGCCTGGGTGTACAAGGGCCGTTCATATCTGCTCCAGCGCCTGGTCGAGGTCCGCGATGATGTCGCCCGCGTCCTCGATGCCGACGGACAGCCGCACCAGTCCATCGCCGATGCCGATGCGCGCCCGCGTCTCCGCGTCCAGCGCGCGGTGCGACGACATGGCAGGATAGAGCGTCAGCGTGTACACATCGCCGAGCGTGGTAGCCGGCTGGATGAGCCGCAGCACCTCCATGAAGCGAAAGACTTCCGGCCGGCCCGCATTCGCGAGGTCGAAGCTGACCATCGCGCCGTAGGAGCCACCGAGCAGCCGCGCGGCGAGATCGTGCTGCGGATGGGCCGCCAGGCCGGGGAAGTTGACCGCCGTCACGCGGCGGTGGCCGTCCAGCCAGCCCGCAATCTCCGCGGCGTTGGCGCACTGGCGCGTCACGCGCAGCGGCAGCGTCTTCAGCCCGCGGTGCAACAGCCAGGCGTCCTGCGGCCCCAGGTTCGCGCCGAGCAGCTTGTTGATCTCGTACAGGTCCTTGCGCCGCGTCGCGCTCGTGATGACCGCACCGCCGAGCACGTCGCCGTGGCCGCCCAGGTACTTCGTCGCGCTGTGGACGACGTAATCTGCGCCCATTTTAAGCGGGCGGCAGAGCACCGGCGTCGCAAAGGTGTTGTCCACGATGAAGGCCGCGCCACGCGCGTGCGCCAGGCCGGCCAGTTGCGGCAGGTCGGCCACCTTGAGCAGCGGGTTCGAGATGGTCTCGACCAGCAGTGCGACCGCCGGCGCGCCTGCCGCATTCGCGGCAGCAAGCGCCTCAGCCACCGCGGCGTGGTCGGCCGCGTCCACGAAGCGAACGCTGACGCCCTGGGTCGCCAGCAGGCGTACCAGCAGCGCATAGGTCGCACCGTAAACATCGTGCGCCGCAACGACCGTCGTGCCCGCGCGCGCGCCGGCGCCGAGCAGCGCAGCATGGATGGCGGCCATGCCGGAGCCGTACGCCAGCGCCGCCTCGCCGCCTTCGAGCGCGGCCAGCGCGGCCTCCAGCGCGGCCACGGTCGGGTTGCCGTACCGCGTGTAGACCGGGTTCGTGCTTGTTCCGGCGAACACTGCATCGAGGTCCGCAGTCTCCTCGTAAGTGTAGCCGACACTGTGGTAGACGGGCGTGACGACGGGCATGAAGCTGGCAGCGCCATCGGTCGGTTGCGTGGCCGCGAGCCGCTCGCCCGCATGGACGGAGAGGGTATGGATGTTCATGTTGGCCTTACATAGGTTTGTTGAGAATCTGTGTATCGAGCATAACGGCGCATGGCAGGCTTGTCAAAACTGGGCCGCTTTTCTTATACTCCTCTAACGCAATTCTTGCGCCGCTCTTGCGGTTGCTGTTACATTGTAGGGCGTAAACTTATCGTAGGGACAGCTTGTCAAGCCGTCTTTACACCAATGGGAGGACTTATGACCGACGAAACCCGCGCGGCCGAAACGCTGGAATTCCGCGCCGAAGTGCAGCAGTTGCTCAACATCCTGGCTCATTCGCTCTACACCGAGCGCGAGATTTTTCTGCGCGAGCTGATCTCCAACGCCTCGGACGCGCTGAACCGGCTCCAGTTCGAGATGCTGACCAACCGCGACGTGCTCGACTCCGATGCGAAGCTCGAAATCCACGTCGATTTCGACGCGGACGCACACACGCTGACCATCTCGGACACGGGCATCGGTATGACGCGCGACGAGATCATCGAGAACCTCGGCACCATCGCGCATTCGGGCGCGCTCGCGTTCATTAAGCAAGTCGGGGAAAATCAGAAGTCCGGCGACCTCCGCCTCGCCGACATCATCGGGCAGTTCGGTGTCGGCTTCTACTCGGTGTTCATGGTGGCCGATGAGGTCAGCGTGACGACCCGCTCGTACCGGCCTGACGGGACGGCCTGGCGCTGGACCTCGCGCGGGGACAACCGGTTCACGCTCGAACCCGCGGACAAGGCGACGCGCGGGACGGTGGTCGAGATTAAGCTGAAGGAGGATGCGCAGGACCTGGCATCGTCCTGGCGGCTGGAGAGCATCATCCGGCGCCACTCGAATTACGTCTCGTTCCCCATCTTCGTCAAGGGCGAGCAGGCCAACCAGCAGGCCGCGCCATGGCGCAAGCCGGCGAAGGACGTCACGCCGGAGGAGTACGACGAGTTCTACCGCCAACTGACGTTTGACATGGAGGCGCCGCTGCTGCACGTCCACATCGTCACCGACGCGCCGGTGGACATCCGCAGCATCCTCTACGTCCCCGCGAAGCTGGACCGCAACGCACTCAACCTCCGCAGCGACTCCGGGCTGCGGCTTTATTCCCGGAAGATACTCATCCAGGAGCACAACAAGGACCTGTTGCCCGAGCACCTGCGCTTCGTCGAGGGTGTGGTGGATTCCGAGGACCTGCCGCTGAACATCTCGCGGGAGACGGTGCAGTCGAACCGTGTGCTGCGGCAGATGCAGAAGGTGTTGGCCGGCCGGGTCATCAAGACGCTGCGTGAGCTGGCCGACGAGAAGCCGGAGGACTACGCCCGCTTCTGGCAGGAGCACGGCATCTTCATCAAGCAGGGCGTGGGCATGAACCCGGGCGACAACGCCGACCTGCTGCCGCTGCTGCGCTTCCCGTCCACCCGCTCTGAGGGCAAGCCCATCGCGCTGGCCGAGTATGCGGGCCGGATGATCGAAGGGCAGACGGAAATCTACTATCTGCTGGGCAGCGACCTGGCCTCCGCCGCCGGCAGCCCCCACCTGGACCCGCTCCGCGCGCGCGGGCTGGAGGTGCTGCTGCTGACCGACCCGTTCGACGGGTACATGGTGCAGGGCATCCGCGAGTTCGAGGGCAAGCAGCTGCGCAACGTGGACGACCCGGGGCTGGAGCTGCCCGGCGCGGCAAAGGCCGAAGCAGAGGAATCGTCCGCCACGGACACGCCGCAGGCCGACTTCGCGGAGGTGCTGGCGCGGGTGAAGACGGTGCTGGGCGACCGGGTGACCGAGGTGCGCGAGTCGAAGCTGCTGACCTACAGCCCGGCCCGGCTGGTCTCGCCGCACGCGGGCTTCGACCGCGACATGCAGCGCGTACGCCGGCTCATTGAAGAGGACTTCAAGGTGCCGCCGAAGATCCTGGAGTTGAACCGGCGTCACCCGCTCGTGCGCAACCTGGCCGCGAAGCTGGCCGGCGAGCCCGCATCGCCGCTGGTCGACGCAGCCATCGAGCTGCTGTTCGAGAACTTGCTGCTGCTGGATGGGCTGCACCCGAACCCGGCGCAGATGGCCCCGCGGATCCAGATGATGTTGGAGGCCGCAACGAAGTAGGGAAAGTTAGAGACCTTCGAGGTCTTGAAGCAACCGGAGGTTGCGACGACCTCGAAGGTCTACTTATTGAAGTCTTGTTGTCTTAATGCGCAGAAAATCCCTCGCGCAGCCAGCCAAGCACATCTCCGGGCGAGCCCACACGCAATGGCAAATCAAGAATAAGCGGGTTGCTGAGAAAGTGCGCCTTGTCGTGTGTGGCGAAATATTCGATATGGCACGCCAAGGCTTCGGCAAGCACATACGCGTCCGGTGCATAGCTTACGACGGAACCTGCTTCTGCGATGTGTTCCGCTTCCGGCGTAGGGCCAACCTGGACATTGGCACGCTCCAGCAACCCGGCCAGCAAAGGCAGGAGGTTGGGAGCTTTGCGGCGAAATACGGTGTCGGCCTCACTCAAAACGCGTGCCCCGATCCACAAGCTGATAAGATGCAGTTCTCCAAGCTTTAGCAGCGCTCGGGCTGCACCTTCCTCGGACAGCACGCCTGCAAAAAGAGCACTGGTGTCAAAAAAGACACGCGGTTCACTCATATTCCGCCCGCGCTTCGCGTAAGGCCGCCAGCATACTCTCCAGCGTCTCACCGCGGCCTGCCAATTCTGCCGTGATCTTGTTTGCCAGCACATCCACTTCCGAAGGCGCAGGACTCAATAGAAATACGCCATCCAAGTCGATGAGGGATATCTCTTGCCCCGGCTCGATGCCATACTCACGACGTATAGCTTGAGGCAGCGTAATAACGCCCCGTTGAGCCACCTGCAGTTTGTAGTTTCTCACTATACACCTCAACCTGATCATCTGAATTCTGTATTTCAGTATAACAGAAAGCCCGCGCCAAATCAATATACTAACCTCGAGGAGTAAATCAGTTCAGCCACCCAATCTCCCTCTAGCCCTCAAATACACCTCTACCGCCCGCTCGTAGTCGAACGGGAAGGCGCGCTGCGCCAGCCCGGCTTCGACCTCCCGGCAGGCTGCGTAGGCCTGCGCGACCAGGTCCGCCGGATACCCCATCCGCTGCGCGTTCTCGTCGAACTCGTCCTGGTCCAGCCGCTCCACGGAGTTATCCATGTGCACCCGATAGTCGAGGTCCAGGTCGGTCCACTCCAGCACGCCACCTTGCAGCGTAGGGGGCAAGGCGATGTTGATGTACATGAGGTTGGTGTTGCTGATCTGCTCGGTGATGTGCACGACGTTATACCATTTGCGCTTGAGGAAGATTTCGAGCAGGCCATCGGGGGCTTCGAGCCAGGCCTGCCGGCGCGCGTGCCAATACGGCAGGCCAGGCAGCGAAAAGAGCTGGACGCGCTCGTCTGTCTCGGCGTACAGGTACGCCTCGTAACAGTCGCGCAGCGTGCCGTCGTACTTTCTCGATACCACTCGAATATTCTGCATACCAAGCCCCTCCCTAATAGAATAAGTGTCATACATATACGAAACAAAAGTAAGACAGGCTACGTAGCGTGCACACTTGCTGCTCCATAATTCTACGCGCCAGCCATCGTCCTCTGCAAATTGAATAGGGAGTGATAGAACATGAGGCATCGCCACCCAAATGCGCATGTCGTCTTCCTCCTGCTGCTCGTACTGGCGCTGGTCCCGGCAACGGGCTACGCCAGCCCCGCGACGGGCGCCTTACCGGCTACCTCCGCTATTGCCACACAGCTCACAGCCGCACAGCCACCCGAACCGGATGCCATTGACGCTCTGCGCCAGCAGGCGCAGGGCCCCATCCATATTGCCACGCGTGCCGCGACAGGGGTCGCCAGCCAAGTGCGCGTGGAGCCGGGCCAGGATTTGCTGCCCGATGTCCGGCTGCCTGACCAGGCGCGTTCGCCCGAAGGCAAGGCGCTCGGCTTCTTCCGGCTGCACGGCCGGCTCTTCGGCATCCGGGATGCGGTGGCCGAGCTGGCGCAGGTCGCCAGCGATACCGATCGCTATGGCATGCGCCACCTGACGTACCGGCAGGTCTATCGCGGACTGCCCGTCTTTGCAGCCGAGCTCCGCGCACACCTGGATGCAAGCAACCGGCTGCGCACGGTCAACGGCGTCTTTGTGCCCGACATCAATGTGAACACCGTCCCGCGCCTGAGCGCGGAACAGGCGGCCCAGCGCGCGCTGCAGGCAGTCCTCGCCACGCCCCTGGGGGATTGGGAGAGCGGCGAACCGCTTGTGACGCCGGCCGACCTGGCGATCGCCTCCAACCAGCTCCTGGTCTACCGGGACGGGCTGATCCAGGATGTGCCGGGGCCGGATTACCTCGCCTACCAGGTCGAGGTGACGAATGCCCGGGATGTACGCGAGTTCGTATTTGTGGATGCACATACCGGCAAGGTCATCAATCGCTACTCCGGCGTTCCACAGAGTCTGTTCCGCCGGCTCTACGAGCAAGACTCCAGCAATCAGGTCTGGCAGGAGGGCGATTCCTTCCCGGGCAGCCTGAACGGGGATCAGCAGAACATCGTCAACTTCAGTGGCGACTCCTACTACTTCTTCTTCAACGCGTTCGGCCGCGATTCGTATGATGGCGCCGGCATCGAGATGAACTCGGTCAACAACGATCCGCGCATCAGCTGCCCGAACGCCAACTGGAATGGGTTCAGCACCAACTACTGCAACGGCGTAACCAGCGATGATGTGGTCGCCCACGAGTGGGGCCACGCGTACACCGAATATACCTCTAACCTGATCTACCAGTGGCAACCGGGCGCGCTGAACGAATCATACTCTGACATCTGGGGCGAAGTGGTGGACATGCTGAACGGCGCAGGCACTGACTCGCCCGCGACCGTGCGTTCGGCGAATGTCTGCTCTGCGTACACCACACCGATTCCGGTCATGACCATCAACGCTCCCGTCTTGCTGGCGGGGGACTACGCAGCTGCCGGTGCAGCCTTCGGTCCTGTTCTGACTCAGCCGGGCATCACGGGGAACGTGGTGCTGGCTAACGACGGGACTGGTGTCACGACTGACGCCTGCGAACCGCTGGCAAACGGGGCAGCGGTGAGTGGCAACATTGCGCTGGTCGATCGCGGCTCCTGCACGTTCACCATCAAGGTCAAGAAAGCGCAAGATGCAGGCGCAATCGCGGTCATCGTCGCCAATAACGCGGTGGGCGCCCCTGGCACGATGGGTGGCGCAGACCCGACCATCACCATCCCATCGGTCATGGTCACCCTGGACACGGGCAACGTGATTAAGGCTCAACCGGCCGGCTCGGTGAATGCCACCTTGCGGACTACCGGCGGCTCGACCGACGATTCCTACCGCTGGCTGATGGGCGAGGATTCCACCGCCTTCGGCGGCGCGATCCGCGATATGTGGAATCCGACCTGCCTGGCCGACCCGGGCAAGGTGAGCGATTCGCAGTACTTCTGCGCGACGACCGATGCGGGCGGCGTCCACAGCAACTCGGGCGTGCCGAACCACGGCTTCGCGCTGCTGGTGGATGGCGGCAACTACAATAGTGTGGCGGTCTCTGCAATTGGTATGGTCAAGGCCGCCCATATCTTCTGGCGCGCGCAGGCGGTCTACGAGACGCCTGTGACCGACTTTGCCGACCATGCTGCTGCGCTGGAAGCCTCCTGCCAGGATCTGAAAGGTGCGACCCTGGAAGGTCTCGGCACGAGCACCAGCCCGGCCGGGCCTTCGGGCCAGGTGATTTCCGATGCCGACTGTTCGGCGGTCAGTGCGATGATCGCAGCCACCGAACTGCGCAATGAACCGGTGCAGTGCAACTTCCAGCCGATTCTCGCCCAGGACCCACCGGCGCTGTGCGCGGGTGCGCCAGAAGGTGTGGCGACCGTCTTCGGTGATGACTTCGAGGCTGGGCTCGGGAACTGGACTCTGACCGGCGAGGGTGTCTTCTCCGGCTGGCCGGGCTACAACTGGGCACAGGTAACTGCCCTCCCCGGCGGGCGCACGGGCGCGGCCGCGTTCGCGACGGACCCGCTGGGTGGAACCTGTGCGGGCGACGCCGGTGACATCTCGGGCCAGTTCTGGATGACGAGCCCCGATATCGTGCTGCCGGATGACCCGACGCTTGTGCAGCGGTTTGCCTTCGAGCACTATGTCGCGACCGAGCCAGGCTGGGACGGCGGCAACCTGGCCATCAGCATCAACGGCGGGGGTTTCACGCTCGTGCCGCCCAGCGCGTACATCTATAACCCCTACAATACGACTCTTCAGACCGCAGCGGCCGGCAACACGAACCCGCTGCAAGGCCAACCGGGCTTCTCAGGAACGGATGGCGGACAGTTAACGGGCAGTTGGGGGCAGTCGCAGATCGACCTGGCTGCATTGGGTGTGCAGCCGGGCGATACGATCAGGCTGCGCTACAGGATGGGCCTGGACGGCTGCAACGGCAACGACGGCTGGTATGTCGACGATGTCAATGTGTACACCTGCGGCAACTACACCCCCACGGTGACAGTAGCTGCGGGCGGCCAATGCAATACCACAACCAGCGGCACAATCTCGCTGGCTGTCCAGGATCCGGGAGCAGGGGCAGGTGGCGTGATCCTGACGGCCACATCCTCGAATACCGCGCTGATTCCTGATAGCAACATCATCCTTGCGGGCAGCGGTGATACGCGCACAATGAGCGTTACTGCCGTGGCCAGGCAGAGCGGCGAGGCAACCATCACCCTCCGAGCGACCGACGCTGAGGGGCTCTTCAGTGAGACGACAGTGCAGGTC
>CAZTMA010000101.1:0-20191 GCA_964614645.1 uncultured Anaerolineales bacterium
GATTCAGCCGCCGACCATGTCCGCAAAAAAGGCTTTTTGCAGGGCGTACATTCGTGTAATTCGTGTAATTCGTGGCGAAGCGTCTTACCGGTACTGCGGCAGCACGTACTCGCGCGCGCCGGGCACGGTCGCACCGGCGACGGCTGCCACCTCGGGACGGGCCAGCGCGCGCGGCCTGGGTGCATCCAGGTAGCGGTTGGCCGTCTCTTTCCCCGCCACAAACTGTTCCTCGGTCTTGCTGAAGTCGTTGAATGACAGGTCGTTGAACGCCGAAATCTGGATGTGGTGTAAGTCGATCTTCGGGTCGGCGTCCGCGCGCTGGAGGTCCAGGAAGAACGACTGCGCCAGCCAGGTCTGGAGCGTGCGCATGAAGATATTGAAGATGCCCTTTGCCGGCGGCTGGATCTCCTCGCCGCCGCCGACGTTGATGGCGTAGATCGTCGTCGCGCCCTTGTCCATCGCCACGCTGCACGGCACCTCTGCCAGCACCCCGCCGTCCACGAGCTGCAGCCCGTGATAGTCCAGCGGCGGCTGTAGGACCGGGATGACGCTGCTCGCCATCATGCCGTCCACGACAGACGAATTCGGGTCCTCACCGAACAGGTACAGCTTGCGGCTGCGCAGGTCCACGGCCGTCAGGTAGCACGGAATCTTGAGCTGGCTGTAGGTGGTAACGCCGGGCGGGAGCTTGCTGGCGATGAGGTTGCGCATGCCCTCAGTCGGGAAGAAGCCGTCTGCACGGCTGATTAGCCGGCCGATCAGCGAGAAGATGCCCCCAGGGTAGACGACCTCACGCGTCGCGCTGCGCCAGGCGTCCATCAGCCGCGGAATATTGGTGAGGTCTGGGCCATAGGCGGCCATAAAGCCGGAGTTGAGCGAGCCCGCTGAGGTGCCGACCATCATGTCGGGCACGATGCCGCGTTCGAGGAGAGCTGCGAGGGCGCCGACCTGCAGCGGCCCCCGGATGCCGCCACCGCTGAGTACAAACGCAGTAGTCATGGTCCCTCCTTCGGTGAGTGTGAAGCTTGTCAGACGTTTGTACTCACTATACACCTTTCACAGATGGAATGCAAGCGATTCGCGGGAATACGCCACTTAAGTTGCCGAGCGGGTTGCACACATAGGCAGCCACCCTGCTGATAAGCTGCCAGTGGGCATCAGAGTGGACTTTGACGATGGCTCCCAACAGCAAAACTCGTCCGAAATTCGTCGTTTTCCCTATTGACATTAACGTTACGTCATAGTGTATGATCTCCGCCAGGAGGCTGGAGATGAGCTATACAGTGAAGCAGCTCGGCAAGCTGGCGGGCGTCAGTGCACGCACCCTGCATTTCTACGACGAGATCGGGCTGCTGCGGCCGGCGACGCGCACGGCATCCGGCTACCGGCTGTACGGCGAACGGGAACTGCTCATCCTGCAGCAGATCATGTTCTTCCGCCAGTTGGACGTGCCGCTGGAGGACATAGGACGCATTCTGGCCGATCCCAACTTCGACCAGGCGCGGGCGCTGCGGCGCCACCGCGAGCTGCTCGAAGCCCAGGCCGCCCGGCTGGACCAGTTGATCGCGACGATCGACAAGACACTACATATGTTGGAGGGCACTATGACACTCAGCGATGCGGAGCTCTACGAGGGCTTTTCGCAGGAGCAAATCGAGAGGTACAAGCGCGAATCGCGCGAGGCCTACGGCGTGGAAGTGGTCGAGGAATCCGAGCGCCGCGCCAAGGGCATGAGCAAGGGCCAGTGGCAGGCTGTTAAGGACGAAGGCGACGCCGTGACACGCGAGCTGGCCGGCCTGATGGATCGTCCGGTCGATGATCCCGAGGTGCAGGCGCTGATCGGCCGGCACTACAAGTGGGTGTCCACGTTCTGGACGCCGGATGCAGCCGCCTATACGGGGCTGGGGCAGCTCTACACCGACAACCCGGAGTTCCGGGCGAATTACGACAAGTACGCAGTAGGTCTGGCCGACTTCCTGCGTGAGGCCATGGCTTACTACGCCGAGCACGAGCTCGCCGGCCAGTAGCCTACGAACAGAACGCTGATGACGCTGATGTGCTAACCTCAGGTTGGCCCTTATTGACGCCGATCCATGTCAAGCAAAATCCAAAGAGAGATCAGCGGAAATCAGTTCAATCAGCGTCATCAGCGTTCTATTCATCCGCAGGCAACCGCTTACGTATCCTCGCCGTAGACTTCTTCCTGATACTCGCGCTTGCGCTGCTTCGCCATCTGCTCATCCAGCCACGACAGGAACCGCTCGCGTTCCTCATCGGAGGCTGTCTGCCACAACTTTTGCAGCTTGTCGATGGTGCGGGGCGCCTTCTCGATGCCCGCTTCGACCAACGCCTGCTTGAGCGTCATCTCCCCAGCTTCCACTGCGTCGATCAGCTCGGGATGCTCCCGTTCGAGACGCTCCCGCTTGCGCTGCGCGGGGGACATCCGCGGTTCTGCAGATGAGGCCGCGCTCGCTCCACGCTGACCTGCGACGGCGCCGGCCTGGATCCCGGCCGGGATGCCCACCGGCCGCCGCGCGGCCAGGTCCTCGTCCCCCTCAGGCTGCAGGCCCATCTGAGCCGCAAACTGCGCCAGCAGCGCCTCCCCGAGCGCGACCTCCGGATCCAGCGCGTCGCTGTCGGCGTAGGCCTGCTCTGCAGGCGCCGCATGGGTGGCCCACGGCGGCGCGTCATCGCCGCGGCTCGCAGCCTCATCCGCAATGCCACTGAACTTGATGACGAGCTGCATGTTTTCGGCCTGGCCTTCATCCGCAGTGCGGCGGATGAGGTTGTCCAGAGAGGTGTAGGGGTCGTGTGGCGGCGGCGGCGAGAGCGTCTCCCAAATCCGGTGCTCCACGGCCGCACGCACCGCGGCCAGAAATCCCCGCTCCGATGTCTCCCGCCCGCGCCAGGCCGCGTGCATGCACTCGACTACTTCCTCGCACCACTCATAGGTCCCCGGCACGCCGACGACCGGCAGGAGCGGATCGCTCGCTGCGCCCTGATTGGCGGCCGCTGTATTCTTCTTTGCCAAAACTACCTCCGACTTGCAGGTTAGAACGTCTTTTCTACACCCGATCCTTCAAAAATGCAAGTCGCCCCGATGGGTGAACAGGTGAGCAGGAGAACAGGCGAGCAGGCGAAGGTGATATCGATTCCTCCCCTTGATTTGTGCGGGGCGGGTTTATGAGGCGATCGTTTCACCCCTTCACCATGTCATCTCTTCACCTCTTCACCTGTTCCCCCGTTCTCCTGTTCACCTCTCCACAACGTCTCGCAGCGCGTCCACGAGCGGGTCGGCGTCCGGGGGGCAGAAGCCCAGGTGCAGGCGCCGCCGCCAGCCCTCGGCATACTCGCAGCAGCCCGACAGCCTGCCCAACTCGCGTCCCAGCTCGCGCATGGTCGCCAGATAGGAACTGAGCCCTTGGCTCTCGTCGAGCCACCCCTGCTGGCTTCGGTGGTGCGCCAGCATGGCCTGCTTGACGTCGATCACGCCGCCAATGTCGACGTAGTAGTCGGGCCGGACTGGCTGGCGGAGCGGGTCCAGGTTACCATATGGCTGCGCATGGTAGACCGTCACGTCGCCGGCTACCGGCGGCTGCGGCGGCTCAGTCGGGTAGTTCGGCATCCCGCGGGCGAACGCGGCGGTAACGGCCAGGCGCGCGGCATTCTGGTGATCCTCCATGTAGTCCACCGGCGAATGGGTCAGGACGATCTGCGGTGCGACCTCGCGCATGACCGCGGCGACGCGCGCCAGCAGCCCTGGCTCGTAGAAGATAGCCAGGTCGTCGGTCAGGCTCTCGTGGAAGACCGCGCCGATCGACGCGGCCGCGGTACGCGCCTCGTCGCGACGAATGCGGATGATGTCATCCCGGCCGTACTGCGTCGTGCCGCAGGAGCCGTTGGCGATGGTCATGTAGTGCAGCTCATACCCTGCGCGGCCGATCAGGATGAGCGTGCCGGCCATGTGAAACTCGATGTCGTCGGGATGGGCTGCGACGGCGAATGCGCGTGGCGGCATCTCAGTGCATCTCCGCTGTGGTCGATCCGATGCCCGGACGGTAGAAGTTGAACTGCACGTTCGGGTGGTCGGCCAGCAGCGACATCGGCACGGCGCTGTCTGCGATGCGCTGCGAGATCATCAGCGTGGTCAGCCGCATCCCAAACGGGTTGTCATGTTGTCCCGCGTGCCAGATGGACACCTTCTCTGCCTGCCACGTCTCGACCGGGCCGACGGTGAGCGCCTGGCTCGGCACGTTCTGCACGACACCGCCGCCCGACGTGCGTGCATTCTGGATGAGCGTGATCGGGTGGAGGTCCACGATGCGGGTCGTGAGCCGGCGGTACTCCTCCGGCGGGGGCGGGGCATCCTGGTAGCGGCCCTCGCGCCGCGGCGGGTCGTTGAACGCCCAGTGCTTGACCTCGCCCTGTCCGCCCTGCATGACCACGCAGCGGGCCTGCTGCCAGCTTGCACGGTAGGCGGCCAGGTCCACGGCAGGGAAGTGCAGATTGGCCGCCGGCATGCGCAGTTCCGGCCGGATGCGGTTGAAGCACAGCTCCATGTCTGCCCGGCGGAAGCTCAGGGGATGGTCTTTGCCGACCTCCCGCCCATCGACCACCCACTCGTCCATCGCCCAGAAGTGCGCGTGGCGTAGGTCTAACTCCAGTTCGTTGACCAGCCGCGCGACGAGTGGGAGCTGCTCGGTCGGCCCGATGGGACCGCATAGGCCTGCCGGCGCGTCCGCAGTGGCCTGCCGCCAGGCGGTGATGTACTCCAGCGCCTCGGCCAGGTAGAAGTCCTCCAGCGTGTCATAGAACTTGATCGTGAAGCCGGGCCGCGCGAGGCCGGGCAGGTCATCCGCGGTCAGCCGGGCCGCATCATCCAGAATCGCCCGGTCCAATGTCGTGTAGTCCCACCAACCGGGCGCAACTTTGCTCAGGGGTCGCATGGGGTGTCATCCTTTCCCAAAAGTGAAGGAGTGCGCTAGAATCACAGACGCATGTTACGCGAACCTTCGAGGTTGTGTCAACCTGCGGGTTGACCCGAAACCTCGGAGGTTCTTCGCTGGGAATTCCATCACAAGGAGTGTGGGCATGGCGGTGAGTTTTCCGAACGATTTCCGGTGGGGTGCGGCGACCGCATCATACCAGATCGAGGGCGGGTGGAACGAGGACGGCAAGGGCGAGAGCATTTGGGATCGCTTTTCGCACACGGCGGGGCGCGTGCTCAACGGCGACACGGGCGATGTGGCCTGTGACCACTACCATCGCTGGCGAGATGATATCGCGCTGATGAAGGAATTGGGCCTCCAGATGTATCGCTTCTCCATCGGCTGGCCCCGCATCCTGCCGCGCGGCTATGGCAAGGTCAACTCCATGGGGCTGGACTTCTACAGCCGGCTCGTGGATGGCCTGCTGGCTGCGGGCATCACGCCCTATGCGACGCTGTACCACTGGGACCTGCCGCAGGCGTTGCAGGACGAGGGCGGCTGGCCCGCGCGGCACACTGCAGAGGCCTTCGCAGAGTATGCCGAGGTCGTCGCGCGGCGCCTGGGCGACCGGGTCAAGCACTGGATGACGCTGAACGAGCCTGCGGTCAGTGCCCTGCTCGGCTATTACTGGGGCGCCCACGCGCCCGGCCACCGGGACATCCATGAGGGCATCGCGGCAACGCATCACCTGCTCCTGGGGCACGGCTGGGCGGTCCCGGCGCTGCGCCGCGACAGTCCGGGCAGCCAGGTCGGCATCGTGCTCAACCTCAACCCGAAGCACCCGGCCTCGGACAGCGAGGCCGACCTGCGTGCGACGCAGTACAGCGATGCGCTGGAGAACCGGCTGTACTTGGACCCGCTGGTGGGCCGGCCCTACCCCGAGGAAGTCATTGCGACGCACGGTATCGATATCTCTTACGTCCACCCCGGCGACATGGAGGCCATCACCGCACCGGTGGACTTCCTGGGCCTGAATTATTACACACGCGGCATCGTACGCAGCCAGGAGATTCCTGAGGCGCAGAACGCGCGTCCGACCGTGGTGCGCGGCCCGGAGGTGACCGAGATGGACTGGGAGGTGTACCCCGAGGGCCTGCACGAGATGCTCATGCGGCTCAAGAACGAGTATCCCTTCCCCGCATATTACGTGACCGAGAACGGCTGCGCCTATGTGGACGAGCCGGGGCCAAACGGCGTGGACGACCCGAAGCGGCTGGCCTACCTGAAGGCACACTTCGAGCAGGCCGCGCGGGCCATCGCGGACGGCGTGCCGCTCAAGGGCTACTTCGTCTGGTCGTTGATGGACAACTTCGAGTGGGCGTGGGGCTACACCAGGCGTTTCGGCATCGTCTACGTAGACTACGAGACGCAGGAACGCACCCCCAAGTCCAGCGCGCTGTGGTACCGGCAGGTTATTTCGGCGAATGGAGTAGTTGAATAGAACGCTGATGACGCTGATTGAACTGATCTGACTGATTTCTATAGTGATCATGCGAATCAGTTGAATCAGTCCGATCAGTGTCCCATTCTACGGTTCATTACAGGAGGCAGCATGAAATATCGCGAATTGGGGCGGACGGGGTGGCAGGTGTCGGAGATCAGCTTCGGCGCGTGGGCTATCGGCGGGTCGTGGGGCGATGTGGACGACGCGGAGTCAATCGCCGCGCTGCACCGGGCGATCGACCTGGGCGTGAACTTCATCGACACCGCGGATGTGTACGGTGACGGCCGCAGCGAGCGGCTCATCAGCCAGGTGCTGCGGGATCGGGCTGGCCAGCGCATCTACGTGGCAACGAAGGCCGGCCGCCGCCTGTCGCAGCACGTGGCGGACGGCTACAACAAGGCGAACCTGACAGCCTTCGTCGAGCGCAGCCTGACCAACCTGCAGGTCGACGCGCTGGACCTGGTGCAGTTGCACTGCCCGCCGACCGATGTCTTCTACCGGCCGGAGGTGTTCGCGGCGCTGGATGACCTGGTGGCCGCGGGAAAGCTCCGGCATTACGGCGTGAGCGTGGAGAAGGTCGAAGAGGGCCTGAAGGCGCTGGAATATCCCGGCGTCCAGTCGGTCCAGATCATCTTCAACATGTTCCGGCAGCGGCCGGCGGAGCAGTTCTTCCTCGCGGCGCAGGCGAAGCGGGTGGGCATCCTGGCGCGCGTGCCGCTGGCGAGCGGGCTGCTGACCGGCAAGCTGAACATGCAGAGCCAGTTCGCAGCGGACGACCACCGTAACTTCAACCGGTACGGCGAGTCATTCGACGTGGGCGAGACCTTTGCCGGCGTGCCCTACGAGGTCGGGCTGGCTGCGGTGGACGAACTCAGGCGGCTGGTGCCCGGCGGCGCGACGCTGGCCCAGCTCGCTCTGCGCTGGATCCTGATGTTCGACGCAGTGACGTGCGCGATCCCCGGCGCGAAGCGGCCGAGCCAGGCCGAGGACAACGTGCGCGCCGCGGAGCTGCCCGCGCTCAGCGATGCACACATGGCCGCGGCCCGCGAGGTATACGACCGGCTGGTCAAGCCGCACGTGCACCAGCGGTGGTGATCAGGTTCCCAGGTTGGAAAGTTGCAGGTTGAAGGCTGCCGGCACTGGATCACAGGTCTGTAACATCCGCTAAAAGCAACCTGCAACCTGCAACTCTTCAACCTGTAACTCGCCCAAAATACGCCCGGTTCAGCTCAACGAGGTCCGCGAACACCCAGTCCGGGCCGGGGTGCATGGCGGCGAACTGCTCCGGCGTGCCTGCGCCGGTAAGGACGGCGATGGTGCGCAAGCCCGCGGCCTGGCCGCCGAGGATGTCGGTCTCCGGGCGGTCGCCGATCGCGCCCGTGTAGGCTGCGGTCGCGGCCATCCGCTGGAGTGCGACGAGGAAGATGTCGGGCGCGGGTTTGCCGATGGCGTGGGCCTTGCGGCCCGTTGCGATTTCCAGCATCCCCACGAGCGACCCCGCGCCCGGCACCAGCCCTTCCTCCGTGGGCAGCGTGCGGTCGGTGTTGGTCGCGACGAACGGAATGCCGCGCTGGATGGCGAGTGCTGCCTCGCGCAGCCGGGCATAGGTCGCCTGCCGATCCATGCCGACCACGACCATGTCGGCCTCGCGGAACGACTCGGTGAGCGTGAACCCCACGCCCTCCAATGCCTCCCGGATGCCCGCCTCCCCGATGACCAGCGCGCGGCCGCCATTGTGCTCCTTCGCGAGCGCGAGCGCGGTCGCATCCGCGGAGGTCAGGATCTCCTCCGGCGTCGCGTCGATGCCCATGCCGATGAGCCGTTCGGCCACGACGCGCGGCGGAGTCGTGGAGTTGTTGGTGACGAACAGATAGGGAATGTGCGCGTGGTGGAGGTTAGCCACGAACTCGACTGCGCCGGGCAGCACCTCGGCCCCGCGATAGATCACGCCGTCCATGTCGAAGATGAACGCGCGCAGGTCGGACAGCATCATCTCATCGCTCATTGCCGGACTTCGCTCCTTGTTCCACCGTTGGGGTCGCGGCCAGGTCCTCTTCGGCCGCGCCCTCCACATCCACCACGGCCGTCGCGACGGCCCAACTGACCACTCCCCAACTGCCGCCGGAAATCAGCAGCGCGAGGAAGATGGACAGCGGGTTGAGCGGCACGGTGCCGCGCACGATGCCGACTACCGCGAGCAGGATGCCGGCCGCGGCAAAAAGCAGACCCACTCGCAGGGGGAGCGGGAGACGCCGTAGGGATTTCGACATAAAAACGCCCCTTGAGTTTTGGCGGCTGAAATCGTCAGGCACAACAGGTTAAGCCGCCCGCAGATCCCGGACATTCAACTGCGGTGCGCCGCTATAATCGTTCATCTCGAGGCAGTAGGCCAGGTCCAGCCTCGCGGGCAGGGCATCGGCCCATGCGCCCATGCGGAACGCAATCGCGTCCCACTCGATGCGCGAGCCGGGCGCGTGTACGCGGAACTTGAGGTGCTGCCCCTCACTGCCGACCGTGCGCACGCTGTAGGGCACGACTTCGAGGCCTTGGCTGACGAAGACCGGCTGCGGATTGCCTTCGCCGTAAGGCTCGAGCTGCTGCAGCAACTCGCAGAACGCCACGTCGCGGTCGGCCAGATCATACTCGCAGTCGATCTTGAGCACCGGCGTGAGGTCGAGGCCGGCCAGCTTGCGTGCCGCGATATCCTCCAACCGGCGGCGCAGCTCGGGCAGGTGCTCATTCCTGACCGTAAACCCGGCGGCCGCGGCGTGCCCGCCATGGCGGACGAGCAGCTCGCGGCACTCGTCCAGTGCATGCGTGATATTGAACTCCGGGATGCTGCGGCAGGAGCCGCGCGATTCCGTTGCGCCCATCTCCGCGACGATCGTGGGACGATAGAGCTCCTCGGTCAGCCGGCCGGCCACGAGGCCGACGATGCCGGGATGATAGCCCTCGCCCGCAATCAGGTGCAGATAGCGGTCTGCGCCGTCATCACCGATCTCCGCCTTCGCCTGCTCCACGAGCGCCAGGGTCAGTTCCTGCCGCTCCCGGTTAAGCCGGCCCAGCTCATCGGCTCTCGCCTTCGCCGTGAAGCTGTCCGTTGCGGTGAGCAGGTCATACCCGACGCTGGCAGAGGCCAACCGGCCCGCCGCGTTCAGCCGCGGGCCCAACATGAATCCGATGGAATAAGCGCTGACCCGGCCGCCCTTGACCCTCGCCTCATCGAGCATGGCCTGAATGCCGGGCCGTTTCGGGCGGTTCAGCGCATTCAGCCCCAGCCGCACGAGCGCGCGGTTTTCATCCAGCAGCGGCGCGACGTCGGCCACTGTGCCGAGCGCCACCAGGTCTAGCAGGTCGCTTGTTTTCAGGCTGACCGGGCAGGGCGCAATCGGGTTCGCCTGCTCCGCACGCATCAGACCCTGCGCCAGCTTGAAAGCCAGCCCGACGCCTGCCAGGTCCTTGAAGGGATAGGGATCGCCCTGCCGTTTCGTATTGATGACCGCGAGCGCGGGCGGCAGAATGTCCTGACCGTCCGCATCCTGCTGGATGGAATGATGGTCGGTGACAACCATGTCCAGGCCCAGGCTGTTGCCGTGCGTCACCTCGCGTACGGATCGGATGCCGCAGTCCACGGTGATGACGAGCCGAGTGCCCCAGGACGCAATCTTGTCCAGTGCGTCGCAGTTGAGACCGTAGCCCTCGTCCACCCGGTTGGGGATGTAGGGCGTGACCTGTGCGCCTAACGCCTTGAGGGTCTGGACGAGCAGCGCGGTGGATGTGACGCCGTCCGCATCGAAGTCGCCGTAGACGACGATGGGCTCCTGCCCCGCGATGGCCGCGCGAATGCGCTCCACCGCCGTGCTGAGATCCAGGATCTGCGATGGATCGCGCAGCATGGTCGGCGGATGGAGGAATGCCTCAGTCTCCGCGACGGCCACTTTGCGATTGTAGAGCGCCTGCACGACGATCCGATTCAAGTGCGGAAGGCTGGTATACACCTCTTCCGGGCACGGATCGTAGAGCACCCAACGTTTAGTTAACGACGGCATCAGCCCTCATTCCAGAGACTCGAAAGACCTTCGATAGACCTTCGAGGTCTCATCCGCCCATTATAGCCGACGCAGCGCGAAAATTCCAAGCGGTTGCGCCTCCTCTGCTTTGCACCATTTTCCGCCTGCGGGTGTAGAATAGGCTTCAACCAGTTAGTTCCCCTGGTCATCACATCCACAGGAGGCATTCATGCCCGCCCCAATCGCACTGCAACTCTATACGATCCGTGACGTGCTCAACGCCGGCTACGAGGCCGGGATTCGCAAGGTAGCCGAGATGGGCTATGTTGGCGTGGAAGCTGCCGGCTTCCCCGGCACGACCCCTCAGGAGGCCGCGAAGCTGTTCCGCGAGCTGGGCCTGACGGCCTGCGGCGCGCACCTGCCGGCTCCCGTCGGCGAGAAGAAGAACGAGGTGCTGGACACTGCCGCCGCGCTCGGCGTGCCCTACACCGTCGTGCCCTGGATGTCGCCGGACCTCTTCACTTCGGTGGACGGCATTCGCCGCGTCTGCGACACGCTTAACGAGGGCAGCGAGGTCGCGAAGGCCAACGGCCTGCGGCTCGGCTATCACAACCACTGGGCCGAGTGCGGCATCGTGGACGGCCGTCCGGCCATCGACTACATGGCAGAGTTTCTCGCACCGGAGGTCTTCTTCGAGCTGGACACCTACTGGGCGAAGACCGCGGGCCTCGATCCGGCTGAGGTCCTCCGCAAGCTGGGCAACCGCGTACCGCTCGTCCACATCAAGGACGGCCCGGCAGTCAAGGATCAGCCCATGACCGCGGTGGGTGACGGCATCATCGACTGGGCGCCGGTTATCCGCGCGTGCGCAGACACGGCCGAATGGCTGATCGTCGAGCAGGACCGCAGCGCGCAGCCCGATATGATGGCCGAGGCGCAGGCGAGCTACACCTATCTCGTCGGAAAGGGCTACGCGCATGGGAACCGCTAATCCGGCGGGCGGCGTCACCCGCGTCGGCATCATCGGCTGCGGCAACATCAGCAACATCTACCTGAAGAACACAGCGCAATTGCCCGGCCTCAAGCTGATTGCGTGCGCCGACCTCGTGATTGAACGGGCTGAGGCCAAGGCACTGGAGCACGGCATCCGCGCCATGACGGTCGAAGACCTGATCGCGTCCCCCGAGATCGACATGATCGTGAACTTGACCATCCCGGCGGCGCACGCACCCGTCAACCTGGCCGCGCTGCACTCGGGCAAGCATGTCTACACCGAGAAGCCGCTCGCGACGACCCGTTCGGAAGGGCAGCGCACGGTGGAGTTGGCAGCCGAAAAGGGGTTGCGCGTCGGCAGCGCGCCCGATACGTTCCTCGGCGGCGGCTTGCAGACCTGTCGCAAGCTCATCGACGACGGCGCCATCGGCGTGCCGGTCGCGGCAGTCGCGTTCATGGCCGGGCACGGACCGGAGGGCTGGCATCCTGACCCCGACTTTTTCTACAAGCCGGGCGCCGGCCCGATGTTCGACATGGGCCCGTACTACTTGACCGCGCTCGTCAGCCTGCTCGGTCCGGTCGTGCGCGTGACTGGCTCCACCCGCATCTCTTTCCCGGAGCGGCTCATCACGGCCCCCGCGCGCAGCGGGCAGAAGATCGTGGTCGAGACGCCGACCCACCTGGCCGGCGTGCTGGACTTCGCATCCGGCGCGGTGGCGTCGATGATCACCAGCTTCGACGTGTGGGCGCACAATCTCCCGCGCATCGAAATCTATGGCTCGGAGGGCTCGCTGCAGGTGCCGGACCCGAACACCTTCGGCGGCCCGGTTCGCATCCGGCTGTCAGGCGAGAAGGAATGGCGCGATGTCGAGCTGACGCACGGCTACGACGTCAACAGTCGCGGCCTGGGTGCGGCGGACATGGCGCTGGCCGTCAGCCAGGGCCGGCCGCAGCGGGCGAGCGGTGACCTGGCGATGCACGTGCTCGACCTGATGTGCTCATTCCAGGAGGCCTCGGAGTCGGAGCGGCACGTGCGCGTCGCGACGACCTGCGAGCGCCCCGCACCCCTGCCCGCCGGGCTGAAGTGGGGCGAGCTGGCGTAGTAGTGTCAGGTGTTCGTAGTGGGCGCTTCAGCGCCTCTGGCACACGACGGCGCTGAAGCGCCCACTACGAACCCTGGGTGGCGCTGTTTGAGGCTAAGATGCCCCTCCAACTTATCACCCTCTCCTCCCACGCGATGACCCGTGAGCAGACGGGCGCAGTTGTCGACCTCTGCTCTGAGGTTTTCGAGCTGGACTATAGCTATTACCTGAACCTCGCGCCCGACCGCATTCACGTGCTCGGCTACGACGACGGCCGGCTGGTCAGCCACGCGCTGTGGCTGGACCGGCGGCTGCGCGTCGGGGAAGGGCCGTGGCGGATGACCGCGTATGTGGAAGGCGTCGCGACGCACGCCGACTATCGCCGCCGGGGGTATGGCGCGGCGGTGATGCGCACACTTCAGGCGCAGATCGGCGGCTACGCGTTCGGCGCGCTGTCGCCCGCGGTGGAGCCGTGGTATGTCAGGCTGGGGTGGGAGCGGTGGCAGGGGCCGCTGTACATCGAGAAGGATGGCGCGGCGGAGCTGACGGAGGATGTCGTGCTGATTTACCGCACGCCGCTGACGGGAGAGATCGACCTCCACGCCCCTCTGACAGGGGAGTGGAGGCCGTTTGAGCCGTGGTGATTTACGGGTTGCAGGTTTGAAGGTTGAAGGTTAGTACAACCCTCACTTCAACTTTCAACCTTCGAACCTGCAACCTTCAACCGTTAGCTGTGCCGGTAAACGTCCCATTCCAGGTACTTGCCGAGGGCCTCTTCCACCGCGTCGGCGCACTGGGATAGGTTGATGGCGGTGTGGTGCTCGAACCCGTTCTCGCAGATGTAGCGCAGGAGCGTCTGCAGGTCGGGGATGCGCGCCACGCCGAAGCCGCCGAAGGTGGAGAGCGGGTCGTTGGTCAGCTCGCCCTCGCCCACGTACGCGCTGATCAAGCCGTTAAAGTCATCGGTCGAGATGCGGCAGTAGGTGAACGGCTCGGCCTTGACCCGGCCGACCACCGTGCCGAACGTGTTCTCCTTGCCGACCGTGCCCGCGATGATCGCCTGGTAGTCCATGACCATGATATCGTCCGCCCGGATGGACTCGGTCTTGAACACATCCTTCGGCAGGTTGGAGCAGTGGAACACCACGCACTTGTCGGGATCCTCGCCGTAGTTGTTGTTCCAGTCCACCAGCGCGCTGGGCCGCTGTGAGGCCAGGGCCATTGCGTACATGCCGATGACGCCCGCAATGTCCGTCTCGCAGGCCGAGGGCAACAGGTCATTGCTCATGATGGACATGAGCGTGCAGGGTACGACCCCGTAGAACTCCTCCATGGCAGTCCAGCACTGGAGCGCGCTGGCGACCAGCCGGTTCTCGGCCATCCAGTCGTCGATGACCACGCCCAGACGCGCCATCTTCAGCACGGCCTCCGCGGGGGTGTCACGCGTCGGCACGTAGGCGTGAATCTTGTCGGTCATTGCGACGACCTTTGGGTCCTGCGCGCTGAGCTTCAGTGCCTTGCCGAACATCTCCGACAGGTCCACCGTCTCGACCGAGATGCCGGTGCGCTCGAGCAGCTTCTCCGAGAAGCGCACGGTGTTGAAGGCTGCGGGCCGTGCGCCGATGACGCCCACGCGTGCGCCCTTCAGCCCGGCCACCGTCCGGCAGGTGGCGACGAAACGCTGGAGGTCCGCGCGGAACTCGGGGCCGGTCGGGTCCATCGTGTGCCGGGTGGTGAGCGTGTACTTGATGCCGTACTGGTGCAGGTTATTGCAGCATGACATCTTACCGCAGAATGAGTCACGGCGATTCTCGATCGTCATCTTCGCCGGCTCGTCCGGGGTGGCCTGGATGAGGACCGGTACGTCCAGCCCGGACCACCGCAGTGCGTTTGCGATGGCCTTCTCTTCACCGAAGTTGGGCAGGGTGACGAGGACGCCGATGATTTCATCGCGGTGCGCCTTGAACAGGTCGGCGCACTTCTGCGAGTCGGCGTGCGACACGATGCTCCCGTACTTGGTATCCTCCGGGGTGAGCGCAATGGCGTTGATGCCTTCCTCCGCCAGCACCTGGAGGATGGTTTTGCGACCGGAATCCGCCAGGTGTGCCGGGAAAAAGCCGCGGTTGCCGACA
Organism: uncultured Anaerolineales bacterium; assembly: GCA_964614645.1. GTDB lineage: Bacteria > Chloroflexota > Anaerolineae > CG2-30-64-16 > CG2-30-64-16 > MWBF01. The sequence continues at coordinate 14,650 of CAZTMA010000101.1, forward strand.
ATGACGCCGAGCGTAGGTGTCTTCATGGTAGCTCCTTATCTTGAGGGTTTGAATTACACGGTTTGCGGGCGCTGCTGCCCCTCGCAGGGTGCGGCTGTCATGCCACGGGCCTCGACCTTGACCGAACTCTCGCGCACGATAAGCTCGGGAGCCAGACACACGGCGGGCTGCTCCTGCGGCGCTTGGCGGGCCGCGCGCTCCCCGATCATCTCATTGAGCAGGCGGACTGCATGCTGGCCCAGGTCGAGGAGCGGCTGGTGCATGGTGGTCAGCGGCGGCCAGAAGCACGTGGACTCCGGCAGATTGTCGAAGCCCACCACGGCCAGATCCTCCGGCACCTTGTGCGCGGACAGGTGCGCAGTGCGTAGCGCGCCGAGCGCCATCTGGTCGTTGGAGACGAATACGGCATCCAGCTCCGGCTCGCGCGACAGGAGACATTGCAGCCCGTTCTCGCCGCTGGCCGTGGACCAATCCCCGATCGCGACCAGGGAGGCATCTGCACGCAGGCCGGCGCCGGCCAGCGCGTCCTCCCAGCCTGCCTGCCGCTCGCGCGCCTCCCACCAGTCCAGCGGGCCGGTAATCAGGCCGATCGTGCGGCGGCCCTGGTTGACCAGGTGCTCGACGGCCAGGCGCGCGCCGCTCCGATTGTCGATGGAGATGCTGGTGATGCCGGGGCGGGGGGCCATATTGATGAAGACGATGGGCGGCAGCTTGACCAGGCGCTCCGGTACAATGCGGGCGCGGTTGTCGCCAATCTCGGGCGCAGCCCAGATGATGCCGTCGACCTGGCGGCCGGCCAGCGCACCCAGGGCGCGATCCGCGTCCAGCGGGTCGGACCAGTGAATCAGCCGCAGCATAAGCGAATAGCCTGCCTCGCCGGCCGCGCGCTCGATGCCGACCACAATCTGCGACGGGCCGAAGTAATCCAGCCCCGACGCGACGACTGCGATGGTCTCGCTGCGGCGGTTGATCAGGCTGCGGGCCAGGACATTGGGCTGATAGCCGAGTTCTTCGATAACTTGCAAGACACGGGCGCGGGTGGCAGCGGAGACGGGACGCTTTCCGGTGAGTACATTGGAGACGGTCCCAGGCGAAACGTTTGCCCTGCTTGCGACATCTTTGACGGTGGGCATGGTGGCAGAACCTCGTTAACCGGCAGTATAGCAAAACCTTTTAAGTTGTCAAGAACCACTTGTGATATGATGGACGCATACCGCCCCATGTACAAGGAGGACGCGAGATGGATACCCTGAAAGTTGCCATTGTCGGGACAGGCCGCGTTGCGGAAGCCAGCTACCTGCCGTGTCTTGCCCAGGAGCCCAACGTGGACCTGGCCTATTATAACCGAACTTCCGCCCGCGCAACAGCCTGCGCCGAGCGCTTCGGCGGCCAGGTGTTCGGCTCACCGGCGGAGCTGGTCGCCTGGGGCGCAGACACCATCTTTGTCCTCACGCGCGAGATGGACCGGTGCGATGCGGCGATGGCCGTGCTGGAGCACAATCCACCACGCCTGTTCCTGGAGAAGCCGCTGTGCGCGCGGCGCGGGCAGGAGAATGTCAGCGAACAAGACTTCGCAGAGGGCCGCGGACTGCTGCAGGAGGCGGCTCAGCGCGGCTGCGAGACCGCGATGATCTTCAACTACCGGTTCTACGACCACACGATGCTTGCCCGCCAGATTGCGGCGGAACGGGACTTTGGCAACGTCATCAACATCGCGGCCGTGGCCCACTACGCCTGCTGGAGCCACACCATCGACCTGATCCACCAGTTTGCGGGGCCGATTGCAGAGATCAGCGCGCGGGAGGGTGCGATCGTGCGCGGGGCGCGGGAATTGGGATTGAAGGCGCCGGACCTCGCGGCGGCGTTCGTCACGGAGTCGGGCGCGGTGGGCACGCTGCTTGGCACAGCGGGCGTGCCATGGGAGTCGGCCCTCTACGAGCTCCAGGTGAACTACGAACGCGGGCGCATCCGCATGCAGGACCTCGACGGCGACCTGGAGGTGATGGATGCGAAGCGCGGGAGCCAGGAGCGGTACAGCATCCTGCGCGGCCGATCGCGCTGGGACCAATACCATGCTTCCTTCGCCAAGTCGATTCGTGCTTACCTGGCATCCATCCGGGAGGGCACGCCGCCGCCGGTTGCCGGCCTGGCCGGGCTGTTGGAGCTGCAGGTGGAAGCGGGCCTGCGCCGTTCGGTCAGCGAGGGCAGGCCTGTGCGGCTGGCCGAGGAGCTGCCGGTGGGCGATGGGCCGTCAACGAATTCCAGCAACGAATAATCGAATCGCTGTACCGGACTACTTGTTGTGGCCGGTCTCCGACTGTGCCACAGCAAGTAGAATAGCCGCACCCGACCGCAATTCGGTCATTCGTTTCTCCATTCGTTGACGGCTGACGGCCAGAGCGACGATGTTACCCTACTTCCAGAAAGGCCTCGCACATGGCGTCGATGGCGTCCTGGCGGTGGCCTGCGCCAGCAGGGTCGGGATACCACTTCGGGAGGAAGCCGCCGACGAAGCGGCTGTGCTCCCAGCGGCCCAGGGTCAATGCCATGCGCCGCGCGTACGCGCGAATCTCGTCCAGCGTGCCGTGCGCCATCGTCTTCTGGATGTCCACCGGGTTCCAGAACGTGATGCGCCCGGCAAAGCGCTGGCCGAGCAGGTCCAGCCCCATGTTCTCCTGCTGGTCCATCTGGATGACGTCCAGGCCGATTTCGATCAAGTCGTCGAGGATCGCGACGATGTGGCCGCAGGAATGGAGGAAGGTCGCCAGGCCCGCAGCGTGCGCGGCCGCGCAGATACGCGCATAGCGGGGCTTCCACAGGGTGCGCCAGGACGCGGGCGCAATCATGAGGCGCGTCTGCAGCCCCCAGTCATCGCAGAAGATGTACCCGTCGCAGCCGGCCGCTGCATAGCGGTCGATCAGCACCAGGTTCATGTCCGTGAGCAGATCGAGCAGGTGGCCCAGCCGGTCGGGTGCCTCATGGATGTCGGCCCAGGTGTTTTCGAGCCCGCGAATGAAGTGGACGCGCTCGTAGATGGAGATGCCGCCGCCGAGCAGGAATTTGTCGCCGGCCCGCTCGCGCGCCCCTTCCAGCGCGGTATAGCGCCGCGGGTCATGGATGTCCGGGATGGGCAGCCGGTCGAAATCGGCCCAGTCCTTCAGCGGGAACTCCTTGACCTCCCCAAGGTTGCTGACACCGATGTTGTACCAGACCGCACCCCACTCATCCACGCCGCTCCGCGGCCGCGCATCGGGCGACGGGTCGATACCGCACCACGCGAAATCGGAGCCATACGGCTCCGGGTAGTCTCGCGCCAAGCGGTCGGGACAGTCGAAGGCCAGCGTTCGCCGGACAACTTCGCGGCCTGTCATCATGGTGTGGTCCCTCCGGCCAAGACCTTCGAGGTTGTCCAACCTGTGCCAGCCCTCGGCTGGCCCGTTGGCCTGAAACCTCGAAGGTCTCCGCTCATTCTCCCAACTTCTTGCGCAGGATGCGTTTCCAGCCTTCGGTGAGTTCGGGCACGTCCAGGAACGCACGCGCGGTCGCGGGGTCCAGGTCTCCGAACTCGCACGCGTTGAGCGCGGCCAACGTCATGCCCGGGTGGGTCCGCGCTTCCAGTGCCAGCTCGTCGCCCGCCTGAACCGTTCCCGGCGTCAGGACGCGCACATAGAAGCCGGTGCGCATCTCCTGCATGGCGCGGTTGTGGAGGTCGGGCAGGCCGGTCGCGCGCTCCTGCTTGTAGCAGGGGTAGCGCGTGCCTGTCACCTGGACGCGAGCCGTCCCTGCAGTGTAGATGTCGCCGACGCAGACATCGGCCTCGGCCGCGCCGGTCAGCGTCCAGTTCTCCCCGATGTTGCCGGGTTGGAGCTGAGAGGCCGGGTCCGCCAAGTCGTAGACGGCATTCCAGCGTGTGTAGTGGTCCAGCGAGTGGCAGCAGACGGCCTGGTCCGGGGAGCCGTGATGCTTCGTATCTGCGACGCGGTCGCCCTCCAGGCCACGCGGGCCGAGGGCAATGGGGCCGTTGACCGGCGCGCGGCGGATCGCCGACCGCCAGTTGCCGCGCTCATCGGTCAGCGTCTGCGGCCGGCCGATGGAGATCGTGTGAATCTGGATCATGAGATGTTCCTCCGCTGCGCCGCAGTATCGCGTTGGCGGGCGGGGTTTGTCAAGCAGGCAGGCACGGTTGAAAGTTGCAGGTTCGAAGGCTGAAGAAATGTGACGATTGGCCCAAACGTTGGGCGATACCGGCCACGGCGCCCGGGCGCTGCAACGGTGCTCACGGGTGGGACAGGCATGGGGAGGGTTGCTACTTGCAGCGTTGCAATGGGCGGGATGGGAAGGGAATGGTTTCGGTGCCCGGAGCGGCCGAGAGTTTTCTCATGGCTGTAGATTAGCACACTAATGTGGCCGTGCGTGCGCTCCGGGCCGGGCCGCGGTATCCTATTCGCAGTTGGAGGATGTCCTCAGACACGGACAGCACCGTGATCATGTAGAGCCTGAAAATGCTCATGAGCCGGCGGCCATCGCGCGGTCGGCGCGGACATCCTGAGTCGCGGGCTGCGGAACCGGCACACAGCCGCGTGCCCCGACCTCGCCGAGGAGACAAACACATGCTCGATGTCACACCCCTGTTTGCACCCCTGCATGTCAAAAATCTGGCCCTGCGCAACCGGATCGTCATGCCGCCGATGGAGACCAACTACGGGCTGGCGACGGAGGCCGCCCGGACCTGGTACGGCCGGCGCGCGGCCGGCGGCGTCGGAGTGGTCATCGTCGAGGCCACCAACGTATTCAAATTCGGCGCCAGCCTGACCGCCGCCAACCTGGCACCCCTGGTCCAGGCCATCCATGCCGGCGGCGCGGCCGCGGCCATCCAACTCTTCCCCGGCGTGCGCGGCCAGGAGGGTGCGCCGGCGGACCTGTCGCTGGCGGACATGGAGGCGCTGGTCGCGCAGTATGCCGCGGCGAGCCGCATCTGTGTCGCGGCCGGCTTCGACGGCATTGAGCCGCACGGCGCCCACGGCTACCTGCTCAATCGCTTTTTCTCCCCGGTGCACAACCGGCGGACCGATGCGTATGGCGGGTCGCGCGCGGGGCGGATGCGGCTGGCGCTTGAGATCGTGGCCGCAGTGCGGCCGGCCGTGGACACGGCGGGCCGGCTGCTGCTCTACCGCCACACGCCGGTGGGGGATGGTTACGACATCGCCGACAGCCTGGAGCTCGCGCAGGCACTGGTGGCGGCAGGGGTCGACATCCTGGTGTGCACGGGCTGTGATGAGTGCTTCGGCTACCTGGACCGGGGCGAGGGTGTGCGCTGTGCGGTATGGGATGGTACGGCAGCCGCTGGCGGAACGGGTGCGGACGCGTGAGGCGCACGCAGGACGGCAGCACGAGTTGGACGCTCACGCTGCCTGAAGCGGGGAGAACGCCATGACCGAACTGCGGGCCATCCAAGGTGATATCACCACGCTGGCCGTCGATGCGATTGTGAATGCGGCCAACGCGACCTTGCTGGGCGGTGGGGGCGTCGACGGCGCCATCC